>NZ_KV802471.1:595-268735 GCF_001810695.1 Corynebacterium sp. HMSC065D07
GGGCTTTGCGTTGTTTGCCGCTAAAGCGGGTGGGGCCGAAGTACACCTGGTTAAGGCGTGCTAGTTCGGCGGCATCGGAGGCATCCGCTCCGAGCGTGCGGAGCTCGTCGGGTGCGCTGGGTATGTTTTCCACCAGCGCAATCCCCGAGTTGCGAAGGCGGATGTAGGTTTCAATATCCCCCATGAGCACAGAGACTAAAACAGCACCCTGGGCCCCGCAACCGGAACGGGCAAAATTCCTGCTCAGAGGCGGGGTTAACGCCGACTAAGGGCAGGGAAAGGGATTGGTTGGGGGAACGGCAGCTGTGGGGAGGGACGGAACGAGAAAAGCCCCTCAGGTGAGGGGCTTAAAGGCGCAACGCGTGCGCTGCGCTTAGGCTGACTGGACCTTCGTGAAGTGGACCTTGTACCGCGTATCCACATCCATGCCGGGAAACGCAGCGCGGAAGTCACTGTCATTGACCTCAATGGCGTCCTTGATACGCAGTAAGGGTGTATCAGGATCCGCCAACACCTCATACTGCAGCGTCGGCCGCGAGCGGTCGTAGGCCACGAGCCGCGAAACCTTCTCAACGCCTTCTACCGCCGCGAGGGTATCCGCCACCGCACCCGCAATCGCAGACATCTCCGTTTTAATCGCGCCTTCCTCATCGGAGGCATCCGAGGGCACCGCGTTAAACCGATGGTGCCGCAGGTTGCTAATGACGAGCCACAGGCCGGCGAGGCTGCAGATGATCGTCGCCAAGCACAGCGCATACGGCCACCAGGACTGTTCCGGTAGGCCAGCCCACGTATCGTGGTCCACCCAGGACGCCAAATATGTGGCGAAGGGGACCTCGAAGTGTATAAGGATCGGCCACGCGCCCAACGCAATGAGCAGGAGCCCCAAGACAGCGAGAATCGTGCGGTCTATACCCGCGAGCGTCTTAGACATTGGCAACCTCCTCCTCATCATTCTCAATCACCACGGTGATCTCCGGGGGCGGAGTAATCGCCGCAAGCGCCGCCGTTACGGCTTCAGTGACACGGGCCTTGAGCTGAGCGTCGTCAGTATCGCCCGTCGCGGTCACCGTGATCTGAGAGCGGCCTTGTGAAATCTTCGCCCGACTCCGCGCCGCTACAGTTCCCGGCACCCGCCGCGCCGTCGCCGACGCCACGCGGGCAATATCCACCGCGCGCAGCCACATCGACGCGTCCTCAGACCCAATTTGCACGTGCATTGCCTTCCGCGGCGCGCACGCCGCCCACAGCAGAATCAACCCGACGACGATGGCGACGCCCCCGGCGACCAGCATCCAGGTGGCGACAGTCGGCGTGGACATCACGTCGATGAATGGCTGTAGCCACGAGACACCGCCCTCCTTGGCACCCACGACCCAGGCTTCGCGCCCCGCGACGACGGCCGCGGCGAGCAGCAGGATGCCGACGATGATGGTCCACCCGCGCGCCGGCGGGGATGCCTTTGGGCGCTGGCCAAAGCCAACGGGAAGGGAGCTCTCACTCATGATGGACTCCTTCGCGGATAGTGATGGCACGCAGCGGCGTCGGCCGTGGAATGTCGACCCGGCGTGTGAACTCGGCGGAAGGCCGAATCTCAATGGGGCGTAGCTGGAGCGGCTCGGCGTGCGGGGTGCGCAGGGGAGCAGCCTGCGGGACCTGAACCCGCCGCGGCTGGACGGGGCGGGGAGCCTCAACGCGGCGCAGCGCGAATCCCCGCGGAGCCGGTACGGAACGGACGGCCACGGGCGCGGGGGTGGCGACAGCGCGCAGCCGCTGCGGCGGGGCTGTGCGAACGGGGCGCAGCTCGTCGTAGCGGTGCTCGCCAGGGCCGAAACCTTCCGTGCGCACTTCAACGTCCGCCTGCTTGCCGACGCCCCTCACCTTCACCGCCTCCGGCACCGTCACCGCGCGTACCGTCACCGGTGAGGGGACCGCAACCTGGTGAACCTTTGCGTGCGGTGAGACCTCTACCGGCTTCAGGGCACGTTCCGGAACGATCGCGGGAATCTGCGGAGATAGCGGCGCGCGGGTGTCGACCGCCAGTGCGGTCGTGCGCTCGCCCGCGACCGCGCCGGCGACCGTCACGTTGACGCGGGTGGTACGAAAGCCCGTGAAATCGCGGACGGCTTCCCGAATCGCCGTGCGGACGGCCTTCGCCACTGCGGTGACGGGGGAGGGCCAGTACACAGCAATGTCGACGTCGACCGCCACCATCTGCGTATCCGGGTCCATCTGCGCCATCACCCGCGGAAAAGCGCGGCCGGCGAGGCCGGCTAACTTAGCGTCGACAGCCGCGGTTCCCGGCACGCTCGCAATGGCGGAGCTAATGACCTTTTCCATCGCACGCAGGGAAAAGCGGGTCCGCCCGGCGAGGGCGACCCCGGTGGAATCGGTGCTCACTAGCCTCGGCCTCTATCCTGGCCGACCACGCCCTTCCACACCGCGGTGAGGTCAATGCGGCCGTCGAAATGCGCGCCGATGACGCCGCCGACCGCGGCGAGCAGCACCGCCAGCGCGACGTACCACACGCCGAGGTAGATGAAAAAGGCCAGAACCAAGCCGGCAATCACGCCGAGGGAGGTGTAGTTCTTCATGGTTTTCCTTTAGTTCTGTGTGTCGGTTCCTCTACACCGCGTCGTCGAAGACAACGTCCACGCGGCGCGCCGCGGGCCAGGTGTTACGGACGGTGGTGCGGGTGGCGGCACCAAGCTCGGCGAGCGGAACGCCGGCGCTGACATCAACGACGACGTGCAGCTCCAGGTGCGTGTCATCCTGCGGGGTGGGGCGGCGGATGCCGTGTATGCGCTCACCGGGAAACAGGAGCGCGACCTCCCCGAACCGGCCGGGCGAGAGCTTGGCGACGCCCCTCAGATCCGTCACCGCCGCCACTATGGACTGCGCGATGGAGGGGGTCAGCTCGGCAGGGGCCACGTTATGCCTGGCCCTGGGTAACCGCCGGGGCTGACTCGGTGGAATCCTGCTCTTCCTTCGGCAGCTTGACGTCGTGGACGACGACGTCAACGCGGTCCACGCTCAGGCCGGTCATGCGCTCGACCGCATTCATGATGTTGCGGCGGATGGCCTCGGCGAGCTCGTGGATGGCCACGCCGTACTCAGCGATGATGGCGATATCAATGGAAGCGGTGCCGTTATTCACCTCGACGGTGACGCCCTGTCGCACGTCCTCGGAAGCACCAAAGGATTCGCGGATGGAACCCATCATGCGGGCGCCGCCGCCACCGAGGGCAGCGACACCGGAAACCTCGCGGGCGGCGATGCCGGCGATCTTGGACACGACGACGTCATCGATGCGAGTCGTGCCGAAGTCGGTCTCCAGGTTCTTGTTGCGCTCCGGTGCGGGTGCCGGGGTGGCGTCGCCAGCCTGAGTGTTCTGCTCGGCAACGTCCTTGGGGGTGGTGTTCTCAGCCATGCTCAATCCTTTTCGTTGTGTAGTTGGTACCTACGTCACGAGCTTATCGCCGAATGCAGAACGCGGGGCGGCGAGAAGGAAATCTTTGGCCAAAACGTGATGTTACCCACTGTTTCGGCAGGAGTTTGGAAAACGCGAGGTTACGTGCTTAAATACAGGGGTTGCTTTAACACAGCAACGTAGCCGCAGGCGCAAGCTTGTAGGGCGTTGTTGCTGGTAAGGCGAACATGACACCTTTGTTGTGGAGTTCGTTTCAGAGCTGCACGCGAAGGTCATCCGATCGGGCTAGGTCCGCGCTTGAGCAGAGACACCCCCGAGAAGATGGACCGGAGAAGGGGCATGGCAAATAAACAGCGGCAGTATATGAATAAGACTTTGGTTGCGGATCGATAGTGATCTAACGCCCCAGTCTTCTTCCTATTTACTTTGACTACGGGTCTTGTACCCCGTCACGAGCACTGCACTCTGGGCTTTGCCTTAAGTCACTCTCGTGGTCGTCATGACAGTCAGACAACTGGCGTTGAGCCATGGCTTCCAGCCCGGACAACGTTATAGAGAAATCGAGAAGCAATTTCCCACCGCTTCACGCCCCGGATAGGCCGGGTATGTGAAAGTGGGGAAGCGAGGAAGAGGATAAGCGTGGCGGGACAAAAAATCCGCATTCGGCTGAAGGCCTACGACCACGAGGCCATCGACGCTTCTGCTAAGAAGATCGTCGAGACCGTTACCCGTACGGGTGCTCGTGTTGTCGGCCCGGTGCCGCTCCCAACCGAGAAGAACGTATACGCCGTTATTCGTTCTCCGCACAAGTACAAGGACTCTCGCGAGCACTTCGAGATGCGCACTCACAAGCGCCTCATCGACATTCTCGACCCGACCCCGAAGACCGTTGACGCCCTGATGCGCATCGACCTTCCGGCAAGCGTCGACGTGAATATTCAGTAAGCGATCGACACAACGTATTTGGTGGAGAACAAACAATGAGTGAAAACGAGATCAAGGGAATTCTGGGCACCAAGCTCGGCATGACCCAGGTCTTCGACGAGGAGAACCGCGTTGTGCCGGTGACCGTCGTCGAGGCTGGCCCGTGCGTGGTTACCCAGATCCGTACCAAGGAAACCGATGGCTACAACGCCATCCAGATTGCCTTCGGCGAGAAGGACCCGCGCAAGGCCAACAAGCCGGCCGCTGGTCACTTCAAGAAGGCTGGCGTGACCCCGCGCCGCTACGTCGCTGAGATCCGCATGGACGATACCTCCGCATACGAGGTCGGCCAGGAGGTCAAGGTGGACATCTTCGAGGGCGTGACCTTCGTCGACGTCACCGGCACCACCAAGGGTCACGGCTACGCTGGCGCCATGAAGCGCCACGGCTTCGCAGGCCAGGGCGCTGCCCACGGTAACCAGGCTGCTCACCGCCGCGTTGGTGGCATCGGTGGCGCTTCGTTCCCGGGCCGCGTCTTCAAGGGTAAGCGCATGGCTGGCCGCATGGGCCAGGACCGCGTGACCACCCAGAACCTGAAGATTCAGAAGATTGATGCCGAGTCCAACCTGCTGCTCATCAAGGGTGCTATCCCGGGTGCGCGCGGTGGCCTCGTCACCGTTAAGACCGCAGTGAAGGGCGGTGCACACGCATGAGCAACCTCAAGCTAGACGTCCAGACCGCTGACGGTAAGACCAACGGCACCGTTGAGTTGCCGGCCGAGCTCTTTGACACCGAGGCATCCATTGCTCTGATGCACCAGGTTGTCAACGCACAGCTCGCTGCCGCTCGTCAGGGTACCCACAAGACCAAGACCCGCGGCGAGGTCCGCGGTGGTGGTCGCAAGCCGTTCCGCCAGAAGGGCACCGGCCGCGCCCGCCAGGGTTCCATCCGTGCTCCGCACTACACCGGCGGCGGCACCGTGCATGGCCCGGTCCCGCGTGACTACTCCCAGCGCACCCCGAAGCGCATGATCAAGGCTGCTCTCTACGGCGCACTGTCTGACCGTGCACGTAACGAGCGCATCCACGTCATCGAGGAGCTCGTCCCGGGTCAGACCCCGTCCACCAAGCAGGCCAAGGCCTTCATCGAGCGCCTCACCGACCGCAAGAACGTTCTTCTGGTCATCGGCCGCGAGGACATTAATGCTCGCCGCAGCGCCAACAACCTGCCGAACGTCCAGATCTTGGACGCCGGCCAGCTGAACACCTACGACGTCCTCTACTCGGACGACGTTGTGTTCTCCGTTGAGGCTCTGCACACCTTCGTCGAGCGCGCCACCGGCGCCGCCGAGGAAGCTAAGGAGGAGAAGTAATGGCTAAGCTCGCTAACCCGCGCGACGTCATCATCGCACCGGTTGTGTCCGAGAAGTCCTACGGCCTGATGGAGCAGAACGTCTACACGTTCTACGTCTCCACGGACTCCAACAAGACCCAGATTAAAGATGCCGTAGAGCAGATCTTCGGCGTGAAGGTTGCTTCCGTCAACACCGTCAACCGTGCAGGTAAGCGCAAGCGCACCCGTGCCGGCTACGGTCAGCGTAAGTCCACCAAGCGCGCCTACGTGACGCTCCGTGAAGGCAGCGACTCCATCGACGTCTTCGGCGCAGGCGCTTAAGCCCCACCGAAGAGCCGAAAGGAAAAGGAAGAATTATGGCTATTCGTAAGTACAAGCCGACAACTCCGGGTCGCCGCGCATCCTCCGTGTCCGAGTTCGAGGAAATCACTCGCTCGACCCCGGAGAAGTCCCTGCTGCGCCCGCTGAGCAAGACTGGTGGTCGTAACAATTACGGCCGCATCACCACCCGCCACATCGGCGGTGGCCACAAGCGCCGTTACCGTCTCATCGACTTCCGTCGTACCGACAAGGACGGCATCCCTGCAAAGGTCGCTCACATCGAGTACGACCCGAACCGTACCGCTAACATCGCCCTCCTGCACTACGCAGACGGCGAGAAGCGTTACATCATCGCCCCGAAGGGCCTGAAGCAGGGTGCCATCGTTGAGGCTGGTGCGAACGCAGATATCAAGGTTGGCAACAACCTGCCGCTGCGCAACATCCCGACCGGTACCACCATCCACGCTGTGGAGCTCAAGCCGGGCGCTGGCGCTAAGCTGGCTCGCTCCGCTGGTGCTTCCATCCAGCTGCTGGGTAAGGAGGGCAAGTACGCCATCCTGCGTATGCCGTCCTCTGAGATCCGTCGCGTCGACATCCGTTGCCGCGCCACCGTCGGTGAGGTTGGCAACGCTGACCAGATGAACATCCGCTGGGGCAAGGCCGGCCGTATGCGCTGGAAGGGCGTCCGCCCGACCGTCCGCGGTGTCGTTATGAACCCGGTCGACCACCCGCACGGTGGTGGTGAGGGTAAGACCTCGGGTGGTCGCCACCCGGTGTCGCCGTGGGGCCACAAGGAAGGCCGCACCCGCAACCCGAACCGTTACTCGAACAACATGATCGTGCGCCGTCGTCGCCCGAACAAGAAGCGCTAAGAGGAGGTAAACAATGCCACGCAGCCTTAAGAAGGGCCCGTTCGTCGATGAGCACCTCCTCAACAAGGTTGATGCTCAGAACGAGGCCGGCACCAAGCAGGTCATCAAGACCTGGTCTCGCCGCTCCACCATCCTGCCCGATTTCATCGGTCACACCTTCGCCGTCCACGACGGCCGCAAGCATGTGCCGGTGTTCGTCGAGGACTCCATGGTTGGTCACAAGCTCGGTGAGTTCGCACCCACCAAGACCTTTAAGGGTCACGTCAAGGACGACAAGAAGGGACGTCGATAAGCGATGAGTGACACCATCACCTCCGCATCCGCAACGGCTCGCTACGTCCGCGTTACCCCGATGAAGGCACGCCGCGTCATCGACTTGGTCCGCGGTAAGTCCGTAGCCGAGGCACTTGCAATCCTGAAGTACGCTCCGCAGGGCGCCGCTGAGCCGGTCGCCAAGGTCGTTGCATCCGCAGCTGCCAACGCTGAGAATAACTTCGGCCTGGATCCGCGCACCCTGGTCATCTCCGAGGCATACGCCAACGAGGGTCCGACCATGCGTCGTTTCCAGCCGCGCGCACAGGGCCGCGCATTCATGATTCGTAAGCGCACCAGCCACATCACCGTGGTTGTCGAGAGCCAGAAGGAAGGGGCCAAGTAATGGGCCAGAAGATCCATCCTCACGGCCTACGTTTGGGCATCACTTCCGACTGGAAGACCCACTGGTACGCCGATAAGGACTACGCAAACTACGTAGCCGAAGACATCAAGATCCGCGAGTACTTGGAGAAGGGCCTCGACCGCGCCGGCATTGCCGACGTCGTCATCGAGCGCACCCGCGACCGCGTCCGCGTGGACATTCACACCGCCCGCCCGGGCATCGTGATTGGCCGCCGCGGCGCTGAGGCTGACCGCATCCGCCGCGAGCTGGAGAAGCTCACCGGCAAGATGGTTGCCCTCAACATTCTCGAGGTCAAGCAGGTCGACGCCAACGCAACCCTGGTTGCACAGTCCATCGCGGAGCAGCTGGTTAACCGTGTCGCATTCCGTCGTGCAATGCGCAAGGCTATCCAGTCCGCTATGCGCCAGCCGCAGGTCAAGGGCATCAAGATTCTGCTGTCCGGCCGCCTGGGCGGTGCAGAAATGTCTCGCGTTGAGCGCTACCACGAGGGTCGCGTTCCGCTGCACACTCTTCGCGCCGAAATCGACTACGGCACCGCAGAGGCCCACACCACCTTCGGCCGCATCGGCATCAAGGTGTGGATCTACAAGGGTGACGTTGTCGGTGGCGTGCGCGAGTCCGAACTGAACGCTCCGGCGCAGGGCCGTGGCCGCGGTGACCGTAACGGTCGCTCACGCCGTGGTGGCCAGCGTCGTCAGCGCGCACAGCAGAAGCAGGAGGGCTAATCCATGCTGATTCCTAAGCGCGTCAAGTACCGTCGCCAGCACCGCCCGACCCGCTCGGGTGTGTCCAAGGGCGGTAACCGCATCAACTTCGGTGACTACGCCATCCAGGCTCTCGAGCCGGCGTACATCACCAACCGCCAGATTGAGGCCGCACGTATTGCCATCAACCGCCACGTTAAGCGCGGTGGCAAGGTGTGGATCAACATCTTCCCGGACCGCCCCTTGACCCAGAAGCCGCTCGGCGTGCGTATGGGTTCCGGTAAGGGTCCCGTCGAGAAGTGGGTTGCCAACGTTAAGCCGGGCCGCATCCTCTTCGAGATGACCTACCCGAACGACGAAGTTGCCATCGAGGCCCTGCGCCGCGCTGGCCAGAAGCTTCCGTGCAAGGTCCGCATCATCAAGAAGGAGGACCAGTTCTAATGGCTACCGGTACCCCCGCCCACGAGTTCCGTGAGCTCGACAACGCTGAGCTGGAGACCCGCCTGAAGGATGCGAAGGAAGAGCTCTTCAACCTTCGTTTCCAGAAGGCCACTGGCCAGCTGACCAACAACCGCCGCATCGGCACGGTTAAGCGCGACATCGCCCGCATCTACACCGTTCTGCGCGAGCGCGAGCTGGGCCTGTCCGTTGCTCCGGGAGCTGAGGCTTAATCATGAGTGAGGCAAACGTGAACACTAAGAAGGAAAAGGGCGCTCGCAAGACCCGCACCGGCATCGTTGTCTCTGACAAGATGGACAAGACCATCGTTGTCGAGCTCGAGGACCGCAAGCAGCACGCCCTCTACGGCAAGATTATGCGCACTAACAAGAAGGTTAAGGCGCACGACGAGAACGAGACCGCCGGCATCGGCGACCGCGTTCTCATCGCCGAGACTCGCCCGCTGTCCAAGGACAAGCACTTCCGTCTCGTCGAGATCGTCGAGAAGGCTAAGTAGAATCTAGCCCTCCTCGATATCAATGGCCCCCACGGTTTACGTGGGGGCCATTTTCTATGCGCCTTTCGCCCCCGCATCCGGCACGCCAGAGACAACAGCCTGCCAGGGGAGCGGTCTCCAGTTATAGGGATTAAGCTGCGGGAACGTGTTAGGGTAAGGCCGTTCATCTCTTGAAAGGCCAAACTCTCTATGTCCGCGTTCTCTCGCTCTCTGCTTACCCTTGTCTGCGCTTTCTCTGTTGCAGCCCTCGTCGGTTGCGCCGCGGAGGAGCCTGCTCCCGTTGCTGCCGATGCTCCGGCGGTGGAATCCACTGGCGACGTTTCAACTACGCAGGCGGAGCCGGATTCGGACGCGGAGCCACAACCGAGCATCGAAGCGGCCGGACCCAACCCGACGCTGCCAGCCGGCTATACACCTGGCGCCGATGATTCTGGTGCGGCTGAGGGCGCGAAGACGTCCAACGCACAAGATGTAGCTAAAGACGGCGCGGGCACCTCCGCCGCCAGCGGCATTGAGAAGTGCGTGTACCGGAAGGACCGCGTCCGCAGCGAGGGCAATCCTGCCGATGTTCCCTCCACTGTGTCGGGTACCGTACACAAGGCAAAAGCAGGCGACCTTGACGGTGGAGAGCCCGGCATCGTCTTGCCCGAATATGCCTCGGAAGAGGTGTGGGTCCTGGCCTTGGACGCGCCCACCACGTTGAGCGGTACCAAGAGCGGCAGGCCGGGTGAGGTGGAGGTTCGTGCAAACCAGGAATGCATCGGAATAGTCGGCAATGGGGATTTGTGGGACGGCTACGAAGGAATGAAGGCCACCTTGCCGATCGATGCCACGAGCGGATTCTGGCAAAGCGATGTGAGTGTCCCGATGGGCACGCTGCGCATGCCCTACATACCGGCAGATATTCTTTAGCGCACCCGCCGGTGTGTGAGCGCGATAGCGATGCTAAAGACGCTGAGCACCGAGCCCACCGCGAGAAGAAACGTGCCGATACGGTAGGGCGCGGCGCTGGCCAGGTCGACGGTGCGAAAGACCTTGAGCCACACCAGCCAGCCCGCGATGAGCGCAACCGCGCCCAGCGCGGAGATAGCGCGCAGCCCCCGGGTGGGGCGCTGGGCGGGGGAGAAGGCGTGGTAGGAGGCGTCGACAAGCGCGGCGCCTCCCAACAGCACCGACAGCACCACCGCAGCTGGCACCGGCAGAAGCGCGCCCGTGCCGAAGACGACGGGCAAAATGAAGGACACCGTCACCACGAGGAAGAGCAGGCCGTGGAGCCCGGTCGTGCGCAGGGGATAGCTCATAGTAGTTCCTCCACCTCAGAAAGCGTGGGCGGCTGCGCGCCCGTGCGGGAAACAGTAATGGCTGCGGCCGTCGCCGCAAAGTGCAGGATCTCCTGCCACTCCTCGACGCTCAAAGCGCTAATGTCCCGCTCCACCAACTGTCTTAAGAGCGCGGCCATCACCGTGTCGCCCGCGCCGATGGTGTCCGCCACCTCCACCGTAACCGGCGGGACCTGCAGCGACACCGAGTCCGTGCGCACGCTCAGACCTTCGGCGCCACGCGTGGTCACGACCACGGGCACCTGCGAAAGCGCGTCCTCACCGAGGAATTCAACTTCCTCCTCGCTCAGCTTCAACAGCGTGACGTGCGGCAGCAAGGACAACAAAAACTCGCGGTGCGCCGGGGTGGCAAAGAAGGGGCGGATGTTCGGATCCAGCGCCACCTTTGTGCCCTGCGCCGCAAGCGCCTGAAGTAGCGCGGCATAGCGGGATGCGCCCGGCTCCAGGGCGAGGGAGACGGTGCCGAAGCAGGCCCAGGGGACGTCAGCAAGCACTGGCTCCACCAGCCGGTCCGCCGTGCCCTCCGTATAGAAGGAGTAGGTGGCCGAGCCGTCCTCCCCGATGTTGCAGACTGCCAGCGTGGTGGGCTCGTCACCGCGCTGCACGAGCGAGGTATCCACTCCTTCTCTATGTAGGCGCTCCATGAGCGCCTGCCCGAATGCATCCCGCGAAAGCCGCGATTGAAAACCCACGCTTGCGCCCAAACGCCCCGCCGCGACCGACACATTGAAGGGGCCGCCGCCCAACGCCGGGGTGAGATCTGCCAGCCCCCCCGCGTCCGCGCGGAACGAGGTCAACGAGGCCTTCGCCACACACCATAATGTCCATAGAGCCCATACTATCGGGAGCATGAACTACCGTCCGCACTTCCATCTCTCCCCGCCGTCTGGTCGCCTTAACGATCCAAACGGGGTCTTCCTTGATGGCGATAACCTGCACGTTTACTATCAGCACGACCCCTGCTTCCCACACGCGCCGAAGCAGACGGGCTGGGGGCACGCCGTGACTTGCTTAAGCGAACCACAGCCCTGGCGGCACTTCCCGGACGCGCTCTATCCCATCCGTGAGCACGACGCCCACGGTTGCTATTCCGGTGGCGCGGTGGTCGACGGCGAGGATGTCTGGCTGTTTTATACCGGCAACCTCAAGCGCGATGGCGTGCGGATTCCCTCGCAGAACCGTGTCCGCGCGGTTGATGCCGGCGGTCCAGAAGGCGGCTTCTATGAGCACGACGCCGCGAACCCGCTCATCGACGGGCCCGCCGCAGGTTTCACCGGGCATTACCGCGATCCCCAGATCACCCGCGACAAGGACGGCTGGCGCATGGTGCTCGGCGCCCAGGCGGAGGATGAAACCGGGCACGTGGTGCTCTATCGCTCCACGGACTTGGCGCAGTGGTCTTTTAAGGGTGCGCTCACCTTTGACACCTCAGGCGCTGAGCCGGGCCTGAGCCCCGACCTGGTGCCGGGCGGCTACATGTGGGAATGCCCGAATTTGCTCACGCTGCGGGACCGTGCCACGGGGGAGGACAAGGACGTCCTGGTCATCTGCCCACAAGGTTTAGATCCCGTGCGCGGTAACGCCACGCACTACGCCTCCTCCGACCAGTGCGGCTACCTCGTGGGCCGGCTTGAGAGCACGGTTTTCCACGTGGAGCGCGGTTTCAGCGAGGTGGACTATGGCCACCAGTTCTATGCGCCGCAGCTGGTGGAGAAGGATGGCGAGGCCATCATGCTGGGGTGGATGGGGCTGCCCGCGCAGGATGACACCCCGACTGTCGCCCAGGGCTGGGTGCATACGCTGACGCTTCCGCGGCGCGTCTGGCTGGAGGATGGCTGGTTGCGCCAGGCACCGCTGTGGTCGCTAGGGTCTGCGCCGACGGGGCCGGCGCGAGAGGGGTTCGGTTCGGTGGCCACGCTGCAGGCTGGGGAGGGCACTTATGCGCTTGTCGACGCCTCCGATGCCACCGCCTTCCTCGTAGCTTACGGCGGGGGAGAGCTGCGGCTCACGTCTGGCGAAGATGAACGCGTCGTGCCGTGTCCAGCAGGAACACTGGAGCTTGTCGCTGATGGCTGCGCGGTGGAGGTCTTTGCAGGTGATGGGCGGATTGCGGGGGCGTCGGCAGTCTTTGGTGCCGGTGACGCTCGCTGGCGCGGCTGGGAAGCCCGGTAGGGTGTGAATTTTCCTATATTTGGGCCCGAATGATTGGTTTTATGTTGGGTAACGTGTCTAATGGGAGGTGAAGCTATTTAATTCATCTCACTCTCCGAGGAGGCACGCCGGTATGGATCACAAACAGGTCGCGGCGCGAACACTCAAAGCAATCGGCGGCGAAGACAACATTGTGGCGCTCGCGCACTGCGCCACCCGCCTGCGCATGGTGCTGAAAGACAGCAAAAAAGTCGATACGGCCGCACTGGAAAACGATCCGGACCTCAAGGGCATCTTTGAGGCCGGGGGCATGTTCCAGGTCATCGTCGGCCCGGGCGATGTCAACATCGTCTTCGACCAGATCAACGCGATGACCTCGAAGGATATCGCGGTTTCTACTGACAAGCTCAAGGACATCGCCGCCGACTCCGGCAATTGGTTCTCCCGGGCGGTGAAGGTCCTCGCGGATATCTTCGTGCCGCTCATCCCGATTCTGGTTGGCGGCGGTCTGCTCATGGCGCTCAACAATGTGCTGACCGCCAACGGGCTGTTCGGCGAGCAATCCGTCATCGAGATGTTCCCAGCCATGGCGGATGTCGCCGGGCTCATCAACCTCCTGGCTTCCGCGCCGTTCGCCTTCCTGCCCATCCTGGTGGGCTTCACCGCCACCAAGCGCTTCGGCGGCAACGAGTTCCTCGGCGCGGGCATGGCCATGGCCATGGTGATGCCGGACCTGGTGAACGGGTATCAGGTGGCCGCGACCATCGAGGCGGGGGAGATGTCCTACTGGAATATCTTCGGCCTCGATGTGGCCCAGGCGGGTTACCAGGGTTCCATCCTGCCGATCTTGGTCATCGCGTGGATTCTGGCCACGATTGAGAAATTCCTGCACAAGCACCTCAAGGGCACCGTGGATTTCATGCTCACCCCGTTGCTCACGTTGCTGGTGACGGGCTTTATCACCTTCATCGCGGTTGGTCCTATTCTGCGCACGGCGGGCGACATGCTTGGCGCTGGGCTCAACGACCTTTACACCTTCGCCGGCCCAGTGGGCGGCTTCATCTTCGGTTTGTTCTACTCACCGATCGTCATTACCGGCCTGCACCAGTCCTTCCCGCCGATTGAGACGATGCTGTGGAACGAGGGCGGTTCCTTCATCTTCGCGGTGGCCTCCATGGCCAACATTGCCCAGGGTGGTGTGGCCTTGGCGGTCTACTTCCTGACCAAGTCGGAGAAGCTCAAGGGCCTGTCGGGCGCCTCGGGTGTTTCCGCGCTCTTCGGCATTACCGAGCCCGCTATCTTCGGTGTGAACCTCCGCCTGCGCTGGCCGTTCTACATCGGCATGGGCGCGTCCGCAGTGGCCTCGACGCTCATCGCGCTTCTCGACGTCAAAGCTACCGCCCTCGGCGCCGCCGGCTTCATCGGATTCGTCTCAATGCGCCCGGAGGATTACACGCAGTTCTTCATCTGCGCCTTCGTCTCCCTCATCCTCTCCTTCGGCGTGGCCTTTGTATATGGCCGCTACCTCATCTCCAAGAACGGCTCCATCGATCCCGATGAGGTCGGTACCGCCAACGCCGACGTAGGCGGTGCGGTTCCTGCCGCCACCGCTGATCCGAATGCCTACCGCGTGGCCTCCCCGCTGGCCGGAAAGGCCATCGCGTTGGAATCGGTCTCCGACCCGATGTTTGCCGCCGGCAAGCTGGGCGCGGGCGCGGCCATCGAGCCGAGCGAGGGGCGCCTCGTCTCCCCGATTGATGGCAAGATCACCGTCACCTTCCCCTCCAAGCACGCCTATGCCGTGCGCGGAAAGGATGCCGACGGCAACAACGTGGACATCCTCATGCACGTCGGTTTCGACACCGTGAACCTGAAGGGTGAGCACTTTACCTCGCACGTCTCCAAGGGCGACGAGGTCAAGGCCGGCGACCTCCTCTGCGAGTTCGATATCGCCGCCATCAAGGCGGCGGATTACCCGGTGACAACACCTGTGGTGGTATCCAACTCGAAGAAGACGGGCCCGGTCCTCCCGGCCTATACCACCGGTGCGGAAATCACCTTCGGCGATGCGCTGCTCACCGTCGACCCCAAGCCGGAACCCGCTGCTGCAGCCACCGCCGCTTCAGCGGAGAAGGCCTAGAGCTTCCGTCCGCCGATTCCATAAGTGCAGACCTGGAAGTACAGCACGGTCGTCGCCAAGCACTGCGCGTGCGCTTGACGACGTCCACCAGCGCCTCTGCACTTCCGGGTCTGCACATTTGGGTTTGGGAGGATGGGAAGTTCTGTGGGGGCGGGGAAACAGTGGGGTGCGCGATTTGGGGAAACAGTGGGGGACATGCTTGAATGTATGGGTTGCATATGGTCGGTCGGTGCAGCGCGATGCGTTTCCGAATCGCCACACCGAGACCCTTCGACCGCTGTGAACAGCGAGTTCGTCGCACAGCCTATGCCACGCAAGCAAGTAGACCAGGTGTGTCAAGGACGGAAATCTTGACGCACGTTAATCCAGGTCAGGAGACCCATAGTGATTCAGCAAGAATCGCGTCTGCGCGTCGCCGACAACTCCGGTGCACGAGAGCTCCTCGTCATCCGCGTTCTCGGCGGCTCCGTTCGACGTTTCGCTGGCATTGGTGACGTTGTCGTTGCCACTGTCAAGGAAGCCACCCCGGGTGGCAACGTGAAGGAAGGCGATGTCGTCAAGGCCGTCATCGTCCGTGCCAAGAAGGAGACCCGTCGCCCGGACGGCTCCTACATCGCATTCGATGAAAACGCCGCAGTTATTCTCAAGGGCGACAATGAGCCGCGCGGTACCCGCATCTTCGGCCCGGTTGCTCGCGAACTTCGTGATAAGCGCTTCATGAAGATCGTTTCTCTCGCACCGGAGGTGATCTAATCTTATGAAGATTCATAAGGGCGATATGGTGATCGTCATTTCGGGCCCGGACAAGGGCGCGAAGGGCAAGGTCATCGAGGCATACCCGAAGCGCGACAAGGTCCTCGTTGAGGGCGTCAACCGCGTCAAGAAGCACGTTGCTAACTCCGCTACCGAGCGTGGCGCCGAGTCCGGCGGAATCGTTACCCAGGAAGCTCCGATCCACGTGTCCAACGTTGCGATCGTTGACTCCGAGGGCAACCCGACCCGCGTGGGCTACCGTTTCGACGAAAACGGCAAGAAGGTCCGCATCGCACGTAGCAACGGGAAGGACATCTAACATGAGCGAGAACTACACTCCGCGTCTGAAGACCCGCTACCGCGAGGAAATCAAGAAGACTCTGAACGACGAGTTCAAGTACGACAACGTGATGCAGATTCCGGGCGTCACCAAGGTCGTTGTCAACATGGGCGTGGGCGACGCTGCCCGCGACTCCAAGATGATCAACGGCGCTCTCGAGGACCTTACCGCTATCACCGGCCAGAAGCCGCAGGTGCGTCGCGCTAAGAAGTCCATCGCTAACTTCAAGCTCCGTGAGGGCATGCCCATCGGCGCACGCGTTACCCTGCGCGGCGACCGCATGTGGGAGTTCCTGGACCGCCTGCTGACCATCGCGCTGCCGCGTATTCGTGACTTCCGCGGTCTCTCCGACCAGCAGTTCGACGGCCACGGCAACTACACCTTCGGTCTCACCGAGCAGACCATGTTCTACGAGATCGACATCGACAAGGTGGACCGCCCGCGCGGTATGGACATCACCGTCGTGACCACCGCTACCAACGACGAGGAGGGCCGCAAGCTCCTGCGCGAGCTCGGCTTCCCGTTCAAGTAAAGTAGCGCTTGAATCATTCCCCCGGCACTCCGTGAAGGAGCTCCGGGGGAATTTTTGTGTCTGCGCCACTGGTGAGTTTCGTCACCCTGAGCGCGGGGGAGTACACTACGAGCGTCTGAGAAGTCTGCGTCCCCCAGTGAGGTAAGAAATGTCCCTGAATGATGCTTCGGCAGCCGCGGTAAAGAAAAAGGTTGCGTTGCTCGACGAGTCCTTTGGCCGGTTTGCCGTGCGCTCCACCCTGGCGGGTGTGTACCTCGCCATCGGTACGGCGTTTGCTGCGGTGATGGGGATGGGCGTCGAGAAGCATGTGGAAGGCATGGGCTCGCTGGTGTTTGCCTGCCTGTTCGGCTTGGGCCTGTTTGCCATCGTCCTTCTCGGCGCGGAGCTGGCCACCGGCAACATGATGTACATGGTCTATGGCGCCGTAACTAAACAGGTGGGCTGGGGCAAGGGCCTGTGGCTGCTGGTGGTCACGACGCTGTTTAACCTAGTCGGTGCCGCCCTCTTTGCCGCAGCCATGGGAATGTCGGCCAAGCTGGGCGGAATCGACCCCAACCATCTCATTGCCAACCTCTCGATGGGCAAGCTGACCAAGGGCCCAGGCGGACTGCTGGTGGAGGCCATGCTGGCCAACTTCGTGGTCAACATGGCTATCGTCGGCGCGGTCTTTGCTAAGGACGTGGTGTCCAAGTTCTTCGTCATCGTGCCGATCATCACCTGCTTCGTGGGCCTAGGCCTGGAGCACGTTATTGCCAACTTCTGCCTGATGACCCTGACCTTCTTCTGCGCCAGCCCGCTGCCGGAAGGCTTTACCCTCGGCGCGGTGTTGGCCAACTGGTCCATCGTGTGGGTGGGAAACCTCATCGGCGGCGGCTTCCTTATTGGCGGCGTGTACGCCTGGCTTAACTCTGGCCCGGAGGCGTACCGCGACTAGTCTTCTCACCGCCTCGGGCGAATCGGCCGTGGAGTAGCTTTCGGAACTGTTGGGGCTCTAAGAACCACGCAGTTCGTGGTCCGTGCAATGGTCCGGTTGGCCGATGGTTCGTCCAGTCATTCTTCCGTACTTCTTCAAGAATCCCTCCGCGGACAAAGACATCGGTTAAGGCGCCGAGTCTCGTGGCTACGAAGACTGACAGTGCCGCTATTCGTGGTGTGGAAAAGCGGGCAAGATCTCTCCCTTCTTAAGAGCAACGCTGAGTCCATCTAGCGCAGATTAACGACAAGTAAACAGCCAAGATGGCCTAAAGATGAATCTTTTCTGTTGCGCCCAAAATATCCATTACGCCAGGTCAGCCAGAAAATTCGGGCGCTACACTGTGATTCGTACGTACTGAATTGTGCGAAGAGAGTTAGAGATTTCTTTTGGTATGAGGAGAGGCTATGACAATCGTTGTGTTTGATATTGGCAAGGTGTTGGTGCCGGAGGGAGATAGGGTTCCGCGCCTGGTTAACTTCATTACCGAGTGCGGATTGCCAGTGGATACAGAGGCGTTGATGAACGCGTATTGGGCCCATCGCGATGCTTACGACTTGGGGATGTCAGACGAGGAGTATTGGCCGAAGGTTCTTCTCGATGCGGGACTTGCACCTACTGAAATCGAGCATGTTGATTCCGCAGCATTGGGTGCCCTCGACGGTGAGCGGAACTCTGCAACTACCTCCGAGACTGCGGACTTCCTTGCGGAGCTTCATGCCGCTGAGGTGCCCGTTGCACTCTTGAGCAATGCACCGCATTCGATGGCGCGGGCGGTAAAAACTTCTCCGTGGGCGCAAGAGATTGCAGTACAAGTGTTTTCTTCTGAGGTGGGGGTTGCTAAACCGAGCCAAGAGATTTTTCGTATAGCCGAAAGGGAAATTGAGACATCCTTTGGCCCTCACAAGCGTGAAGACGTTGTGTTCTTTGACGATCGCCCAGTAAACATCGAAGGCGCCCAAGCGTTTGGCTGGCAAGGACAGCTCTGGGAGGGAGTGGGGCCCGCGCGTACTGTTCTAGCTGACGTATTGACCTAGCGTGACCCAGCTGAAAAAGATTGCCCTGGCCACACCAGAATGTGAGGCCAGGGCATTCTCTATTGTCTATCGCTCTCTCGGATCGAAGTAGAGCAAAGGCGGGAAGCTCTGCATGTCGTTAAACAAGGAGAAAAAAGCAGGTTCGAGGTTGATAACGCCCATCTCCTGTAACCAGGAATTATAAAGCTCCTCGGCCTCGGAGAGTTCCTCCAGGTTTCCTTCTGCCTGGGTAAGGCGGTAACCCAATGTGGAGTGTAGCTGGTAGTGCTCAAGGCTTGTCACGGGAATCTCGAGCGCCTCTCCAATATCACAACGAAACCGTTCGATCTCCTGACGAACTGACTCATCGGCCGGCTTCAATTTGACGGTCAGGTGTTCGTCGAGTGGGTACATCTCTACAGCGCGCACCGCAAGTGCCTTGGGCCCTTCAATGTTGGCTTCAACGAGGCGTTGACGCATCCGGACAACCGAATCAGGAAAATCATCGGTTTCGTTGAGCCAAGCTGGCCAAGCTTCTTTCTGACCGAGTAGAGATCGATGCTTGAGGCCATTGAGGAGGGTCATGTGGAAGCTGGAAGGAACGGTGAAGCCGTAATCGGTTTCCCAACCTCTAGACTTAATGTCGTCTTGAATTCTAATTTCAACTTGTTGGAACTCAGAGCCTTCAGGAACATGTGCAACAAAAGTAGAGCCTGGATGGCGACGAACATCGCCGCGCTCGGTGAACTTTTCCCAAGTATGGGGATTGGCAATCTTGGTCATTGAACTAGTACCTACTTACTTGCTCGTTTGTTATAGGAGGCAATGGCAGAGTCCGCCGTTTCTTGAGCAGTTTCGAATTCTGCCCTTGGGTCTTTGCCATTGGCGATGGCTGACATGGCTTGGCTATAGGACTTACGAGCGTCATTCAAGGCGCCGGTATGGCATCCAGCGGTAACAGTGTTGACTGGCGTAGAAGCATACTGCTCTAACAGCGACTTTTGCTGGGGGCTTAGATCTGTCAGAGAATCCATGGCTGCAGTTGTAGTCGGTAGGTAACCGGTTTCGTCAAAAATTTTCTTTTGAATTTCATCCGAACCGACAAACTTCATAAATTCCCAAGCAGCGGTTTGTTCCTCTTTTGAAGTACCTTCTTCGATTACCCACAGAGAGTTTCCTCCAGGAGCTGCGCCAGCGGCGTCAGTATCTCGTGGTAAGGCGTGAATGGACCAGTCCCAATCGAGGTTTGCCTCAGCGACGTTTCCGTAACCGCCAGAGGAGTTCATCTGGATAGCAGCATTTTGGCTAAGAAATGCGCCCGTGGCTGCAGACCCATCACTGCCCGCATCATGGATTGCACCCTCCTTGTAGAGCTCACTGATGGTCGTCCACATATCGACAAGCTGAGGGTCGTCAATTCTGAACGTTGAAGCCTTTTCAGACGTAGTGCCATTCTCTGGTGTACAAAACTCGTTGCCCAACATGGCTGCCATCTCTTCGACATACCAGCCTGAGTGGTGGAAAGTTAATCCAGCCTTGCCAGTCTTGCCGTGCAGCTTTTCTACAGCTTCCATGAGCCCCTCGGTGGTGCTCAATGACGATGGATTGATACCAGCGTCTGCGAAGGCTTCGTCATTGACATACAAGACCGGTTGCGACACCATCGCTGGCATCGAGTAAATCTTGTCTCCCATCGTGTAGTAGTTGGCGACGATGGGAACAAGATCGTTGAAGTCATAGTCGCCATTTTCCTTTGCCAAGTCTTCAGCCGGGATAGCGAGCCCTGAGTCCATCATGAAGCGACTTTGAATGTCGCTAGCTTGCATGAGTGCTGGTAAATGGCCAGTTTGGACCGAGGCGATGAACTTGGAAATTGAGTCTTCATATGCTCCCTGATAAGAAGCATGAATTTCGTACTCGCCTTCATGCTCCGAATTGAATTGGTCAACAATAGCTTGGAGCGTGTCGCCAGAGGCACCTGAAGAGGAATGCCAGAAGTCCACCACAATTTCACCGGCTTCATTTCTTGGCACCGAGTCAGAGGATGAGCCGCAGGCGGTAACTCCAAAAGCAGGGATAGCCACGGCAGTGACTACAGACAAGAGCTTCGCGCGGGAAGAAAAAGGCATTACTTGACAGCTCCTTCGGTGAGGCCGCGGCTCAGGTATTTTTGGCCGAATATCACGAGGATTATTGTGGGCAGAGCGGCAATTAGAAGGCCAGCGAGCACAAGGCCAGTGTCGACGGCAGTTTCATCCGCCAAGGCTTTGATACCCGGCTGAATGGTGCGTACAGAGGGAGATTGGGTAATTAGCAGTGGCCACATGTAGCCATTCCAAGCGGCAATTGCACCGGTGACTAGTGCAGTCATGCATACCGAACGATTCAAAGGAAGAAGGAAAGTAAAGAGGAACCGAATCCTGCTGACGCCTTCGAGTTTCGTTGCTTCATAGATCTCCTTGGGAAACTGCTTGAAAGCTTGATAGAACAAGAAGATTGTGAAGGATGATGCGACATAGGGAAGGAAGATTGCGATGACTGTGTCGTAAAGGCCCATCTCACTCACAGTGAGATAGTTACCAATCACCGAGACCTCGGAAGGAATCATCATTGGGATGAGAAAGAAACCGAGGATCTTTCCAGGCATGGGAATACGGCCGAAAGCCAAGGCGAAGGCCGCAAGAACCGATGTAATAAATTGGCCTCCGGTTTGGCAAACCGTGACAATCAGTGAGTTCACAAGCTGTTGACCAACTTGGGACTGCTCCCATGCTCGTGGATAGTTTGAACCGACGAAATCACCGAAGAACAGCGTTTGGATGCCGGCTTGAATATCTGCTGTGGAACGTACAGACCCGACGAACGCGTAGACGACAGGAAATATGATAAAGATGCATGCAATAAGTAGCCAGACCCATATGAGTGCCGTCATCAACGGTGAGCGCAGCTGAGAACTGGGATTAGGAGTCGTTTGGGTAGTTTGGGAGCGCTTTTGTCGGCGGACCCGATTCACTCTTTTGTTCGGGGTGTCTGAGGTGCGAGACATCATGCTCCTCCTTTCAGATAATTCTTAAGACTGTTTCCGGCTTAGACGAAATTGGATGAGCGTGAGAACGAGGATGATGGCGAAAAGCACCATGCCGCGGGCTGAAGCTGCAGCAAAGTCTGCTGTACCGCCACCAAACGCCAAGTCATAGATGTCAAGTACGAGGGTCCTAGTGGATGATGCTGGGCCGCCGTCAGTAAGAACGTTGAAGATTGTGAATTCCTTCATTGCAGCCATGGACTGAGTCACAGCCAGGAATAGGAGCATTGGAGCAATTCCTGGAATGATGATGTAGCGCACGTACCTGATGCCGGTGGCGCCGTCGAGATTCGCAGCTTCTACGACGTCATCCGAGATCCCGTCGATAGCGACCATCAGCAGCAAAATGACAAAAGAAATACCGATCCACAGGTCTACTGTGATTGTGGAAAGTAGTGCGACTCGAGGACTGGTTAGCCACCCTACGGTCCCAAACCCGAGCATCGTCGCTAATTGATCAAAGAATCCGATGACGGGGGGCAAACATATTTCGGAAAACGAGAGTGCCGATCGCCGTGGATACAGCCATAGGCACTAGCACTAAAGAACGCATCCAAAAAGTGCCCTTTAGTCGGTAGCTCAAGGGAAGCGCGATGGCCAAACCGATAGCGAGCTTGAGAACTACGGTGGTTACCGTAAACACCAGAGTTCGCACCAAAGTGGCACCGAAGGCTGGATCTGTGAACATGGCGACGTAATTCTCGAAACCCGCGAACCCTTTAGGTCGTCCAAAAAGGTCGGTTGAAGCGAAAGACAAATACAGGGCGCGGAAGAATGGATAAAACTCAAAGATTAGAAAAAGGACAAGGGTTGGAAACAACATTGCCCAGGAAAGCCAGTCGATCCCTGCCCCGCGGCGCTGCTGTGTGTCCTCTTTGACGGTTTCTGCCGTACGGCGAGCTGAGGTAGCAGAGTTTGCGGTGATGCTCATTAGTTGATCCGCTCCTTTGTATGGCTGCAAAAAAGATGGAGCTTGTCGCGCTTGATGCGTACCGAAATGGGTGCGCCTTCGTCCAGCACCTCGGTGTTTGCAACGCGAACGAGAAGAGTTGCTGTGGTTTCCTCATCGCTGGTGTCAGAGGCTTTCGGGGGAGCAGCGACTGGTGAACTTTGCGGAACGATATGGACATATTTGTCGGAACCAAAGTTCTCGACATACTCAACAGTGCCCAAAATATCGGCCTCTGTTGATCCACATAACTCGAAGTCCTCAGGGCGAATACCAATGATGACGTCTCGGCTGTTTGGTTGATCTTGAAGTTCGGGTACAGGAAGATTGAACCCATTGGCTTTCAGCTCTGAACCGTCTTTGACTGCAGAAACGAGGTTCATCGATGGTGACCCGATGAATGTAGCCACAAAAACGTTTGCGGGGCGTAAGTATAAATCCTCTGGAGTTCCGACTTGCTGCATGTTTCCTCCCTCCAGAACCGCGATTCGATCAGCCATGGTCATGGCTTCAGTCTGGTCGTGGGTGACGTAGAGCATCGTCGTCTCGAGCTTTCGCTGCAGACGGCTAATTTGCGATCGAGTACTTACTCGCAATTTGGCATCGAGGTTGGACAGCGGCTCGTCCATCAGGAACACCTGCGGATTACGGACAATGGCACGCCCCATGGCAACGCGTTGGCGTTGGCCACCAGACAATGCTTTCGGTAGGCGGTCGAGGTAAGGCTCGAGTTCAAGTAGCTTTGCTGCTTCAGAGACGCGTTCAGCACGGCTCGCTTTGTCAACCTTCTGCATCTTAAGTGCAAACTCCATATTCTCACCGACCGTCATATGCGGATAAAGGGCGTAAGACTGGAAGACCATAGCGACATCGCGCTTAGAAGGCGGGAGCTGTGAGGCACGCTGATTGCCAATGAAGATTTCCCCACCTGTGACAGCTTCGAGACCTGCAACCATTCGAAGCGTCGTGGACTTGCCGGAGCCGGATGGTCCGACGACCGCTAGAAACTCACCGTCATGGACTGTGAGGTCGAGGTTATTGATGGTGGGCGTTTCATTGCCGGGGTAGAGCAGCGTAGCTGCGTCAAAAACTATGTCGGACATTGAGATAGCTTTCTGAACTAAAAGTGAACGAGCGTTATTGCTTTGATCTGCCGAATGCGGCGACATGGCGAAAGGTCGTAGGTCGCCGCCCTCTGGAAGCGAAAACACTGTCCCAGCTACAAGTAAACGGGATTACTCGGGTGCGTAAACAATAAACGAAGCGCCTCACGTCTTGTTTGGGGCGACATTTTTGCAGGTGGGAGCACTTTGCTTCGCTATTTCAAATCTGTGCAGCCTCCTGAACTGGGCGTTTACCTCTTTTGGTGATTGAGGGTTAGGTGAACAAGATTGCATGGTGGTTAACTGGCAGGATTTTGTTTACCCAATGCTCTGTAATGAGGCTAAGTTTCCCTTGGCGGAGGGGGGAAGTTTCCCCACTTGGGTAAAATGGCTTTTCTCACTTTTGGGTCAGTAGCGTCGGAGTATCTCCAAATTCCCCTCAAGCGGGGGTGTCTGATCGAGATATACTTAGTTGACGTGGCAAATAACCAGTTTCGATGAATGGCTGCGCAAATGGTGAAAGTAGAGCGGTAAAGGGCAACGGTGGGTACCGTTCAAGAAGGGCGACATAACGCAGCACTCTTCTAGTTCTGTCTTATGCTGCGAAGGAAGGGCTCTCCATGGGTGACTGTATTTCTAATGGAGCAGAGGGTCGACAGCCGACGCTGGGTGACATCGCTGCGCGAGCAGGCGTCTCTCGCAGCTCAGTCTCACGAGTTTTTCGGGGACAGAAGAAAGTGTCTGATGAAAACAGACGGAGGATCCTCGAAGCTGCGCATGAACTTGGCTACGTTCCGAATGTAATAGCTCGAAAACTATCGGCTCTTAGCGGGCGAACACTTGGTGCATTGGTCCGGGACCCTGCTAATCCTGCATACGGTTTACTTCTTCAGGAGCTGCAGGTTGCGGCTCATCGTCAAGGATATGATTTAGTTACTATGTCGGTAGCGCCAGGCAAGTGTGATGACCGTCAGCTAGACAGCTTGTCTCATCTCCTTGGCTTGGGGGTAGCGGGACTAATTGTCTCAACCGGAGATTTAGCGAGTGAGCTCTTGCTGCCGTTCTCAGAACGCGTACCAATCATCCGAGCAGGGCGACCGGAACCCGATGCGCTAATTCCCGCTGTGTCTTTCGATGCAGAACACGCAGGCAAGGCTTTAGCAGAAGCTGTTGTTAAAGCTGGCCACACGAAGATTGCGGTTGTGCGCACGTGTCCTGAAGTTTCGTTTCCTGAGTACACCCGAGCTCAGGCAACAATCGCGGAAATTCGTAAGCAAGGATTGGAGCCCTTTATTGTTGACGTGAAGTTCGATAGCGGGGAAGCGTATGTGGTACCTCTCATTAAGAGTGGAGCCATCACGGCTGTCATGTGTCCGACAGATTTGCGCCAGCTACATTACTTGCGTGTTTGCCAGGATGAAGGAATATCTGTTCCCAGTCATGTGAGCGTCACTGGCTGTGATGGGGCGTTGCCAGGCTTCGATATTATGGGTTTGACGACCTATTCTTGGCCTGTGCGAAAGCTAGCGACAGGAGCGGTAGCGTCCATTCTTGAGCTAATCGATGCTTATGGGGAGGTCGAGAAGCCGACCCCTTGGGTCCAGAGAAAGTATCAAGGACAGTTAGTCCCCGGTCGTACTCTTTCGCCACCTAACGAAAGTTAGGTCTGGGATTCACGCAGTCGAGGTCGTGTTGTAAGCGAAGTATCTCCTGAAGGATTGCGCGGTAGAGCTGTGAGTATGATGTTTCCCGTAGTTAGGGAAACTGAGAACGCGGAGCCAGTTGAAGTGCTTGAGGTTTGGAAAGGCGCAATTGTAGCGATGGATCCGACGGTTTCGTAGCGCTATTCATCGCGGTAATCGATCGCTAGTACTACGAATCCCATATCCAGCGTCGCTACGATCCGCGCAGTACGCGAAGCTATCGTGTGACCAAGCTTCCGGAATAAAGGTTGAAGCGGTCGCCGCGGGCAAAGCCCACGAGCGCCATGCCGGTTTCGCGGGCGGTCTCAACCGCCAGCGAGGAGGCAGCGGAGACCGCAACGAGCATGCCGAAGCCGGCCATAGCAGCCTTGTTGACCAGCTCGAAGCTGGCGCGCGAGCTCATCACCAGGATGAGGTTGCTGGCGGGGAGCCTTCCTTCCATCAGTAGGTGCCCGATAACCTTGTCGGCGGCGTTGTGCCTGCCGACGTCCTCGCGTACAACGACGGGTTCTCCCTCGAGCGTGAAGGCGCCCGCGGCGTGGATGCCGCCGGTTTTGCGGAACTGCTTCTGCTCCGCTTTCAAGGCGCCGGGCAGCTTGGCGACGACCCCCGGATCCACCGGCACCTGTGGGATTGGGTATCGCGACTGCTTCATTAGCGCCTCGATAGAGGAGGTGCCGCATACTCCGCACGCAGACGTGGTTGTCGTCAGGCGGAGATCGGCGAGGCTGATCGCGTGGGGATTGGCTAGCTCAACGTCGAGCAGGTTATAGGGGTTGCGCCCGTCCACTGAGGCACCGGCGCAGTAGCGCGCCTCGGCGACATCGCTGGCCTTCTCGATGTGGCCCTCGGAATGAAGAAAACCGTGGGCCAGCTCGACATCGTGGCCAGGCGTGCGCATCGTGGTGGTCAGCGTTTGTCCGCCCACGCGGATCTCCAAAGGCTCCTCGCCGGCGACGGTATCGCCGCGGGTATCGACTTGGATGACCTCTCCGTGCTCATCGAGGCGGACCTTGGCCACGGCGAAGGTGGCGTTGACGCGCCCGCTCATCGGTTGAGGGCCTCCTTGAGTGTGGCGATGTGGGCGCGGGCCTCGTCGACGTCCTTCGAGGCCAAACCGACCAGGTACGCCGTCAGTGGGGCAGCGGGGCGCGATTGGGTATGCGCGACGTCCTTAGTCAGATCGAGGAGTTCTCTAACCAAGGCGGTGGCGTCGGCCGGGGAGACGCCGACAAGCTCGGCAGCCTCCTCAAGCCACTGGTGTGCCGTGCGGATGGGGTCTTGTTCTTCACTCATGACTTCCCATGCTAACGCGTTTTGGAAAACAGCATGTCAGCGGGTAAAGTAAGCCGACGGACTTGCATTTTTCCTCCTCCGCGCCGCAAAAATGGCGCTGGAGGTGCGCAAATGTGCCAAGCCGGAAGAATTGAACACATCTACTTTGTTGTAGGCCCCTCGCCGTAGACAGCGGACCGTTGTCTGTATCAAAGGGTGGCGAGCGCCTCGCGGTATTGACCGCGGGGAGCGTGAGTAGCCCGAAATCACACGGAAAACGCTTTGGTGAGCTTTAAGGGAACCGCAACGAGAAAGGTTACAGGTCACTCATATGACTATGACTGATCCTATTGCCGACATGTTGTCGCGCGTGCGCAATGCATCCAATGCGCACCACGATTCCGTGTCGATGCCGACCTCCAAGCTCAAGGCGAACATCGCCGAGATCTTGAAGCAGGAAGGCTACATCGCTGACTACTCCGTCGAGGGCCGTGAGCTGTCCCTCGAGCTTAAGTACAACAATCGTGAGCGTTCCCTCTCGGGTCTGCGTCGCGTGTCTAAGCCGGGTCTGCGTGTGTACACAAAGTCCACCGAACTGCCGCAGGTTCTGGGCGGCCTGGGCGTGGCCATCATTTCCACGTCTCAGGGTCTGCTTACCGACCGTCAGGCTCAGGAGAAGGGTGTAGGCGGAGAAGTTCTCGCCTACGTCTGGTAAGGGAGGATTGACACATGTCTCGTATCGGTCTAGCACCTATCGCCGTCCCGAAGGGCGTCGACATCACCATCAATGGCCAGGTTGTCAACGTGAAGGGGTCCAAGGGCTCCCTCGAGGTTGAGCTGCCGGAGCCGATCACCGCAGCCGTCGAGGACGATGAGATCAAGGTCTCCCGTCCGGACGACGACCGCAAGAACCGCGCACTGCACGGTCTGGCCCGCTCCCTGGTCAACAACGCCGTCGTTGGCGTGACCGAGGGCTACACCAAGAAGATGGAAATCTTCGGTGTTGGTTACCGCGTCCAGCAGAAGGGTAAGGACCTGGAGTTCTCTCTGGGCTACTCCCACCCGATCCTCATCAAGGCTCCGGAGGGCATCACCTTCGCTGTGGATGGCGCAACCAAGCTCTCCGTATCTGGTATTGACAAGCAACTGGTTGGACAGGTCGCCGCGTACATCCGCCGCCTGCGTAAGGACGATCCTTACAAGGGCAAGGGTATTCGCTACGACGGCGAGCAGATCCGCCGCAAGGTCGGAAAGACGGGTAAGTAAGCAATGGCTAACACTGAAAACGCAAAGCGCACCCCGGTTGGCAAGGACATTTCCTCGCGTCGTCGTGAAGCACGCGCGCGCCGCCACTTCCGCATCCGTAAGACCCTCCGCGGCACCCCTGAGGCACCGCGTCTGGTCGTTCACCGCTCCTCCCGCCACATGCACGTTCAGGTCATCGACGACCTGGCCGGCCACACCCTGGCCGCTGCTTCCTCCATGGAAGCCGACGTGCGTGCACTCGAGGGCGATAAGAAGGCCAAGGCTGCCAAGGTAGGCCAGCTCATCGCTGAGCGCGCCAAGGCCGCTGGCATCGAGAAGGTCGTCTTCGACCGTGCAGGCTACAAGTACCACGGCCGCGTTGCTGCGCTGGCCGAAGCTGCTCGTGAAGGTGGTCTGCAGTTCTAATGATTAAGGCATACGGAAACATCAACGGAAGGAACGCCTAATGTCGGACCGTGAACAGCGTGACGGCGGACGCTCCGCCGAGAACAACAACGACCGCAAGGGTCGCAACAACGGCCGTCGTAACGACCGCCGCAACCACCAGGACAACGAGCGCGATAAGTACATCGAGCGCGTTGTGACCATCAATCGCGTCTCCAAGACCGTTAAGGGTGGCCGCAACATGTCCTTCACCGCTCTCGTCGTCGTAGGCGACGGCCAGGGCATGGTTGGCGTCGGCTACGGCAAGGCCAAGGAAGTCCCGGCCGCAATCCAGAAGGGTGCAGAAGAGGCTCGCAAGAACTTCTTCCGCGTCCCGATGATTGCCGGCACCATTACCCACCCGGTTGAGGGTCGCGACGCAGCTGGCATCGTCATGATGAAGCCGGCCGCTCCGGGTACCGGTGTCATCGCCGGTGGTGCTGCTCGTCCGGTGCTTGAGTGCGCCGGTGTGCAGGACATTTTGTCGAAGTCCCTGGGCTCCGACAACGCTCTCAACGTCGTCCGCGCTACCGTGGACGGCCTCAAGCAGCTGGTTCGCCCAGAGGAAGTTGCTGCACGCCGCGGCAAGTCCCTCGAGGAGGTCGCACCGGCCCAGATGCTGCGCAAGCGCGCAGGTCAGGAGGCATAAGCAATGGCTCTGAAGATTACTCAGGTAAAGGGCCTTGTGGGCACCAAGCCGAACCACCGCGCCAACATTGAGGCTCTTGGTCTCAAGCGCATCGGACACTCTGTTGTAAAGCAGGACACCCCGATTATTCGCGGCATGGTTCACAAGGTGCGTCACCTGGTCACCGTCGAAGAAGTGGCAGGGGAGTAAACCATGGCTGATATCATCAAGCTCCACGACCTGCGCCCGTCCGCAGGCTCCAATAAGCCCAAAACCCGCGTCGGCCGCGGTGAGGCATCCAAGGGTAAGACCGCTGGTCGCGGTACCAAGGGCACCGGTGCTCGCAAGCAGGTTTCCGCTGCTTTCGAGGGTGGCCAGATGCCGATTCACATGCGTCTGCCGAAGCTCAAGGGCTTCAAGAACCCGAACCACGTTGAGTACCAGGTAGTCAACGTTGCTGACCTCGCAGAGGCTTTCGCTCAGGGTGGCGACGTCACCGTAGCGGACATTGTCGCTGCTGGCCTGGTTCGCAAGAACCAGCCGGTCAAGGTTCTGGGCAACGGCGACATCAACGTTAAGTTGAACGTCACCGCTGACAAGTTCTCCAAGTCTGCTGTTGAGAAGATCGAGGCTGCTGGCGGCACCGCCACCACCAAGTAAATCTCTACTCAGTAGATTTCTTCCCCCTGTCCACCGCATTCGTGCGGCGCAGGGGGATTTTTCATGCCTATTGTGCGCGCGGAGCTAAGAAGAGTAGTATGGCTCTTGGTTAAATCTTAGTAAGCGTTAAGGAGATTGTTATGTCGTCCGTATCTTCCATCGTGGCAACCGCCATCGCCGCACTTCTGCCCTTGGCTGGCGTTACTGGTCCCGTCGATGCACAGGAGATGCTCTCCCAGCCAGAGTCCGCCACCAGCACGGAGAACCTGCCCAGCGGCGAGCTGGCGGTGCAGCGCGAGCTGGCCCTTGCCACCCAGGAGCTGGGCCACGATTTCATGACCATTCGCTTCGAAGGCAACGACACCGCACACATCGTCTTCCTGGAAACCTACAACCCCGACACCGACCAAGCCGCCGTGGACCGCGTGATGAAGGCCCTGGCCACCAACGGTTATGATCGCGTCGATGCAGTTGCCTAGGAAGGCAGCGCGCTACGCGTCGTTGACCGTCTTTTCATAGAGGCCGGGGAAGCGGCTGTCCGGGTCAGTGAGCGCTTTAATGCGCTCCGGCAGGTCACCGCCGTAGAGCTCGGCAAATTCTTCGGGGGAGTAGAAGGCTTCTGAATACAGCGACTTATGCCCGCCGAGCTCGCTGACTTTAGCCTCGATGACGCGGTTGAAGGCGCCGTTTCCCGGGGCGGAGGGGTCGACGTGATTGCCCTCCACGCCCGACCAGAACCCCACGTTGACCCAGGTCTGGCCTGGGCGCAGAGGATACAGCGGCCACGGGGCGGGGGAATCAGCCGCGAGAGAGCCGGTGCCGACGAGGTCTTCGACGCCCTCGCGAAGTCGAATCGGGCACAGCCACACCGGTTGAATATCGGAGGCCGCAAAGAACCAGTCCAAGAACTCCGGCAAGTTCTCCGGGGTGACCTCGATGTCCTGCACCACGCGTTCACCCCGCGGCAGGCCCTTCGGCTTCTTGATGAAGTTGTACTCCAGCTCGTATTTCCGGTCCAGGCGCACGAGCTTCCAGTAGAAGGAACTGCGCCGCAGCTGCCGCGGCCACACCTTGCGCACCCGCGGATTCTGCGCGCCGAAGGCTCGCGAGCACCAGAACCAGTCAGTATCCCAGCGCCAGATGTAATCGCGCACCGTGAGGCGGTCGCGGCGGATACCGCGGGCGTGCTGGAGGCTGCGGTAGAAAATCTCCTCCCTCGTGTAGTCGGAGGTTGGGCCCTCCTCCTCCGTGAAACGGGCCATGACCAGGTAGGATTCCTCCGGAGAGAAGACCACGCCATCTAGGCCGTGGACATCGAGGCCGTCATAGGAGTGGGTGCGGGAGACGTCGTCAAGCGTGCGTGCCAAGGACTCAAAGTCGTGGAAGCGCACCTCCCTCAGCTCCACGTAAGGCTTCACTGCGCGCAGCTCAATCTTGAGGCGCACCGCATAGCCCAAGGAGCCATAGGAGTTGGGGAAGAGACGGAAGAGATCGACATTCTCCTCGCGCGAGCACGTGAGAATCTCGCCAGTACCGGTGAGGATGTCCATCTCCAACACGGATTCGTGCGGCAATCCATCGCGGAAGCTCGTGGACTCCACGCCCATGCCCGTTACCGCGCCACCCAGCGTAATGGTCTTGAGCTGCGGCACCACGAAGGGCATAAGACCGTGCGGCAAGGTGGCGTCGACGAGGTTCTCGTAGGTGCACATGCCCTGAACCTCGGCGGTCTGCGCAATCGGATCGACCTCAATAACACCACCCAGACCGGACACGTCGAGCCCCACCTGCTCGCCGCTGCGCCCGCGGAAAAGATTCGAGGTTTTCTTTGCCAGACGTACGCGCTTCTCCTTCGGCACCGCGCGGAAGCTACGCAGGAGCTTATCGACGCCCTCCTCGTGCGCCCGCCAGCCCACCGGCGGGATCTCCACGGCATCGACGCTGCGGTGATTGCGAATGAGATCAGTCAACATAGAATTCCTTTAAGTCTTTAGAAGCGCGAATCTTCCCACCAGCGGCGCTCGGGCACGCCGGAACGAGAACCGGCCTCACCCAGCTTGACGCCCAAGAAGTGGTACAAGTTGATGATGTTGTGCTCGAAGCCCCACTCGGAGCCGGCCATATAGATGGCCCACAGGCGCGCGGTGGGAAGGCCCACCAGAGAGCAGGCCTCCTCCCACGTCTCCTTGAGGTTCTCGCACCAATCGTGCAGAGTGCGCATGTAGTCGAAGCGCAGGGATTCCGTGTGGACAACCTCGAAGCCGGCATCCTGCATGCACTTCGTGATGGTGCCGGAGCCGGAGAGCTCACCGTCGGGGAAGATATAGCGGTCAATGAAGCCGCCCTTCGGAGTCTTGTGATTATCCGGGTAGGTAATGCAGTGGTTGAGCATCAATCCACCCGGCTTGAGCTTGCCGTTGAGGAAGCTAAAGAAGTCCGGGTAGTTCTTGACGCCAATGTGCTCGAGTAGCCCGATGGCGGAGATAGCGTCGAAGCCTTCCTCGGTGACATCGCGATAGTCCATGAAGCGGATTTCCGCGAGGTCCTCGAGACCCTCCTCCTTGATCTTGGCCTGGCCCCACTCAGCCTGCTCCTTGGAGAGGGTTACGCCGAGGGACTTCACACCGCGCTTGGCGGCGTAGCGCACCATGCCGCCCCAGCCGCAGCCGACGTCCAGGTGGCGGTCACCCTCCTTGAGCCGCAACTTGTCGAAGATGAGGCGATACTTGTTTTCCTGGGCCTCATCCAGCGTGGCGTCGGGGGAGGGGTAGTAGGCGCAGGTATACGTCATCGAGTCACCGAGGAAAAGCTCGTAGAAGTCATTACCCACGTCGTAGTGATCGGAGATGACGTCCGCGTCGCGTTCCTTGGAGTGCTTGGACAATCCTTCGTGCAGCTTGCGGCGCAGCCACGAGGCTCGCTCGACTTCCGGGACCGGCTGGATCTGGAAAGCTCCCATCGAGGCCAGGGAGCGTGCCACCCTGGCCAAGGTCTTCGCGTCCGGGCGGGTGAACTTGTCATACATGGCGTGCAGCGCATCGAAGATGCCGTAGGGGTGCGCCGGGTGTTCGCCCTCGACAGTGATGCCGTCGGTGACATAAGCGCGGGCAAATCCTACATCCCCTGGGTGAGTCGCGATATAGGCCAAGCCCTGGAGGTTGTTGATCTTGACGGTAAACTGCGCATCGGCTGGGCCGGTGGCGGAACCATCGAAAGCCTCCCAGCGGAAGGGGTTGGGGCTGGGGACGAAGGTATCGATAATCTCGGCCACGGTCATTGGAGAGAATCGCTTACTCATAAAACTACATACTTCTTTCGGTTCATTGGCTGGCAGAAAAAGAACGGCCATACTCCGAGACGCCCCGGGCGTCTCGGGGGAGGTCGAAAAGACGTAGAAATCTTGTAAGGACATTGCCTTCAGACAACACAGGCAATGGTAGGCCCAATCCGGGGATAGCGCTAAGGGAGAAACTAAAAAGGGGACCTCCGGGCGGCCATGTGCGGGGTTAATGTGGCGAAAGTGGCCAAGGCTGGTAGGGTAATGGGGTCAAAAGTGTTCAACCGTTCCTATGAGATGCCTTAAGAGGGCTCTTAGCTTTTGGGAACAGATGAGATCCACCCCCGTGCGCGGCGAATTCGAACCGCACAACAAGCGCGGTAGGCCAGGAGGATTAAGTAGTGTCCGCCATTTTGCAGGCTTTTAAAGATGCCGACCTGCGTAAGAAGATCATCTTCACGCTCGTGTTGATTATCCTCTACCGCGTTGGCGCGCAGATCCCGTCGCCGGGCGTTGATTACGCCACCATCGCCGGCCGCCTTCGTGACCTCACGGAGGAATCCGGCAACCTCTACTCGGTGATCAACCTGTTCTCCGGTGGCGCGCTGCTGCAGCTGTCGATCTTCGCCATCGGCATCATGCCGTACATTACGGCGTCGATTATCGTGCAGCTGCTCACCGTGGTGATTCCTCACTTCGAGCAGTTGAAGAAGGAGGGGCAGTCCGGTCAGGCCAAGATGACGCAGTACACGCGCTACCTCACCCTGGCGCTGGCGCTTCTGCAGTCTTCGGGCATTGTGGCCCTGGCGGACCGCGAGCAACTCTTGGGGCAAGGCGTACGCGTCCTGGCGGAGGACCGTAACTTCTTTACCCTCGTCGTGCTCGTTATCACCATGACCTCCGGCGCCATCCTCGTGATGTGGATGGGTGAGCTGATTACGGAGAAGGGCATTGGTAACGGTATGTCGCTGATGATTTTCGCCGGTATTGCTACCCGCCTTCCCACCGATGGTGTCAGCATCATGCAGAACAACGGTGGCCTCGTCTTCGCCATGGTGGTCGCCGGCCTCATCGTCCTCGTCGTGGGCATCACCTTCATCGAGCAGGGGCAGCGCCGCATTCCGGTGCAGTACGCAAAGCGTATGGTTGGCCGTCGCCAGTACGGTGGTTCGTCGACCTACCTGCCGCTCAAGGTCAACCAGGCCGGCGTTATCCCGGTTATCTTCGCTTCCTCGCTGATTTACATGCCGGTGCTTATCACCCAGATCGTCAACTCCGGCTCCCCGGGCGTGTCCGATAACTGGTGGCAGCGCAACGTGATTGCGCACCTGCAGGCTCCGAGCTCCTGGCAGTACATCGTCCTCTACTTCGTCCTCACCATCTTCTTCTCCTACTTCTATGTCTCGGTTCAGTATGACCCTGCTGAACAGGCGGAGAACATGAAGAAGTATGGTGGATTTATCCCGGGTATCCGCCCGGGTCGGCCGACCGCCGAATACCTGGGATTCGTCATGAACCGCCTTCTGTTCGTCGGTTCGATCTACCTGGCGCTCATCGCTGTTCTGCCGAATATCCTTCTGGACCTCGGCGTGGGCCGCGCAGGTGCCAGCGGCACTTCCGCCTTCGGCGGTACTGCCATCCTCATTATGGTCTCGGTGGCCCTGACCACGGTCAAGCAAATCGAGTCCCAGCTCCTACAATCCAACTACGAAGGACTGCTTAAGTAATGCGTTACGTACTCCTTGGCCCTCCCGGTGCCGGCAAGGGCACCCAAGCCGCCCTCCTCAGCGAAAAGCTCGGCGTTCCGCACATCTCCACCGGTGACCTCTTCCGCGCCAACATTGGTGAGGGCACCCCGCTCGGCGTCGAGGCTAAGTCCTACATCGATGCCGGCAAGCTGGTGCCGACCGATGTCACCGCCCGCATGGTGGAGGACCGCCTCAACCAGGATGACGCCAAGGATGGCTTCCTTCTCGACGGCTTCCCCCGCACCGTGGAGCAGGCCGATATTCTTGAGAAGCTCCTCTCCGACAAGGGCCTGAAGCTCGACGGCGTGCTGAACTTTGAGGTATCCGAGGACGTCGTGGTCGAGCGCATGCTCGCCCGCGGCCGCGCGGACGACACCGAGGAGACCATCCGCACCCGCCTGGGCGTCTACCGCGAAGAGACCTTCCCGCTCATCGAGCACTATGGCGATGCCATCATCTCCATCAAGGCCGAGGGCTCCGTTGAGGAGATCAACGAGCGCACTCTGAAGGCGATGGGCAAGTAGCCCGTCTTTTTGTCATGGCTTTTCGTCGACGCACTAAAACCATCCCGGCCCGCACTCCGGGCGAGCTTGATGCCATGCAGGCGGCTGGCGAAATCGTCGGCCGCGCCCTGCAGGCGGTGCGTGCCGCCTCTGCAGTTGGCGTGAGCACGCTCGAGCTCGACCACGTAGCCGAGCAGACCATTCGGGATGCCGGTGCCGTGCCCACCTTCAAGGGCTACGGCGGTTTTCCGGGGTCCATCTGTGCGTCAGTCAACGACGTCATTGTCCATGGCATACCCAGCAAGGAGATTGTCCTCGCTGAAGGGGACCTTGTCTCCATCGACTGTGGCGCCACGCTCGACGGCTGGGTGGGGGATAGCGCGTGGACGTTTGGCGTCGGCAAGCTCAGCTCTGAGGCGCAGGCGCTGAGCAACGCCACCGAATGGGTCCTCCACGAAGGGCTTAAGGCCATGGTCCCCGGCAACCGGCTTACCGACGTCTCCGCCGCCCTCGAGCAGGCCACCTACCGCGCCGAGGATAAGTTTGGCGTTGACCTGTTTATTGTTGACGGCTACGGCGGCCACGGTATCGGCCACGAAATGCACGAAGACCCCTACCTGGCCAATGAAGGCAAGGCAGGGCGCGGCCCTATCATCCAGGAGGGCTCCGTCCTGGCCATTGAACCTATGCTGGCGCTGGGCACTGAGGACAACGCCGTGCTTGACGACGACTGGACCGTTGTCACCCTCGACGGATCGCTGGCTGCCCACTGGGAGCACACCGTGGCGGCAACGGAGAATGGTCCTCGAATTCTGACGCAGCGTTACTAAAACGCAACATTCAGGTAGGAAAACCGTGGAGGAAGGTTTATACTTCTCCACATGTCTAAGATTCGCTCCTTTGTTGGCGCTCGTTCCCTACGCCGTGCCACCGCAATCGGCCTGGTAGCCGCCACTCTCTCGGTTGCCCCCGCCGCAAACGCACAGACGGTCCCTTCGATTGATTCCCTGTCCTCCGACGTCCAATCTCAGATTGATGAGTTCGCCGGCCAGACCCGTGAGAACGCGTGGAACAGCCGCAACCAGATGCTGGAGACGCTGCAAAACGTTAACCCGCAGGCCGCTGATGCCCTGCGCCCCGTCATCGACGGTGCTATTGAACTGGTCTTCCCAGGCCTGATTGACCAGAAGAACGCTGAGATTCGTGCGGCTCGCGAAGCTGCAGAGCGCGCCCATGCTGAGCAGGTTGCACGCGAGAAGGCTGCCGCTGAGGAGGCTGCCCGCAAGGCCGAGGCTGAGCGCCAGGCTCAGCGCTTCGATGTTGGCCCGTGCCCCGCGGATGCCCGTATCTGCGTGGATCGTGATGGCCGCCGCTCGTGGCTGCAGGACGGCAACGGCAACGTCACCTATGTTGCGCAGGGGATGTCCACCGGCATGCCGGGGCAGGAGACACCGGCCGGTACGTTCTACATCAACCGCAAGATCAAAGATGAAATTTCGTGGGAGTTCGGCAACGCTCCGATGCCTTACGCCATGTACTTCACCAACAACGGCCATGCTTTCCATGAGGGTTCCCCGGCATACCAGTCCAATGGCTGCGTACGCCTGACCCACCAGGATGCTGTGCGCTACTGGAACGATGTGCCGATGGGTTCCAAGGTCTTCATTTACTAACCCGTAGCGGTGAGTGCGTCACCGCTACACACCAACAGCCTCCCGCTCCTTACAGTGCGGGAGGCTTTCACGTTTTTGGCGTGTCTGGTAGCGAAGTGCTCTTATCCTGCACTTACCGTATTTGGAAAACGACTCCGCGCAGCGTATGCTTTAGTGCTGGTGTCTGTACGCAGCCGACGTGGTTGCGGAGGGCACCAGGCAGTAGACACCAAACATGCAGGTGGGAGCGTCGCCAAGCGCGGCGCGAAGAACCCCACCAGAAAAGTAGAGGTTATGGCTAAGGAAGGCGCAATCGAGGTTGAGGGTCGCATCGTCGAACCCCTGCCCAACGCAATGTTCCGCGTCGAGCTCGACAACGGGCATAAGGTACTTGCCCACATTTCGGGCAAGATGCGTCAGCACTACATCCGCATCCTCCCGGAGGATCGCGTTGTCGTGGAGCTGTCTCCTTATGACCTAACCCGCGGACGCATCGTCTACCGCTACAAGTAAAGACAGTAAGCCTCCTCACCCACGGGACGCACTTGATGCGTTCCTTTCTACCTCAGGCTGCGATGGCCTGAGCCCACGCTGCTAAGCATGCCCACAGTTCCCCGGCACGGCCCGGGGCGAAGCGTATGCGTGGCGGGGGACGGATGAGGAGAAAACCATCGTAACAACCCGAAAGGACTAGCCATATGGCACGTCTAGCTGGTGTTGACCTCCCGCGCAACAAGCGCATGGAGGTTGCTCTCACCTACATCTACGGCATCGGGCCTGCCCGTGCCAAGGAGCTGCTGGAAAAGACCGGCATTTCTCCTGACCTGCGCACCGACAACCTCGACGACGATCAGCTGTCGGCGCTGCGTGACGTCATCGAAGCTACCTGGAAGGTCGAGGGTGACCTCCGCCGCCAGGTTCAGGCTGACATCCGTCGCAAGATTGAAATCGGTTGCTACCAGGGCATCCGCCACCGCCGTGGCCTGCCCGTTCGTGGTCAGCGCACCAAGACCAACGCTCGTACGCGCAAGGGTCCTAAGAAGACGATCGCAGGAAAGAAGAAGTAACACATGCCACCTAAGACTCGTTCCGGCGCGCGCCGTGGTGGTCGTCGCGTCGTAAAGAAGAACGTGGCCGCTGGCCACGCATACATCAAGTCCACCTTCAACAACACCATCGTGTCCATCACGGACCCGCACGGTGCTGTCATCTCCTGGGCATCCTCCGGCCACGTTGGCTTCAAGGGTTCCCGTAAGTCCACCCCGTTCGCAGCGCAGATGGCTGCTGAGAACGCGGCCCGCAAGGCCATGGACCACGGTATGAAGAAGGTTGACGTTTTCGTCAAGGGTCCGGGCTCCGGCCGCGAGACCGCCATCCGTTCCCTGCAGGCTGCAGGCCTCGAGGTTTCCTCGATCACGGATGCCACCCCACAGCCGCACAACGGCTGCCGTCCGACCAAGCGCCGCAAGGTTTAAGGGAAAGGAAGAGGTAAGAAAATGGCTCGTTATACTGGCCCCGCTACCCGCGTATCCCGCCGTCTGCGCGTCGACCTGGTCGGCGGCGACATGGCATTTGAGCGCCGCCCGTACCCACCGGGACAGGCTGGCCGCAACCGCATCAAGGAATCTGAGTACCTGCTGCAGCTCCAGGAGAAGCAGAAGGCAAAGTACACCTACGGTGTGCTGGAGCGTCAGTTCCGCCGCTACTACGCCGAGGCTAACCGTCTCCCGGGCAAGACCGGTGACAACCTCGTCGTTCTGCTCGAGTCCCGTCTCGACAACGTGATCTACCGCGCTGGTCTGGCCAACACCCGCCGCCAGGCTCGCCAGCTTGTCTCCCACGGTCACTTCACCGTGAACGGCAAGAAGATCAACGTTCCGTCCTTCCGCGTTACGCAGTATGACATCATCGATGTTCGTGAGCGTTCCCAGAAGATGGAATGGTTCGAAGAGGCTCAGGACCGCCTGGTAGACGCCAACGTTCCGGCGTGGCTGCAGGTCGTTCCGGACACCCTGCGCATCCTCGTGCACCAGCTGCCCGAGCGCGCTCAGATCGACGTTCCGCTGCAGGAGCAGCTCATCGTCGAGCTTTACTCGAAGTAATCCTTCGACATTTTCATCTTTACCCCTTCTACCGGCGTCATATAGCGGGCGCCGACAAGGAGAAACTCCATGCTTATTTCCCAGCGTCCTCAGCTCACCGAGGAATTCATTGACTCGTCTCGCTCCAAGTTCGTCATCGAACCGCTCGAGCCGGGCTTTGGTTACACCCTCGGTAACTCGCTTCGTCGCACGCTGCTCTCGTCCATCCCGGGCGCGGCAGTAACCTCCATCAAGATTGATGGTGTGCTCCACGAGTTCACCACCATCAATGGCGTGAAGGAAGACGTTTCCGAAATCATCCTGAACATCAAGGGTCTGGTTCTGTCCTCCGACTCTGACGAGCCGGTGGTTATGTACCTGAGCAAGGAAGGCCCGGGTGAGGTAACTGCAGGCGATATCCAGCCGCCGGCTGGCGTGGAGATCCACAACTCGGATCTGCACATCGCATCGCTGAATGATTCCGCCAAGCTGGAGATGGAACTCGTCGTCGAGCGCGGCCGTGGCTACGTCCCGGCTGCCTCCACCTCCGGGGAAATCGGCCGCATTCCGGTCGACCAGATCTACTCCCCGGTGCTGAAGGTCTCCTACAAGGTCGAAGCTACTCGTGTTGAGCAGCGCACCGACTTTGACAAGCTGATCATCGACGTCGAGACCAAGAACTCGATTTCCGCACGCGACGCCCTGGCTTCCGCCGGTGGCACCCTGGTCGAGCTCTTCGGCCTGGCCCGCGAGCTGAACACCGCTGCTGAGGGCATTGAGATTGGCCCGTCCCCGCAGGAGACGGAGTACATCGCCGCCTACAGCATGCCGATCGAGGATCTGAACTTCTCCGTCCGTTCCTACAACTGCCTGAAGCGTCAGGAAATCCACACCGTTGGTGAGCTCGCAGAGTGCACCGAATCGGACCTGCTGGATATCCGCAACTTCGGTCAAAAGTCGATCAATGAGGTAAAGATCAAGCTGGCTAACCTGGGCCTGGCTCTCAAGGACACCCCTGAGGACTTCGACCCGACCCAGCTCGAAGGCTACGACGCTGAAACCGGCGACTTCAAGGACCCGGCTTCCGACGATTCCGAGTAAAGAATTTCACTGAATCGTGACGGCGCGACTTGTGCGCCCCGTCGCGCGCTCACTTAATCCGCACACGAGGAGTACACAATGCCTACCCCCAAGAAGGGTCCGCGTCTCGGCGGCTCCGCCAGCCAGCAGAAGCACCTGCTGAGCAACCTGGCAGCGAGCCTGTTCGAGCACGGCGCAATCAAGACCACCGACGCTAAGGCGAAGCTGCTTCGTCCTTACGCCGAGAAGATCATCACCAAGGCGAAGGCCGGCACCGTTGCTGACCGTCGCGCTGTTCTCAAGCTCATCCCGCACAAGGATGTCGTTGCCTACCTCTTCGACGAGCTGGCACCGAAGTTCGAGAACCGTGAGGGTGGCTACACCCGCATCATCAAGCTGGACAACCGCTCCGGCGACAACGCCCCGATGTCCCAGATCTCCCTCGTTCTCGAGGAGACCGTGACCTCCGAGGCTAACCGCGCTACCCGCGCTGCTGCTTCCAAGCAGGCCGAGGAAGCTAAGGCCGAAGAGGCTGAGGCTGAATCCGCTGAGGAAGCAAAGGCAGAGGCAACCGAGGCAGAGGTCGAGGAGACCGCTGCTGAGGAGTCCGAGGAGAAGTAAACTTCTCTCGCCTTAACTAGGCCGCAGTACCACCTTAGGTGGGGCTGCGGCCTTTTGTTATGCTTTCTGGGCTATATAACCCCGACCAGAACGTATACTCTATGACCCCGCTGTTTACTGTGCTGTACGTAATCGGCATCGTCTCCGAGGCGATGACCGCTGCGCTGTCCGCTGGCCGGCAAAAGATGGATCTGTTTGGCGTCATCATGTTGGGCGCAGTCACCGCATTGGGCGGCGGCACGATCCGCGACATGGTGCTGGGCGCCTACCCGTTGACGTGGGTGGCGGAACCGCGCTTCCTCTTGGCCGTGGTGGCCGCCGCCGTCGCCACGGTTTATATGTCCTTCCTAATGCACTATTTCCGGCATGTATTCTTGCTTCTCGACGCCCTGGGCCTTGCGGTATTCAGTGTCCTTGGTGCTCAGAAGGCCTTGGAACATGGCCATGGGTTGGTTATCGCTGCCGTGGCTGCGGTGCTGACCGGTGTCTTTGGCGGTATTTTGCGTGACTTGTTGTCCGACCGTATCCCGCTGGTCTTGTCCGCCGAGCTGTACGCCTCCATTTCTGTTCTTGCAGCCTTTTCTTATGCGGGATTGATGGAGCTGGGGCTCAGCGATGAGGTCGCTGGCGTCGTGACGGTATGCCTAGCGCTGGCGCTGCGCGTGGCTGCGATCTACTTTGGATGGTCGCTGCCGGTGTTTGAATACCGGGGAGCCGAACAACCCATGGACCCGCGCCTGCGCTTGTCTGCCCGCATTGTTCGGGATGGCGCCCGCAAGGCCAAGCGCAAAGCCGGCCAGGCCAAGAAGAATCTAAAGCACCCCAAGCGGGCTGGCTATGCCGCTTTGAGCAAGCTGGGCGTGAGCAAGAGCGCGAAGCGCCAGCACGCGGCCCAGGATTGGGAACTCAATCGCGAGTGGAATGCCAACGACTAGGTAGAATCAGCATCCATGACTAACGTTCGCCTTCGCCTAGACTTGGCCTACGACGGCACCGACTTCCACGGGTGGGCCAAGCAGAAGGGCGGCCTGCGCACTGTTCAGCAGACCGTTGAGGAGAAGCTGAGCATGGTGCTGCGCCACCCAGTGGAGCTCACCGTGGCTGGGCGCACCGATGCCGGAGTGCATGCCAGCGGTCAGGTGGCGCACTTAGATACCACACGGGCGGCGCTGGGACAGCGCAGCATTGACGGCGATCCCACCAAGCTGGTGAAGCGCTTGGCCAAGTTGCTGCCTGCCGACGTCCGCGTCCACGCCTGCACCGAAGTTCCCGCAGATTTCGACGCGCGCTTTTCTGCCTTACGCCGCCGCTACGTCTACCGCATCACCACCCATCCGCGCGGTGCACTTCCGACTCGCGCACGCGATACCGCGACGTGGTTCAAGCCAGTGGACCTGGAGCTAATGCAGGCCGCGGCCGATCAGCTGGTGGGGCTCAATGACTTCGTGGCTTTCTGCAAGGCGAAGCCGCACGCCACGACCATTCGCGAGCTCCTTGCCTTTGAGTGGAAGGACGTGTCGACGCCCGCGGAGCCGCAGCTCTACGAGGCGCACGTAACCGCGGATGCCTTTTGCTGGTCCATGGTGCGCTCGTTGGTGGGCTGCTGTTTGCGGGTGGGGGAGGGCTCGCGCGGAGTTGACTTCGCCGCCCATATGCTGCGGGAAGAAAGCCGGTCCTCAGAGATCCCGCTTGCTGATGCTCAAGGTTTGAGCCTGGTGGGCGTGGACTATCCCGATGCGGACCAGTTAGCCGCGCGCGCGGAGATGACCCGTGGTCGTCGCGCTGCGGAGGACACCGAGTTGGGTTAATCTAGAACCCACTGCGCCGTGGGAGGGTGGCGCTGCGATTCGGGGGAGGATTCTCATGGCACGCGCGTTGCCAACTACCAAGGCCCAGGTATCGGGCCACAAGTTTCTATTGCGCCGCCTCGAGCACGGACTCGTGTTCGGGGATATCCGTATGATTCATGATCCATTGAAAAGGCGCCAACGCGCCCTGCTGGGCGGGGTAGCCGCAGTAGCCTTCTTGAGTCTTGGCTCGGGGCTCATCGCCTGGATGCAGCCGGACCCGCAACCCGGCGATGCGCCCGTCGTGCGTTCCTCCGAAGGGCAGCTCTTAGCGCTGGTCAACGGCACGTATCATCCAGTGGCTAACTTGGCTTCGGCCAGACTCATTGCCAACGAGCCGGTCGAACCGCATGTGGCAGGGGATAGCTTCTTAGAAGAGATGAGCCTGGGCACCCCGCTGGGGATTGCAGACGCCCCCAACCTTCTTGCAGACGTAACTGGGCAGGAACCTGGTTGGTCGGCCTGCTTGGAAGAATCAACACAGGGCGCGAACTGGCAATCCAGCAGCCGCGTTGGCACCGTGACCGTGGTGGCGCACCGCGCTGTTCCCGGATTCGATGAAGAGCACGCCGCCGTAGTGGAAACCGAGGGCACGCAGTGGCTGCTCACCGGCCAGGGGCGCGTCGTGCTGCCCGAGGCTACGAGCACACAAGGCCGGGTTCTGCGGCGCGCGCTGGGGATGACCGCGGAGACCGCCGTGTGGGCCATGCCCGCGGAGCTGCTCAACACATTTGCCGAACTGGAGCCGCTGAGCTTTCCGGCCGCCCCGCCGGAGATTCTGGATACTGGTGAGCAGCTCTGGGCGCGCACGGAGCAGGGTGTTTTCTCCATCACCCCCACACAGGCGGAAATGCTGGTCGGCCTGGGCGCACAGCGTTTGCCTGCGCAGGCGCAGGAGGTGGCCGCGCTGGGGGACGTCCCACCGTCCTTCAACCTCCCCACCACCCGTGTGGACTTCCTGTCCCCTGAGCAAGGCTGGTTGTGCGCAACTCACGAGCAAGGCGCCGGAACCATGCGGCCGGTGGCGGCCACGGTGGACTTGCCGGGGGACTCGGCCGCGCAGCGTTTCGCCGGCCTCCAGGCCGGCGTGGGCGTGGACAGCGGGCACGGCTACCACGTGGTTTCCGCCACCGGCAGGCGCCACGAGCTGGCTAGCGCGGTAGAGCTTAAAGCACTGGGTGTGGGGGAACCGGAGCGGGTGCCGTGGGAGATCCTGCGGCTGCTGCCGGAAGGCTCTGCTTTGAGCCGCGCGGAGGCCTTAGAGTCTGAGCACTGAGGGTGGCTACGAGGGCGAGGAAGGCCACGGCGCCGAGGAGAAGGCGAACAATCGGCCAGCCCTTGGCTGGTGGCGCCGCCTGCGGCCTCACCGCGACGGCACGCTCCTCACGGGATTCGCTCGCGGGCCGATAGGTCACTGCTGTGAGAGGATCAACCACCCCATGCCCGGGCTCTGCTGAGTCAATGATGCGCTGGCGCAGCTGTGCTGGGGAGTCCCCAGGGTAGCGCTGCGCCAACAATGCGATCGTGCCACTGACCAGGGGAGCTGCAAAGGACGTTCCCTGAAAGACGGTGTCCTCCTTTCCCGTGGCCCATCCGCCGCCGGGCTCCAGCGCGAGGGGAACGCTGCCTTCCGCGCTGAGCGGTGCCGTGATGGAATACTCCGCGAGGTCGTGCGGCGTGGCCAGAGCACCAACCGCGAGGACGGTTTCGGCTTCCGCGGGAAAGACCACGTCATCCTTTTCACAGCTGCCGGCCGTCGCGTTTCCCGACGCCGCCACAACCACCACCCCAGCCCCTTCCGCGCGCTGCAGCGCCGCGTCCAAGGCGGAACGATCGACCCGCGTGGCGGCCTCCGGTGGAACGCACGACACCACGGAGACGTTGATGACCTGAGCACCCGCGCTGACGGCGTCTTCGATGGCGGCAGCCAGGCTGGCCAGCGTGCCGGCCCCGGCGCGGTCCGCCTCACCATTGTCCGGCGCTGGGGTCCGGTAGTGCGAGCTGGTCTGCCGGATGGAGTAGATTTCCGCATCCGGGGCCACGCCGAGGTCCTTGCCTGCGATGACGCCGGCCACCACCGTCCCGTGCAGGTCGCAGTCCCGCAGCGGGTCAGGCTCCTCCGGGGTCACGAAGTCTGCTCCTGGCGTCACCCGTAGTTGTGGGTGGGCGGCCACCCCGGTATCGATGACCGCGACCTTCACCCCAGCACCCGTGGCAAAAGAATGCAGCCGTGCCCGGTACTCCGAGTACTGCGCGGAAGGCTGTGGCCCTGCCGTGGCGAGCGTGGCCTTCGCGCAGGCGGTATCCGGTTCGCGGGCGACGGCTACGGGCGCACACAGAGCACTGGTACCCCAAGCCAGGCAAACACCAAGCGCAGCGCCGACAGCGCCTATTTGGGTCAGCGTATTCATGATCCCAACCCCCGAATGAGCTCGAAGAGCCCCGCCACGTGCGCGGCCAGCGGCAGGCACGCGGCCAGGGCGAGAGCCTCGGCGCGCTCGAACCACACGATAGTGGTCGGCTCAATCTGCCGTAGCTTGCCTGCCCACACCGGCACGGACAGCATGGCCGCGATGACCAGACCCGCAACGATGCTAAGAACCCACGTTCCCGTCGTTGGGGCGGAAAGCAGCTGCCACTCGCGTAGAGGTACGGCCACCGCGGCACACGCAGCAGCAAGGCCATAGATTCCCAGCGCCCACGCAGCGACGGGCCGGGCGTGGCGTGCCGCATGCACGATGACACCGCCCGCGACACTCAGGCACAGGGCTTGGGAAACAATGACGGTTGCGCCCTCGTGAGCGTTGAGCGCGACGAGGAGAAGGGAAGGAACGCCCGCCAGCGCGCAGCCCACTGCGATTCCCTCGTAGGCCTGCCCGGCGCGCCGGGCTTTGAGCGAGTTATCCGTAGGGTCCTCATCGGAGATGCTCAGGTCTTGTCCGGCGGTGGGAAGTTGTGGCACCCGGAGGCCAGCGAGCCGCGTGGTGAACAGGGGAGCGCCTGCGAGTAGGGCCACGGTGGCGGCAAGCAGCGGGGCGGGGCCAAGCAGGCCGATGAGCACGAGCAGGCACCACGTCGCGGCACTTGCCCGAGCACGTATTCCGCCGATGCGCACCAGATGGGAGAGCACCGCCACGGTACCCACGGCCGCCGCCGCAGCCACGAGTGGCGCGGCCGGAATCGCGGTTCCGGATGGGCCAGCAAAGAAGGGCACCCCAGTGGCCAGCGCCCCCGCCAGCCCGGCAGCCACGTGGGAGGCCGCGAGCAGGGAGCCGCGCCGGGTCCACGCCGCGAGCACGAGGCCGATTATCGCAGCGGCGGTGCAGCCAACCGCGGGAGACAGCGCGGCGGCGAGCAACGCGCCGACGGCGATGAGCCCCGCTGCGCCCCAGAACCCGGCCAGGCCGGAAAACTGCGCTGCAGAGACGTCGGCAGCGAGCGCCTCCGCGGCATCGCGCACAATCGGCGCCGGCGATGGCTCATCGGGGCTGAGCACGAGGACGGAACCGTCTTCCACGCTGGTGCGATCCAGCGGCGTGGTCATCGATATGGTCTTGCCCGCCGCGGTAGTAGCGCGCCACAGGATGGGGGCCGGTGGGACGTCGACAAGCACGAGCAGTTCCCCCAGCACCTCCCCGAGGCTGGAAGAAAGCGGCAAGGATATGTCCGCCTCTTTGCGGGTATGACCTGCGTGGATACGGACGGTGACGTGGACAGAATGCGCGAGTGCGCGAGTCATGGAATGTACCTCCCCCGAGAAAAATTTCTGGGCAACCCCTTGCCCATTGCCTCACATTGTGGCTTACTGGTGGCACGCTGTCCACCGCTTCAGGAGGCGGTGGAGTACTTCGGGGGGAAGGACTTTGACATGCGCGTACCCACACGCGTCGTGGACACTGGGCAGCCGGCCTATCGGGAGCCGGCACCACCGTTGCCGCAGGGCAGCATTAACGCCGAGGCCGTGCCGGAGGCGGCTCGCGCTCAACCCATGCCACTGGTTCGCCTGCTTATGCCGCTGGTCATGATCGCGGCCATGCTGGGCATGGTGGCGCTCATGGTTCTCGGTGCGGGGGATGCCCGCCGGATGAGCCCGATGAGCCTCATGTTTCCGCTCATGATGCTGGCCAGTATGGCCATGATGTTTAACCCGCAGGGAGGCGGGCAGGATCCGGATGAGACCCGCCGGACCTACCTGCGCCACCTTAAGGCGCTGCGGGAGGAAGCGCTGGAGCGCGGGGCGGCGCAACGCGCGCATGAAGAACACCGCAACCCTGACCCTGAGCAGCTTGGTGCATTGATTCCGACAACGCGCCTGTGGGAACGGGACGCGGATGCCCCGGACGCCTTGGAGGTGCGGGTGGGGACGGGGCCGATGGCCCTGTGCACGCCCATTAACGTGCCGGATTCGGGCGCGGCGGAGGACCTCGATCCGGTGTGCGCGGTGAGCTTGCGCCAGACCGTGCGCGCGGTGGGAACGCTGGCGGACATGCCGGTGGTCATCCAACTGCAAGCCTTTCCCATCGTTGGCCTGGCCGGCGAGGATGCGGCCGGGGTTGCCCGCGCGCTGCTGCTACACCTGGCCGTGCTGCACGGTCCGGAAACCGTGGGCATTGAGTACCACGGTGAGGAGTGGGAGTGGCTGAAGTGGCTGCCACACGTCAAGGATCCGGCCCAAGCCCAGTTCCGCATCCGCGTAGTTGAGGAGGACCAGGCAAGCGGCGTTGCCATGCCGCGCGGTGACGAGCTGGAGGATACCCCCACAACCACCATCGCCGTGGGCGTTACACCCCATTCGCCGCTCGGGCGCCGCGCTGAGGAAGAAGGCATCTACCTGCGGGCGGAGGGCGCGCTCTCCGTGGTTACTGCCGCGGGGGAGGAGGAGCTGGGACGCTGTGCGCTTGTCGACGATTCCACGGCCCTCCTGCGCGCCCGTACGCTTGCGCCCTATCACCGCCCCTTTGGCAGTGATGCTGCGGCAGCGCCCCGGCACGGTCGCGATGCAGACCTGCCGACTTTGTTGGGCTTCCGGGACGTGGATGCGCTCGAGGCCTCCGGCATGTGGACAGGGCGCAGCCCAGCTGAGCGGCTGCGCGTGCCCATCGGCGTGGACGAGTCCGGGCACGCGCTGATGCTTGATGTGAAGGAGTCCGCGCAGGGCGGGATGGGGCCGCATGGTTTGTGCATTGGTGCTACTGGCAGCGGAAAGTCGGAATTACTTCGAACGCTTGTCGTAGCGCTGGCCGCCACCCATAGCCCGGAGGAGCTCAACCTCGTGCTCGTTGATTTCAAGGGTGGCGCAACCTTCCTAGGGTGTGAGGAGCTGCCGCATACCTCCGCCGTGATTACCAACCTGGAGGAAGAATCGACCCTGGTGGAGCGCATGTATGATGCCATCTCCGGCGAGATGAACCGCCGCCAGGAGCTGCTGCGTAAGGCGGGCAATTTTGCGAACGTGGGCGAATTCAACGCCGCGGCTGCTGCGGTGGCCCAGCACGGACCGCTGCCGGCGTTGGTCATCGTGGTGGATGAGTTCTCGGAGCTTTTAGGCCAGCACCCGGACTTCGCCGAGCTCTTCGTCGCGGTGGGAAGGCTTGGCCGCTCGCTCCATGTGCACCTGCTGCTGGCCTCCCAGCGCTTGGAGGAAGGGCGCTTGCGGGGATTGGATTCGCACCTGTCCTACCGCATCGGGTTGAAGACCTTCTCCGCGGGGGAGTCCCGCCAAGTTCTCGGCGTGGTCGATGCCTATCACCTCCCCGCCCAGCCGGGAGCCGGCTACCTCAAGACGGATGCCGATGCCCCTACTCGTTTCCACGCCTCCTATGTGTCTGGCCCGGTCACGCGCCGGGTAGCGCCTGATGATTCTGAAATGAATGCGCGGCACGCCGCGCGCGTGGAGCTTTTCACAGGGCAGCGCGCGGTGGAAGAAGAGCTCGGCTTTGCAGAGCTCGTAGATTCCTCGAGCACGCTCCTGGACACCGTGGTGGCCGCCGCCCGGGATAAGGCTGCTCGGCGTGGCCAGTCGGCGCGAAGAATCTGGCTGCCTCCCCTGCCGCCCGTGGTGGAGCTGTCCAGCGTTGCCTCCTTGCGGGAAGATTCTCCCGGCGCGGGCGGAGAGTTGCGCGCCGAGGTGGGGCTTATTGACCGCCCCTACCACCAGCGCCAAGACCCGCTCACCGTGGATTTTAAAGCGGGAGGCGGGCACTTGGCGCTGTGCGGTGGACCGCAGTCGGGTAAGTCGATGGCGCTGCGCAGTATCGCCTCCGGTCTGGCACTGCGGCATTCGCCGGACCAGGTGCGTTTCTATGTCATTGACCTGGGCGGCGGGCAGCTGCGGGTGCTGGACCGGCTGCCCCACGTGGCCGGGGTGGCCGGCCGTGAGGAGCCGGAGAAAATCCGTCGCATCGTTGATGAAGTCGCCGGTCTCGTGCGCCGCCCGGAGCCCCGCCACACCTTCCTCATCGTGGACGGCTGGCACCACATCGGCACCTCCGGCGCGGATTTTGAGGACCTTGCTGAGCCGATCACCCAGCTGGTGGCCGACGGCGCCTCCGCCCGCGTCCACGTCGTGATCGCTGCAGCGCGGTGGACGAGCCTGCGGCCGTCTATTCGGGATCTCATCGCGGCCCGTATCGAGCTGCGGCTGGGCGAAGCAATGGACTCACTCATCGACCGCAAGGCGCAGCAGAAGCTCCCGGCAACGCCCGGACGGGGAATCACACTGGCAGGGGAAAACCTGCTTTTTGCCGCAACGTCCCCGCAAGACATCGCCCACATCTGCGGTGTGCATGCTGGTGCCGAGCCGGTTCCACCGCTGAAGATGCTGCCCGCCCTTCTCACCGAGTTGCCCGAGCCAGAAGACGGCTCGCCACCGGACGGGGTGGCCTGGGGAATCGGCGGGCCGGACCTCGAAGTCCTTAGTTGGGATCCAGTCACACAGCCGCACCTGGTGTGCATTGGCTCCCAAGGCTCCGGCAAATCGAACTTCCTCAGCGTAATCCTGGCCGGAATTAGCCACCTGGGCAGGGAAGCCGCCCGCCTCGTGGTCATCGATGAGCGCCGTGCACATTTGGGGACGTTGGATGAGGAGATGGTGGCGGCGTATGGGGCGTCGGCAAGCGCGGCCACCCAAGCCATTCTCGATACCGTGCGCACCTTGGAACAGCGCCTTCCCGGCCCCGAGGTCACTCCCGCCCAGCTCGCAGCGCGCAGCTGGTGGGAGGGGCCGGACATCTACCTCGTTATCGACGACCTCGACCTGGTCAGCGACATTGCCCTGGCGCCCCTGCTCGAGCTCCTCCCACACGCCCGCGATGTGGGGCTGCACCTGGTGCTCGCGCGCAAAGCCGGCGGCATCGGGCGCGCGATGTTTGGACAGTTCCTCTCTGCGGTGCGGGACCTGCAGCCAGCGCTGCTGCTTCTCGACGCCGACCGCGAAGAAGGCACCATCTTCGGCATCAAGCCAACAGCGCTGCCGCCAGGCCGCGGCCAATGGGTCCTGCGCGGCATATCTCAGGGCTTGGCGCAGGTGTACGTGCCCAGCGCCGATAGTTCACACAACCCACCACAGACCACAGGCAACAAAGGAGACAACCAATGACCGCGACGCACGCACTGCGAACCCCGACAACCGCGCCAGAGACCACGCTGATCGTCACGGTGCTCGATGCCGCCACGATTTATGAAGGCCCGGAAACGATCTATCGCTATGACCTGCCCGGCACGGGAATCGCCGAGGGGTGGGCGCTGGAGGCCGTCCTTGACCAAGCAGAAAAAGTCTGCGGGGCGGAATGGCCGGACGCCACCGTTGAGGTGGTGGCGGATCCTTCCGGAACGGATGTCAGTGTCGAAGCTGTGAGTATCCTGCGCCGGCACCTCGCTGGTGCCGGTGCGACGGTCCTAGAGCCAGAACCATCGCCGCCGCCGGCACCGGTTGCGGCCAGCGCATCACAGGCTGCTTCCCACTCGGCGGTGGGGGAGCAACAGTACGACTATGACGGTGCGAAGGAGATAACTGCTGAGCGGCCTCGGGCAACTCGCCGTTTGCGCTCCCATCGCGCAGCGCAATCCCGTTGGACGGCGCTTTTGGGAGGCATCGATCCCTTCTACATCGCGATAGCGGTCATGGTGGTTGTCGTCGCCGGGGTGTCCTGGTGGGCGGTGGGGCGCAAGGATGCGGCCGTGGCGGCGTCGACTTCCGAACAGGTGGATGAGAATACGTCTGTGGCTGCCGGCGCGCCGGGTACGGCTGCAGCACCCGGTGGGGATGAGCGTCCTAGGGGTGCCGCAACGGAGGCGGAGTCCGGGGGATCCGGCAGCACGCAGCTGCGCCCTGGCCAGCAGGCCATCGAGGTTGAAGGGATGTCCCTGGTACTCCCGCAGGGATTCCGCACCAGCGTGGAGGATGGACTTGTCACTGCGGCCGGCGAAGACCCCAATTTGCGCATCCTTTTGGCAGCTGATCCGCTCTTCAATGTCCCCGTCGACGTCCTCTTCGCCGAGATTAAAGGACAGATCGACTCCGATCCCGCCCTCCGTGATCCGGTCGAGGAATCTGGGCGGCTGACGTATACCGAGGACCCTGGAGACGGTTCGCAGGTGACGTGGATGATGTGGGAAGACAAGGGCCATCAGATGTCCGTGGGGTGCCACACCAAGTTTGAACCCAACGTGGTGCAGAAAGCCGCCTGCCGGATGGCTGCGGAATCTCTGGTCAAAAAGGAGTAGGAGGGAGCACGCCGCGAAGCTAAAAGATTTTTGAACGCGGCGGGAACCGATGAGCCACTAGCTCAGTCCAATAAGGGTGAGAAGGACACAGGGTGCTTCTCGGGGGGGAAAAGAAACACACACCAAGCCCTTGGAAAAGGGATATACCCCAGGTAGGGAACAAGACAGAAAGAGAAGAACATGACTCAAACGTTCCGCACAGAAGCCGACGTAATGGTGGCCACCGCCGGCCGCGTCGACTCCACCAATGACGAGGTACAGGGTGAGCTCACCCGTCTGCAGGGTGTTGTGGATTCCGTTCGCGGCAGCTGGGCAGGCCGCGCGCAGGTTTCCTTTGACAACCTGATGCAGCGCTACAACTCCTCCGCGCAGCAGCTGCGTGAAGCGCTGACCGCCATCAGCGAAAACATCAGGGATAATGCCCGCAACTTCGACACGGTTGAGGCGGATAACGCCCAGTCCTTCGAGAACGTCGGCGGCGCGGGACTGGCCTTGTAGCGCTAGCTGCTTTCACTGACTACAGCACACGTTGAATTACACACGAGCACACAGAAGATAAGGAACACGCAATGTCTGGAATCAAGTATCAGTTCGGCGCCATCGCCGGCGCCGCAGCCGACATCAACTCCACCTCCGGTCGCATCAATGGACTCCTCGGTGACCTGAAGGCCACCCTGCAGCCGATGGTATCGACCTGGGAGGGAGATTCCGCTGCGGCATATAACGCGGCGCAAGCTAAGTGGGATAAGGCGGCCGCCGAGCTCAACACGGTGCTGGCGACCATCTCCACCACGGTCTCCCAGGGCAACGACAACATGAGTGACGTCAACCGTCGCGCTGCCGCCAGCTGGGGATAAACCGACCCGGCTGTGAGTCTTGAACTGGGTGGGTGAGCTTTTTCTTTAACACCATTCACCACCATGAGTGATGAGCGGTAGGTAGGAAGGCGCGGAGGCTAGGAAAGGAAGGCGCAGGGAATGGAAGGGCTGGACGCGCCGCCTTGACTCAGCTTCCACCGCCCGCCCAGTGAAGGCGCCGGTATCGCTTCTCATCAACGTTTCTGTCTCTACCCCCACCCCGAATGAATTGAGGTGGAGGCGTTGGTGAGGGGCGATATCGGCGTTTTGGGTTTTCAAACTGCTGCGTACTAAAGTGAAACACCTATGTGTCCGCACCCCGTCGTTAGTGGGTGCGCGCGGGCTGCAGGTCTCCACCGGCCGCTGTATGTACCGCGTCAAGGCTTACATAGCGATGGCCGGCAGTTCCGAGACAGACTTTCAAGGAGTCATTTTGTCTACTTTCCACCCGAAGAGCGGTGACATCACCCGCAAGTGGTACGTCATCGACGCTACCGACGTGGTTCTGGGCAAGCTCGCTTCCACCGTGGCTGACATGCTGCGCGGCAAGCACAAGCCCCAGTACGCACCGAACGTTGATTGCGGCGACCACATCATCATCCTGAATGCGGACAAGATCCACATTTCTTCCAACAAGCGCGAGCGCGAGATGCGCTACCGCCACTCCGGTTACCCGGGCGGCCTGAAGTCCATGACCCTTGGTCAGTCCCTGGACGCCAACCCGGTCCGCGTTATCGAGGAAGCTGTGAAGGGCATGATGCCGCACAACAAGCTTTCCAACGCCTCCATCAAGAAGCTGCACGTTTTCGTGGGCGAGGAGCACCCGTACGCCGGCCAGAAGCCGGAAACCTTTGAGTTTAAGCAGGTGGCACAGTAATGACCGAGCAGAACATCGACAACAATGTAGCCGACGCTGCCGACATCGCTGCAGCAACCGCCGCTACCGAGGAGTTCACCAACACCATCGGTGATTCCCTGGCAACCGATACCGAGGCTGAGGTTGAGACCGCTGCCCCGGCTATCCACGAGGGCCCGATCCAGACCGTTGGTCGCCGTAAGCGCGCCATCGCTCGTGTTCGCCTCGTTGCTGGTTCCGGAAACATCTCCGTCAACGGCCGTGCCTTTGACGAGTACTTCCCGAACAAGCTGCACCAGCAGGACATCCTGCAGCCGCTGACCATCCTTGAGCGCGATGGCCAGTTCGACATTAAGGTCACCGTCAACGGTGGTGGCCCGACCGGCCAGGCCGGCGCTCTGCGTCTGGCTATCGCCCGCGCACTGAACGTCTACAACCCGGCTGACCGCCCGGCCCTCAAGAAGGCCGGCCTGCTCACCCGTGACGCTCGTGCCGTGGAGCGCAAGAAGGCTGGTCTGCACAAGGCACGTCGTGCCCCGCAGTACTCCAAGCGTTAATCTTCGCGCATTGCATTTTCGAAAGCCGCTGCTTCCCTTGTATGGAGGCGGCGGCTTTCGCTATGCGTAGGGCCTGCACAACGTGAAGCCGCGAGTCATAGACAGACATCGTTGGTGGCCCGATCTGCGGAAGCTATGGGGTAGCAGGCATAATGAACAACTATGACTCGACTTTTTGGAACCGATGGAGTTCGCGGCTTAGCGAACAAGAAGCTCACTCCGATCCTGGCCTTGCGCTTGGGACAGGCGGCGGCGGAGGTATTGACCTCGGACCGCGAGTCCTATGAGCGTCGACCGCTCGCGATTATCGGGCGCGATCCGCGCGTGTCGGGTGAGATGCTGGATGCGGCGATCGCATCGGGCTTAGCATCGCGTGGCGTCGACGTCGTACGCGTCGGCGTGCTGCCTACCCCGGCTATCGCGTTCCTCACCGATGACTTTGGGGCAGATCTCGGCGTGATGATCTCCGCCTCCCATAACCCGATGCCGGACAATGGCATCAAGTTCTTCTCCGCGGGCGGTAAGAAGCTGCCTGATGAGGTGGAGGATCGCATCCAGGCTGCCATGGGAAGCCTCACCGAAGACGGACCTACTGCGACCAAGATTGGTCGCATCATTTCGGAGGCCCCCGATGGCCGCGAGCGCTACCTCAAGCACTTGGCCGAGGTTGTCACCACGGATCTGAGCGGCATCAAGGTTGTCGTCGATACCGCTAATGGTGCTGCCTCCAAGGTGGCACCGCAGGCCTACGAGGCTGCGGGTGCTGAGGTCATTGCCATTCACAACAAGCCCAATGCTTTCAACATCAACGAGGACTGCGGTTCGACGCACATCGAGAAGACCCAGGAGGCCGTCGTCGAGCACGGCGCCGATCTGGGCTTGGCTCACGACGGCGACGCTGACCGTTGCTTGGCCGTGGATGCCGAGGGCAACGTTGTTGACGGCGACCAGATCATGGCGATCCTCGCCGTGGGCATGAAGGAAGACAACGATCTCCGCTTCAACACCTTGGTGGCTACCGTCATGTCGAACCTGGGCCTGAAGCTGGCCATGCAGGAGCAGGGCATCGAGGTCAAGGAAACCGCCGTGGGTGACCGCTACGTGCTGGAGGAGCTCAACCGTGGCGATTACTCCCTGGGCGGCGAGCAGTCCGGCCACGTGGTGTTGCCGGATGACTGCACCACTGGTGATGGCACTCTGACTGGCCTGTCCATCATGGCGCGCATGGCGAAGTCCGGGAAGTCCATCAAGGAGCTGGCCTCCGTGATGACGGTATTGCCGCAGGTGCTCATTAACGTTCCGGTGTCCGATAAAGCCGTCATTCTTAAGGCTCCTGAGGTCAAGGAAGCTATCGCTGCCGCCGAGTCGGAGCTTGGAAACACAGGCCGCGTTCTGTTGCGCCCGTCCGGCACGGAGGAGCTCTTCCGCGTCATGGTGGAGGCTGCTGAAGAGGAGCAGGCGCGCAAGGTGGCGGGCAAGCTCGCTGCGGTTGTTGCTGCAGTCTAGTTCTACGCACCCACGCTAAACCCCGGGCCATGTGGCCTGGGGTTTCGTGTTTTGTGGGTGATGGGGGAACCGGAGGGGAGGTTTCTCAGTCCAATAAGGGCAGGAATCACTGTTTGTTGTGGACGAGAAGGAGGGCGCTCATGCCCGACGTATTTTTTGATGAGGACGAAGCCACGCGGCTTCTCGACGCCGTCGTGGACCAAACCCGCGCCCAAAGTGACGCGCATCGTGGGGACAGACCGAACTTTCCCGCGTCATCCGCGGGCAGGGACTTCGGCGGGCATGGGGCGCAGATTCAGGCGTTGCTGAGCCAGCTGCATGAGCGCGGAGCGTGGCGGTTGGACAACATATCGGCCACAGCGGATGCTGCACGCGCACAGCTGCGTGCCTTCGGGGAGATCGACCGTGGTCTTTCTAGCCAGCTTGGTGAGCAGGAAGTGGGGATGAACTGATGTCCACGATGGTCAAGTCACTTTTGGGTGATTATTCACAGGCGGTGTCCCAGTTCCAGGCCGCTAGCTTAGGCGGCTACTCCGGACCCAGCACACCTATTGGTTTGTTGGGAGACATGGTGGGCTCGGTCGATGGGATAAAACCGGATGACCTGGTGAGCAGTACCGCATCGGCGATGGGCGCTCGGCGCCCGCGGCGTGGCGGCAATGGTTTGCGAGATTTCCTTTTAGGAACGGTCCTATCGCTGGCCGGGGGAGCGCTCATGGATCACCTGCGCGGCGTGCAGGATGACTTTGAGAAGGAGAGAGACGAAGCCGATGACCTGGTGGAATCCGCGCAGCAGTGCTCCGAGGCCATCGAGGATGTGGTCGATGTTTCCGATTCTGCGGTGGCAGAGCTCATTTCCGCGGTAATTCCACTGCTCAACATCCTGACGATGCTATTGCAGCGGCATCCTCTGGGAAAGGTCATCGTCCCTGAGATAGCGCGCATTGGTGGGGGCCTGATCGATCAGACGAATGACACTATTACGCAGACCTGCCGGGACCGCGATACTGCCATCGAGAATTGCTATGGCGAGTTTGAGAGGCGTTGTTCTGAGGTGTGTGAGCGCGAGCTTCCGGAGACCCCGCCGGAACCCGAATGTGGCTGCGAGGACAAACCGAAGCAGTGTGCGCAACCTGCGCCTGAGCCTTGTGCGCCGACGAAGCCAGCCCAGTCCACTGAACCTGTTGCGCCAGCGCAGCCTTCTCCCGCACCGGCTTCTTCCACACCTGCCCCGCCACAGCAACCGGTTGAGCAGGGGGTTGAAAAACCGGTAGCGCCACCGGAGGAACCGGCGCCGACTCGTCCCGCTGCGGCGCAGGAAAAAGAGTGCCCACCGGATGAAGAGAAGCCACAGCCGGCGAAACCGAGCCAGCCTCCAAGCACACCAACTGAACCCGTAGCGCAGCCCAAGCCGGAATCCACTGCGCCAGAAGCGCAGCACACACCGTGCGGCTGCCATGCGGAGAAAGAAGCGCAGTCCTGCAGTTGCAGTGAGCAGCAACGTGAAATAGAAACCACGAAGCCAGCCGATGCAGGGGTGGAGAGTCCCACCGAACCCGTGCAACAGAAGGAGATTGACTGCCCGGAGGATGTGGAGCCGGTGGCTGAGGAGAAGGAGTGCCCTGAGGAACCGGTAGAAGGTGAAGACTGTGAGGCGCCAGAGCAGCCACCAGTTGCGGAGCCGGGTGAGTGCAAGCCTGAAGAATCCTGCTGCGGAAGCTTGGGAATCCTCGGCGTAGGGGTTGCCATCCTGGGGCTGGGCCTCTTGGCCGAGGCGGCTGTGGACTTCATCGAAAACCTGCCGGAGCCAGAACCTGTACCGGAGCCGGTGCCTGAGCCAGAGCCCGAACCCCAGCCAGAACCAGAGCCCTGTCCGCCGCCTGCGCCGGAACCTGCTCCTGACAATGGTGTTACGCCGCCACCGCCGGAGCTGAACAATGTCCCGGAGCCAGAAGCACCGCCGGAGAAGCTTGCACACATGCAAGCAGCGGAAGCACCGGTGCCAGCACCGGATCCTGCGCCAGCACCCGCATCCGAGCCAGCGCCAGCTCCCGCAACTGAGGCCGCACCAGACATAGCGCCGCAAGAAAGCTCCGAGACATCGTCTGTACACGCACGAAAGGCAGGGCAGTGGTAATGCCGCACAATGATTTTGATGAGTTCGCCCGCGGATTCCGCGAGCGCACAGCCGCACGGCTACTGGAATTTGAGAAAGCCATGGCTAAGGCACAGGATGAGCTGGAAAGATCTGCGCAGCGCGCGGCCCAAACCCAAGTGCACCCGGACCCACAGAGGCGAAGCCCAGCCGCCAGGGGTGTAGGGCACGGCCAAAGCCAGGGGCAGGGGCGGGGCCGCCCGCGCGGTCAAGTGCAATCGGTGCTCAGGCGCGGGTGACACGGAAACCGGGAAACTCCTCTGTGCGCCAGCAGCCCCAGGTGCTACCGTGGCGTGAGTAATCGCTGTACGTATCAACCAGGGTTTGGAGGAAGACCGCATGACAGTTCCTTGGCTTTATGACGTCTTGTGGGGCGTTCTTCCCATGCTGTACCTCTTGGTGGCTTTTGTTGTGCTTGGCATTGAGATTAAATACGACAGAGAAATGGCCCACATAAAACTGTGGACAGCCGCTCAGTTGCTTCTGCCGGGCATTGCACTTATCGCTTGGCTTTTCATTGAGGTTCCTCGGTTAAAACGACTAAAGCAGGACGAATAAACGATCGTCCTGCTTTAGTCGGAGCACATGTGCGCCTTGCGGTGCTAGCTCGTCGAAACCACTCCTGTCGTGCTAGAAACCAGCGCGCTTGGTGAGGTCTTCGCCGACGAAGCTCTCGACGCCCTTGGCGGAGGCGTCGGCAGCCGCAAAGTCGTCGTACTTGGATTCGCCAGCGAGGGTGGACAGGAAGAAGCCAGTGACAAGGCCGCGGGCAGTTTCGACTGCGGAACCTTGGAAGAAGCCGGAGCCAAGCGCCAACTTGAAGAGCTTGTCCTCGCTGAAGCCGGACTGCGTGCCCTTAGCAATTTCGCGGTAAGCCACCGGACCGCCCCAGGCGTTGGCCAGCTTCGCGGGGTTTCCCGCGCGGAAGATATCATCTTGGCCCGCGCCAATAACGAGGCCGCGTGCCTTCACGGTGTGTGCGGCCTGAACTGCGGACGGGGAAGTATCGGCAGGGTAGAGGGCCGCGACGGCGCGGACCTTCGGGTTATCCACGGCAGCCAGGGTGGCCACGCCACCGCCCATACCGTGGCCAAAGACACCCAGCTTGGAAGCGGAGACCGAAATCTTGCCGGCGCCCAGCCTAACGCCGGCGGCAATCTGCAGGGCCGATTCGAGGTCGGCAGCCAAGTCGCGGTGCTTGGCAAAGACGCCCGTCTCCGTATCCGGAGCAACCACTACGATGCCCCAGCTGGCCAAGTGGCGCAGGGTGGCGTGGTAGTCCTTGATGCTCTTCGTCCAGTCGTGGGCAAACGCCACGGCGGGCAGGCCCTTGCCCTCAACCGGGGTGTACACCTTGCCCTCAAGCCCTGCATAAGACAGGTCTCCGACGAGGACGCGGTGCGGGCCGCGCTTAGACAACGTACCGAGATGCTTCTTCAAATTCGCAGACACGCTTTACAGAATAGAGGAAAGAATAAGCAAAGCGGTGAACAGTGCGGGAGATTAAGTAGGATCCTTGCGATTCGGCATGTTAAATCATGCTGTAAAATTCCGACCTATGTGTGGAATCGTTGGATACATTGGCCATAACACCGATGGCCGTGAGTACTTTGCCCTAGACGTTGTGCTGGAGGGCCTGCGTCGACTGGAGTATCGCGGCTATGACTCAGCAGGCGTCGCAATGTACGCCGATGGCAAGATCGGCTGGCGCAAGAAGGCCGGAAAGGTCGCCGCGCTGGAAGCCGAAATCGCCGCGCGTCCGCTTCAGGATTCCGTCCTGGGCATCGGGCACACCCGCTGGGCCACCCACGGTGGCCCGACCGATCTGAACGCCCACCCGCACGTGGTGGATGGCGGCAAGCTCGCCGTTGTTCACAACGGCATCATCGAGAACTTCGCCGAGCTCAAGACCGAGCTGGAGGCCAAGGGCCACAACTTTGTGTCCGAGACCGACACCGAAGTTGCCGCCACCCTCCTGGCGGATGTGTTCCACAACGAGGCCGGCGGGGACCTCACCAAGGCCATGCAGCTGACCGGCAAGCGCCTGGAAGGCGCGTTTACCCTCTTGGCTATCCACGCCGAGCAGGCAGACCGCATCGTGGCCGCGCGCCGCGATTCGCCGCTGGTTATCGGCCTGGGTGACGGGGAGAACTTCCTGGGTTCGGACGTCTCCGGCTTCATCGACTACACCAAGTCCGCCGTGGAGATGGACAACGATCAGGTCGTCACCATCACCGCGGATGATGTCGAGATCACCGACTATGACGGCAACCCCGCCCAGGGCAAGCCCTTCGAAATCAAGTGGGACGCCGCCGCGGCCGAAAAGGGCGGCTTCAACTCCTTCATGGAGAAGGAAATCCACGACCAGCCAGCCGCCGTGCGCGATACGCTGCTGGGCCGCCTCGATGAGACCGGCAACCTGGTCCTCGATGAGATTCGCATCGAGGAGTCGGTGCTCAAGTCCATCGACAAGATCATCGTCATCGCCTGCGGCACCGCCGCCTACGCAGGACACGTCGCGCGCTACGCCATCGAGCACTGGTGCCGCATCCCGTGCGAGGTGGAGCTGGCACACGAGTTCCGCTACCGCGATCCGATCGTCAACGAAAAGACCTTGGTTGTGGCCCTTTCCCAGTCGGGCGAGACCATGGATACCCTCATGGCCGTGCGCCACGCCCGCCAGCAGGGCGCCAAGGTGATTGCCATCTGCAACACCCAGGGTTCCTCCATCCCGCGCGAGTCCGACGCCGCCTTGTACACCCACGCCGGCCCGGAGATCGCCGTGGCTTCCACCAAGGCCTTCCTGGCGCAGATCACCGCGACCTACCTGCTGGGCCTTTACCTGGCACGCCTGCGCGGCAACATGTTCTCCGATGAGGTCAACTCCGTCCTCGAGGATCTGCGTGATATGCCGGATAAAGTCCAGGCAATCATCGACAACGAGCAGCAGGTCTACGACTTGGCCAACGCCATGGAGAACACCAAGTCGGTGCTCTTCCTGGGCCGCCACGTCGGCTTCCCCGTCGCGTTGGAGGGCGCGCTCAAGCTCAAGGAGATCGCCTACCTGCACGCTGAGGGCTTCGCCGCCGGCGAGCTCAAGCACGGCCCCATCGCGCTCATCGAAGAGGGCCAGCCGGTCTTCGTCATCGTGCCTTCCCCGCGCGGCCGGGATTCCCTGCATTCCAAGGTCGTCTCCAATATCCAGGAGATCCGTGCCCGCGGTGCCATCACCATCGTCATCGCGGAAGAGGGCGACGAAGCCGTCGAGGCCTACGCCAACCACATCATCCGTATCCCGCAGGCGCCGACGCTCATGCAGCCTCTGCTTGCCACCGTGCCGCTGCAGATTTTCGCCTGCGGTGTAGCCACCGCCAAGGGCTACGACGTGGACCAGCCGCGTAACCTTGCGAAGTCGGTGACCGTCGAATAGCGCCGCACCCTTAAGTGGCACAATGGTGGGCATGTTGAAAACCACCGTTGACCTCAACGCTATTGCCCACAATGTCGCTCGCGTGAAGGAGGCGGTGGCCCCGGCCCGCCTCATGTGCGTGGTCAAGGCGGATGCCTATGGCCACGGCATCGAGCGTTGCGCCCCGGTCATGGCGAAGGCGGGGGCGGACGCCTTCGGGGTGGCCACGCTGGCCGAGGCCGTGGCGCTGCGGAAGGTCATTGACACCCTCCCCATCGCTGCCTGGCTGTGGGAGCCGACGGAGGACCTCGCCCCGGCCCTAGCCGCCGGAATCCAGATCGGCATCCCTTCTTTGGCGCACGCGCAGGCGCTCATCGCCGCCACTGATGCGCCCACCGAGGTCTTCGTGATGGTGGAGACGGGGATGCACCGCTCGGGCGTCGACAAGCACGCGTGGGAGGAGACCTTCCGCCTGCTTGCCGACGCCCCCCACATCACCGTCCTGGGCCTCATGTCCCACTTTGCTTGTGCGGACGAGCCGGAGCACCCGCACAATGATCATCAAGAATCGGAGTTCCGCCAGGCCCTAGCGCTTGCCCGTGAGGTCGGGCTTGAGTGCCCGCTGAACCATCTTGCCAACTCGCCCGCGGCCTTGACCCGCCCCTCGGCGCGCTTCGAGCAGGTGCGCGTCGGGCTGGTCCTGTATGGGCTCGAACCGGTGGCCGGGCGCGACCATGGGCTGAAGCCCGCCATGACGTGGGAAGCGTCCGTCGTCGCGGTGAAGCCGATTTCGGCGGGGGAGTCCACCTGCTACGGCCTGACCTGGACTGCGGATAGCGACCGTCAACTCGCCACCGTCAGCGTGGGCTATGCCGATGGCCTACCGCGAGCCTTTCAAGGGGCGCTGCAGGTAGGGATCGGCGGCGAGCTCTACCCGCAGGTAGGCAGGGTCTGTATGGACCAGATTGTCGTCGACCTTGGGGCCAATCCCCACGGTGTGCGCGCCGGGGAGACAGCCGTTATCTTTGGCCGTGGCGGCATGAGCGCTACCGAGCTGGCCGAGGCAGCCGGGACCATCAACTACGAAGTACTGTGCCGCCCTACCGGGCGCACCCAGCGCACATACCGCGAAGGAGCTAGCGATGCGCAGTGATTTTCCACACGAAGGACACCGCGAGGCGGCCACTCCGGAGGATGCTCAGGCCTTCGGCGAGGAGCTGGGCGCGGCTTTAGAGGCCGGGGACCTGGTAATTCTTGATGGTCCCCTGGGCGCCGGGAAAACCACCTTCACGCAGGGTATTGCCCGCGGAATGCAGGTGAAGGGGCGGGTGACCTCGCCGACCTTCGTCATTGCGCGCGAGCACCCCTCGCGCGTGGGCGGGCCGACGTTGGTGCACGTGGATGCCTACCGCCTCTTGGATCATTCAGAGGATCCGTTGGGGGAGCTGGACAGTCTAGACTTAGACACCGAAATAGAGGACGCCGTCGTCGTCGCCGAATGGGGCGGGGGCTTCATGGAGCGGCTATCTGACTCGTACCTCGCCGTTACAATCAACCGGGATTCGGACGATGACGTCCGCGTATTCACATGGAAATGGGTGAATTAACGTGCTGGCTTTCCTTGCTGAACAGCCCCTGCTCACGCTTTTTCTCATCATGGCGGTGGGATTAGCCGTCGGCAAGATCAATGTCTTCGGCATCTCGCTCGGCGCCGCCGCTGCGATGTTCGTGGCCTTAGGCTTGTCCGCGGCCAACCCGGACATCGTGGTCCCGGCGTTCGTGTATCAATTTGGTTTGGCCATCTTCGTGTATGTCATCGGCCTGAACTTCGGCCGTAGCTTCTTCCAGGATTTCCGCCGGCGTGGATGGAAGATGTCCATGGTGGTCATCGTCTTCTTCTTCGTGTTGGCGGGGCTGACCACTCTGGCGATGCGCATGTTTGATCTCGACCCGGCGATCAGCGTCGGCACGCTCGCGGGCTCGCTAAGCTCGACGCCGGGTATGGCAGCGGTCGTCGAGGCCCTGGGCGGCGATAGCACCCCGGTGGTGGGCTATTCCCTGGCCTACCCGGGCTGCATCATCGGAACCATTCTGGTTGCCGCGATTGGCGCCAAGGTACTGCGCGTGAACCACATTGAGGACGCGCGCGCCGAGGGCATGATCGCAGAACCGCTCGAGTGGCGGGCAGTGCGCCTGACCCGTGACTTCGACGCAACGGTGGGGGACCTCCAAGAGGTGACCGGTGAGCGTGTCATCGCCACCCGCCATGTCAACAACCCGCACGAGCACGACCTGGCCTACCCGGAGCTCCCGCTGCGCGCCGGCATGGAATTCCTGCTCAACGGCACAGCGCCCGCGTTGGATAGCGCAATTTCCCAGTTGGGTGAGGAGATCCACATCAACCTTCATGAGGAGGACGGCCTGGTCTACCGGCGCCTGACCGTGTCCAGCCCACGTGTTGCGGGCTATCAGCTCAAGGACTTGGACACCGTGAAGGAAGGCTTCCTCATCGCGCGCGTGCGCCGCGGCGACTCCGACGTCGTGCCGAACGAGGAAACCGTCCTGCACTACTCGGACCGTGTGCGCGTCATCACCGCGCCGGGCAGGCTTGACGACGTCCGCCGTTTCCTCGGCGACTCCGAAGCCAAGCTCGGCAACGTCGATTTGTTGCCCTTTGCCCTAGGCCTCTTCATCGGTCTGCTCTTCGGCGCTATTCCGATTCCGCTTCCGGGCGGCACTACGTTGTCCTTCGGCTTTGGTGGCGGCCCCATCGTCGTCGGCCTCATCTTGGGCGCGCTGGGCCGCTCGGGCCCAATTAACTGGCAGCTTCCCTTCCACGCGAAGCAGACGATTTCCACGCTGGGCTTGACCTTGTTCTTGGCGGGCGTGGGTACGTCGGCAGGCGGCCAGTTCCGCGATGCCTTGTCGGATCCGACCTCCCTGAAGTACATGGGCGTGGGCATTATGCTGACGCTGGTTTCCGCCATCGGCATCGTTGCGGTGTCCATGCTGGCGCTGCGCCTCAAGTTTGATGAGTCGATGGGCATCGCCGCCGGCATGACCACGAACCCGGCGATCATGGCCTACCTCAACCCGCAAACCGGTACTCAGCTGGCAGAGCGCGGCTATGCCACCGTGTACCCCACGGCGATGATCGGAAAGATTCTCATGTGCCAGGTCTTGGCCTTGATTATTGTTTGATGGTTGTCGCGTAGGATATCCCCGTACTGTTTATTCCCGCTACCCCGCGTGAGGAGCTAAAACACCTTTATGAACAAGCTTGGTCAATTCATCACCACTGTCGTTATCGGCGGCTTCGCCGTATTCCTTGCCGCCCTCATCGTGCTGCCGATGGTCCGGCCAGCGCAGGCGGAGACGAAGGAGCCGTCGACAGTCGCCCAGTCCCTGAGCGCGTACCCGAAGAACCTGGACTTCGCCATGTTTATCCCGCAGGATGTGTACGGCCAGGAGTGGGGTGCGGTCGCCGCCGTCTGCCCGGGTGCCACCGAAGATCAGCTCAAGAAGGGCGGCGTGGAGACGAAGAACCTGAACATTGACTTCGCAGACGGGGCCGTGCCTGATGACGTGAACTACATCTTGCTGGCTTCGCAGACCGGTGAATTCAAGGCGGAGAAGCTCCCGCGCGCACAGGTGGACCTGTGTGATGGTCTGCTGCAGCAGCTGAAGTCGCCGGAAGCAGCCAAGCAGGACATCCCGCCGCTGCTGCCGTTCCAGCAGGGCCAGCCGCTGCAGTTTATTCGCGATACCCAGGATTACGTGGAGCAGATGGGTAAGAACAACCCCGACTACGTCGACACCGACTGGCACCTCGCAGGCTAATGAAGGTTCTTGCACTCGATACCGCCACCACGGACCTGGTGACGGGCATCGTTGATACCGACACCGGGGAGAGTATCGACCGCGTCATTAGCGGCACGCGCGCTCACAACGAGCAGCTCATCCCCGCTATCGAGGAGCTGCTTGCCGACGCCTCCCTGACCTACTCCGACCTCTCCGCCATCGTCGTCGGCACGGGGCCCGGACCGTTTACCGGCCTGCGCGTGGGCATGGCTACCGCTTCCGCTCTGGGGGTGGCTCTTCACCTGCCGGTGCATGGCGTGTGCACATTGGATGCCATCGCGCACGGGCGCACGGGGGAGTGGCTGGTGGCAATCGACGCCCGCCGCAAAGAGGTCTACTGGGCCACCTACGCCGACGGCAAGCGTCTCAGCGGCCCGAACGTGTCGAAGCCGGAGGCTCTGGAACTGGGCGCCGCTGGGCTCTCGAGCCCGGAGACCACGCGCCTAGTGTTCCCGGAGTCCATCGCCCCACGCTTGCCGGAAGAGATCGCCGGCCTTCCCCGCGAGTGGGCTACCCCGCGCGTGGCGGGACTGGTTGCCTGCGCTGATCTTTCTGCCGAGCCCGCGCCGCTCGTCCCGCTGTACCTGCGGCGTCCCGATGCCGTGGAGCCGAAGGCGAAGCCGCGCTCGGCCGCTTTGGTCGGCGGCATCGGGGAAACACCGGCATCATGAGGCTGCGTCCGCTCGTGCTTGAGGACGCACCCCGCTGCGCCGAACTAGAAAAAGTACTCTTCCCCGGTGAAACTCCCTGGCCGGCGCGTGCCTTCGAGCAGGAAATCGCGGCGGGGCACACAACCTACTGGGCGGTTGACGCAAGCGTCAACCGCGATGACCACAACGACAACCGCGATGACCACAACGACAACCGCGTGGGCCATAACGTCAACCGCGGCGAAGCTCTCGGCTACGCCGGCGTGGGGCGGATGGGGCCCGCGGCGTGGCCGGAATACGAAATCCGCACCATCGGCGTCGACCCTGCGGCCCAACGGCAGGGCATCGCGCGGCTGATGATGGACGCCATCGTCGAGCTCGCAGATTCCCATGACGCGCCCATCTTCCTTGAGGTTCGCGTGGGCAACGATCCGGCCATTCGCCTCTATGAGGCTTATGATTTTGTCATCAACGGCCTGCGCCGCAACTACTACCAGCCCTCCGGCGCGGACGCCCACACCATGTACCGACCACGAAAGAGTGAGAGATGTTAATCCTCGGCATCGAGTCCTCCTGCGACGAAACCGGCGTGGGAATCATCGAGCTGTCTGACAACGGCCACATGGAGATTCGCGCCGACGTCGTCGCCTCCTCCATGGAGCAGCACGCGCGCTTCGGCGGCGTGGTGCCGGAGATTGCCTCCCGCGCCCACCTCGAAGCCATGCCGCAGGTGATGAAGGCAGCGCTGGAGGAAGCGGGCGTCGAGAAGCCAGATGCGGTGGCCGCCACCGTGGGGCCGGGACTGGCCGGCGCGCTCCTCGTCGGGGCGTCGGCAGCCAAGGCCTTCGCCTCCGCGTGGGGCGTGCCCTTCTACGGCGTCAACCACCTCGGCGGGCACGTCGCGGTGGCCAACCTGGAGGGCGAGGAGCTGCCGCACTCGGTGGCGCTGCTCGTCTCCGGCGGCCACACCCAGCTGCTCGAGGTCGAGGCCGTGGGCAAGCCCATGAAGGAGTTGGGCACCACGCTTGACGACGCCGCCGGCGAAGCCTACGACAAAGTCTCCCGCCTGTTGGGTTTGGGGTATCCGGGAGGGCCGGTCATCGATAAGCTGGCCGCCCAAGGAGAGCCCACCATCGATTTGCCGCGTGGTTTGTCCAAGGCCGAGGACCTGCGCGGGCCCAACCGCCACAACTTCTCCTTCTCGGGGCTCAAGACGGCGGTGGCGCGCCACGTGGAAAAGGCCGAGCGCGAGGGCGCGACGGTCCAGGTTGAGGACCTGTGTGCCTCCTTCCAGGAGGCGGTGGCAGATGTGCTGACCGCCAAGGCCGTGCGAGCCTGCCAGGACACTGGCGCCAAGGTACTGCTGCTCGGCGGCGGCGTGGCGGCGAATTCGCGGCTGCGCGCGCTGGCAGCGAAGCGCTGCGAATCCGCGGGCATCGAGCTGCGTGTGCCGCGCTTCAAGCTGTGCACCGATAATGGCGTGATGATCGCGGCAGTGGCCGCCCAACTCATCCACGAAGGCGCCGAACCCTCCGGCCTGGCATGCGGGACCGATACACAGCTTGAGGTGGAAGTGCCGCTCGTGGCTGCTGCGCGCTAGCGGATGCGCAACCCCCGGGGTGCAGGTAGTGTGATGACCGATAATTGCCTCGCTCGCACATAAGGAGCTCACACCGCTATGACCACTGGATTCCTCGTTAACCCCGATCTGTCCCGCCGCACCATCGAGTTTGAGATCGAGCACGCAAATCAATTCCTCGGCGGCACCACCGAGGATCGCGTATCTGTGGCCTTTCAGGATGATGGCCAGACCTACGCGGCGCTGTTTAACCCGAACGCCAAGGCTGAAGGCGCCGACCCGAACCCGGTGGCGTCCCTGGCGCGCAATGCAGCTGCGACCGGCAATTCCGCCTTCTTGCAGGACCCAATCCGTTCCATCTGCGGTCCGGTGATCTTCGTTGCTGCCGACGGCGACGACAAGAACATCGACGAGGTCGCCGAGGCCGTGGAGCACGGCATCCGCGCGGTGAAGAACTACCGCGAGGACAACCCGGAGGAGTACCAGCTGTGGCGCGCGGCTGTGCTGAACTCCCACCGGCAGGTCTAATTCCAGCCCTTGTTTGTAGGGCCTCAGCGCTTTTCTAGCGCTCGGTGTGGCGCAGCCATGCCAATACGGCCTTCACCCGCCGGTTGGAGTCCTCGGGTCGAAACCCGAGCTTTATAAATACATTGGAGACATGCTTGCTTACTGCTCCGGAGGTAAGGACGAGCGTGTCTTCAATGTCTTTATTGCTCAATCCTTGGGCCATAAGCCCCAGTACCTCCCGCTCGCGAGCGGTGAGCCGGGCTAGCCCAGTGTGCCTTGCAGAAAGCAGCGCCGTGACCACCTCTGGGTCCACCACGGTGCCGCCGCGGGCGACATCGTCAAGCGTGCGCACGAATTCTTCAACATCAGAAACGCGCTCCTTGAGTAGGTACCCGAATCCGCCGTGCTCCAGGAGGCGGTCGAGATAGCTCGCCGCTACGTATTGGCTCAGCACCACCACGGGTTGGGTGGGGTCGGCTGCCCGTAGATCGTGCACGGCTTGAAGCCCGTCATCGGTCATCGTGGGCGGCATGCGCACATCGCTGATAATGAGGTCGAAGTCTTCCTGCCCTGCGATGGCGCGCAGCGCTTCGGCATCTGTGACCGTCGTGACGCTATGGCCGAGAGCACCGAGTAGTTGCTCCAGACCCGCGCGCAGGAGCGCGGAATCTTCTGCGAGTAGTAGCTTCATTCCGCCTCCTTCAGCGGTAGTTTGACCAGCAGCTGGCCGCCGCCTTTACCCGTAGCATTGGTGCTATCAGCACCAAAGGTTACTGTGCCGCCGAGTGCAGCAGCACGCTCGCGCAGCCCGGCGAGGCCCGTGCCCGAACCCACAGCTGCACTCTCACCGTCCGGCTCTTCGTCCGTGGGGCCCGTGCCATTATCTACGATTTTTAGGCGCAGCATATCCCTAAAAGCGACCGTTACCACGGCTTCGGTGGCTGCGCCGTGCTTAGAGGCATTTGTGAGCGCCTCGGCGACTGCATGGTAAGCCAGCAATGCTGTGGTCTCGTCAATCGAGCTCTCGGCGCCCTCTACGCGAAGTGTGGTCTCAAGCCCGGAATGGGCAAGTAACTCGTCGAGGGCGGGGATAAGCCCGTCGTCGAAAAGCACCTGCGGCGCAATGCCACGCACTGTCGCCCGCAATGAAGCCAGAGCCAAAGAGGCATTATGTTCTGCGTCAGTCAAGGCCTGTTGTGCCTGGGGCGGGGCTTGTAGTTTTGCCGCGGCCAAGTTGAGCTTGAGCGCGGTGAGGTACTGCTGCGGGCCATCGTGCAGTTCGCGTTCGATGCGGCGGCGCTCGCCGGAGAAGGCATCGATAAGCGTGGCACGCGAGGCCGCCATTTCCTCGGCCGAAGGACTCAATGCCAGTCGGGTCAGCGAGACCGACACTAAGACCAAGAGGCGGTTGAGACCTACCAGTAACACCACAAGCAACAGGGCAGCCAGCCAGCAGGTTAAGAAAATGAGCGGTCGGTTGGAGGTGGACCACTCGCCAACGGAGAACTCGGCCTTAGGTACGAATGGCGTTATCGCTAGCACACCCGCTGTGAAACCCAGGGCCGTCCACGCGGTAAAGCATGCAGCCGAAATCAATAACTGCAACACGAGGTGATAGAACTGCTGCCAATCAAACCATCGATCTGCGCGCCGGGGTGGAATTTCCACGCCCATCCACTGCGCGCCCAACCGGCCGACAAGTTCCGCGGCGCGACCCACCAACGGGATCCACGGCAGCATCAGCACCGAAATCACCAAGGTTGGGATACACAGCATGCCGAGGAGGAGGCTCCACGCACAAGCTTTGAAGGTTCGCATAGTCTTCGACCCTATCCGCCATGCCGGTGGAAGGGCAGTGGAGCTAGCTCCACCATTTTCCGGGCAGCCCGCCCCATGTCATTGTCGTGCGTGGCCGAGTGGAATCAAAGGCATGTTAAAAGCAGAAAACCTTAGTAAGCGCTACGGCCGCCGCACCGTGCTCAATCGCGTCAATGTGTCTATCGCCCCAGGCGAATTCGTTGCCATCATGGGGCCATCGGGAAGCGGCAAAACCACGCTCCTGAACCTGTTATCCGGGCTCGATAAGCCCACTTCCGGCCGAGTCAACGCGCCGGGGCGCAAGCAGCGTGCATTTGTTTTCCAAGGCTACAACCTGCTGGAATCCCTCAACGCGCGACGCAATGCTACCTTGACGGCGCGTTTTTCCGGACGGCGCCCTGCACGCGGCCGGGTGGAAGAGGTCTTCGACTCGCTCGGTCTCGCTGGATTGGAGAGCCGCCTGCCCGCGCAGCTGTCTGGTGGGCAGCAGCAACGCGTGGCTGTCGCCCGGGCATTGCTGGCCCAAGCGCCCTATATCTTCGCTGACGAGCCCACGGGCGCGCTTGACGACGCCACCGCTTCCACCGTCCTTTCCCACCTTCGCGCCGTTGCCCGCGATGGAGCCAGGTGATCATGGTGACTCACTCGCACCTTGCCGCCGAGGCGGCCGACCGGGTCATTTCCTTGGAGGAGGTGGCCCATGCTGGTGTGGCTTAAGGACTTACAGTCCAATTGGCTATCGTGGCTGGCCGTAGCGCTGACCCTGGTGGTGTCTTCCACCTCGTGCACCCTAGCGCTAGCCATGCTGGTCGCTTCCCCCGGAGCCGAAGAAAACCCCGCCGGCCAACTGGGCGGCACGGTGCTGGGTATGTCACTGTGCGTGGTGGTGCTAGTGACGCTGTCACAGATGCGCCTTATTATCGCCGAGCGCGAACCGGTCTACCGTTCCTGGCGCATGGTGGGCATGCCTGGGTGGGTGATCCTGTTTTTCATTCTGGGCCAAGTCGCGGTGGTCAGCGCGGGCGCCGGGCTGCTCGGCGTGCTGCCGGCCCTCCCTCTGCTTGCCCCGTGCGTGCGCGCCCTGCGCAGCGACGGCATCCCCTTGCCAGACATTGCTATTACTGGCCAGGTCGTAGTCATTGCAGTAGTTGTTTGTATGTCCGCGGCCCTGGTTGGCGCGCTTCCTCCACTGCGCCGCGTGTTCCGGCCGCGGGCCGCCACGCACCCAGCATGGCTCATGGTGAAATTCCTGCTCGCGTCCGTTGCTGTCGGCAGTACGGTCTATGGATGCCTACACATCGATGATCCCGGCGACCTCCTCTCGGCCGAGATGGGCTTAGTCATCCTCGTTGCACTCTTCTTGCCCTGGCTCATGCCCGGCATCGATCAATGGACCCGCGCTGTCGGCATCGCCGGGAACAACGTACGCGTGCGCCGGAGCTTTTCCACCCCGCACATCGTGCCGTGGGTGCTCGTCGCAGGTCTTATCGTCGCCGTCGGTTCGGGCCTGCGCTTCGGGAACGACGTCGGCACCGGCGGCTCCCTGTCCTCCTGGCAAGTCTTTGTTGCCCTTTTAGGTCCTGTCTTTGCACCCAGCATCGTGGGCGCCGTGCTTACCTCGCTGCTTATGCACGGGCGCATCGCGGCCGATATTCGTGGCCTCACCTTGGCGGGCGCCGCCCCCTCAGCCTGGGCGCGCGTGCAAGTGGGGGAGGCGGCGTGCCTCACCCTGACTGCGGCCGGCGTGGTCTGGGCGCTGTGTTTGGCGACGCTCCTGCCCCTCCAGCACCTGCTCACCCCACAGGCTTCCTTCGGTCGAACGCTGGTAGAGGAGTTGTGGTGGCCGTCCTTCGCCGTAATATTCGGCGCAATGTTTATTGCCCTGGGCGTCGTCAAGCTGGCGTTGGCCGGCTTTGTACACACCCGAGCCGCGTCGTTCGCGGAGGGCGAACGGGTTAGCGGCCCACAACGTTGAGGGCTAGCAGTCGCGCGGGTAGAGTGCTAGGCAGGTTGTTTTGACCCACAGTTGTTCACCCGCGACGACGGCTGTGCTGGACACCCACAACCGGCACGCGCGCGTCCACGTGGACGCGCACTAGGAACACTTTGGAGGAAATCATCATGGCAAACATTAAGCCGCTGGAGGACAAGGTCCTTGTTCAGATCGTTGAAGCTGAGACCACCACTGCATCCGGCCTGGTTATCCCGGACTCCGCGAAGGAGAAGCCGCAGGAGGCCACCGTCGTCGCTGTCGGCCCGGGCCGCACCAACGATAAGGGCGAGGTTGTCCCGGTTGGCGTCAACGAGGGCGACACCGTCATCTTCTCCAAGTACGGCGGCACCGAGCTGAAGTACGACGGCCAGGAGTACCTCCTGCTGTCCGCTCGTGACCTGCTCGCTGTCATCGAGAAGTAAAAGTAGGCGATTAACCCTATGCCAAAACTGATTGCATTTGACCAGGAGGCCCGCGAGGGCATCCAGCGCGGCGTAGACACGCTTGCCGACGCCGTCAAGGTCACCCTCGGCCCGCGCGGCCGCAACGTTGTGCTGTCCAAGGCTTTCGGTGGCCCGACCGTCACCAACGACGGCGTCACCATCGCCCGCGACATTGACCTCGACGATCCTTTTGAGAACCTCGGCGCCCAGCTGGTGAAGTCCGTGGCCGTCAAGACCAACGACATCGCCGGTGACGGTACGACTACCGCCACCTTGCTGGCCCAGGCTCTCGTCTTCGAAGGCCTGCGCAACGTGGCAGCCGGCGCTAACCCCATCGAGCTGAACAAGGGCATCGAAGCGGCGGCTGAGAAGGTCGTCGAGGAGCTCAAGAAGCGCGCTACCCCGGTGAACTCCTCCGCGGAGGTCTCCCAGGTTGCCACCGTTTCCTCCCGCGATGCGGAGGTCGGCGAGATGGTTGCTGGCGCCATGGACAAGGTGGGCAAGGACGGCGTCGTGACCGTCGAGGAGTCCCAGACCATCGAGTCCACCGTGGACGTCACCGAGGGCATTTCCTTCGACAAGGGCTACCTCTCCCCGTACTTCGCGACGGAAGAGGAGACCTACAACGCCGTGCTTGACGACGCCGCAATTCTCCTCGTCCGCAACAAGATCTCCTCCCTGCCGGACTTCCTGCCGCTGCTGGAGAAGATCGCGGAGTCCTCGCGCCCGACCCTCATCATCGCTGAAGACATCGAGGGCGAGCCGCTGCAGGCGCTCGTGGTGAACTCCATCCGCAAGGTCCTCAAGGTCGCCGCCGTGAAGTCCCCGTACTTCGGCGAGCGCCGCAAGGGCTTCATGGATGACTTGGCTGTTGTAACCGGCGCTACCGTCGTCGACCCTGAGGTTGGCATCAACCTCAAGGAGGTCGGCCCGGAGGTGCTGGGTTCTGCCCGCCGCGTCACCGTGTCCAAGGAGGACACCGTGATTGTGGATGGTGCAGGTACCGCTGAGGCTGTCGAGGAGCGCCGCGAGCAGCTGCGCCGCGAGATCGAGCGCACCGATTCCACCTGGGATAAGGAGAAGCTCGAGGAGCGTCTGGCCAAGCTGTCCGGTGGCGTTGCCGTCATCCGCGTTGGCGCCGCTACCGAGACCGAGGTCAACGAGCGCAAGCTGCGCGTCGAGGACGCCATCAACGCCGCCCGCGCGGCCGTTGAAGAGGGCGTCATTGCTGGCGGCGGCTCTGCGCTGGTCCAGATCTCCCAGGAGCTCGAGGCTTTCGCCGAGGGCTTCGAGGGCGAGGCCAAGATCGGTGTGCTGGCCGTGGCCCGCGCGCTGACCCGCCCGGCCTACTGGATCGCCGAAAACGCAGGCCTGGACGGATCCGTCGTGGTCGCCCACGTTGCCGAGAAGGCCAACGGCGAGGGCTTCAACGCTGCCACCCTGGAGTACGGCAACCTGCTCGAGCAGGGCATCATCGACCCGGTGAAGGTCACCCACTCCGCCGTGGTTAACGCCGCCTCCGTGGCCCGCATGGTGCTCACCACCGAGGCTTCCGTTGTGGAGAAGCCCGCCGAGGAAGAGCCGGCACAGGCTGCGCACGCGCACTCGCACGCGCACTAAACCGTGCGTGCGGGAAACATTCGTTTCCCGCACAACCACAAGGGTTCCCGCGTAGCCACAAGGGTTCCCACATTGCCGTAAGGAAGGCCCGCTAACCCGCATTTTTGCGGGGCGGCGGGCCTTCGCCGTGGGGGCGGGAATCTCCGCCCCGGTACTAGACTGCTGAGCCGTGGAACAAGAATTCATCACCGTCACCGGCGCCCGCGAAAACAACCTCAAGAACGTGGACGTGCGCATCCCTAAGCGCAAGCTCACCGTCTTCACCGGCGTGTCTGGTTCCGGCAAGACCTCGCTGGTCTTCGATACCGTTGCGGCTGAACCGCAGCGTCTCATCAACGAGACCTATCCCGGCTTCGTGCAGGGCTTCATGCAGGCCCCACCCCGCCCCGACGTGGACCGCTTGGAAGGGCTCACCGCAGCCATCGTCGTGGGCCAGGAGCCCATGGCGGCTTCCGCGCGCTCGACGTTCGGTACCGCCACCGACATCACCGGGCACCTTCGCGTGCTCTTCTCACGCCTAGCCGAGCCCCGCGCCGGCGGCCCCGCGGCCTATTCCTTCAACGTGCCCTCCGCCTCCGGGCAGGGCGCCATCGAGGTCAACGGTGTGAAGGAAGTCCGCCGCTTCGAGCGCACCGGCGGCATGTGCCCGAGGTGTGAGGGAAGGGGGGAAGTGGGGGACGTCGACAAGCGCCAGCTCGTTGATGAGACTCTGGCGTTGAACGACGGCGCCATCATGTACCCCGGCATGAAGGTGGGCTCGTGGATGTGGCGCGCCTACGCCGAGTCCGGGCTGTACCCGGCGGATGTACCTGTCAAGGACTTTAGTGCGGAACAGAAGCGCGACCTGTACGAAACCGAGACCAAAGTCAAGGTCGGTGGCGTCAACATGAGCTACATGGGGCTGGTCACGCGCCTGAAAACCAACGTGCTGAGCAAGCCCGTGGAGTCCCTGCAAAAGCACATGCGGGCCTTTGTCGAGCGCGCGGTGGTTTTCGTCGACTGCCCGGAGTGCCACGGCACGCGCTTGGCGCAGCACGCGCGCGAGTCCTACCTCAACGGCGTCTCCATCGCGGATGTCTGCGCCATGGAGCTTGCCGACGCCTCCGCATGGCTCCGCACCATCAACTCACCGCTTGCCGTGGCCCCGCTGCGTGGGTTGGAGGCCGCCCTGGATTTGGGGCTGGGCTACCTGACGCTGGCGCGCCCGACGGGAACGCTGAGCGGTGGCGAAGCGCAGCGCACGCGCATGGTGCGGCACATCGGGTCGGCGCTCACGGACGTCACCTATGTCTTTGATGAGCCGACCGCTGGCCTACACCCGCATGACGTCACGCGGATGAACGAGCTGCTCCTGCAGCTGCGCGATAAGGGAAACACCGTGCTCGTGGTGGAGCACAACCCGGAGACGATGGCGATTGCGGATTGCGTCGTCGAGCTTGGCCCCGGCGCCGGTGTGGAAGGTGGCGAGATCCTTTCTGTCGGTGCTGCACCGTCCGTCAGCGGGAAGGTGGCGTTGAAGGAGGAGGTACGCGAGCCCACCGGAGCGCTGGAAATCCGTGGGGCGTCCCATAACAATCTCAAGGGCGTCGACGTGGATATTCCATTGGGCGTGCTCACGGTCATTTCGGGCGTTGCGGGATCCGGAAAGTCATCGCTGAGGGAATGCCTGCCGGACGACGACCGCATCCTCGTTGTCGACCAGTCTTCGTTGTCTGGCTCGCGGCGCTCGAACCCGGCCACCTACACAGGTGCGATGGACGCGCTGCGCAAGGCCTTCGCCAAGGCCAACGATGGGGCCACGCCGGGAATGTTCTCTTTCAACTCGGAGGGCGCGTGCCCGGCCTGTTCCGGCGCTGGCGTGGTGACCGTGGAGTTCGGTGTGATGGACAGCGCGGATGTGCCCTGCGAGGTGTGCGAGGGCCGCCGCTTTGCTGCCGACGTTTTGGGCTACGAGCTGGCGGGCAAGAACATCGCGGAGGTACTCGCGCTTCCCGCGGTTGAAGCCGTGGAGTTTTGCCGCGAGGCCAAAGTTACTGCCGCCAAGCGCGTGTGTGAGCAGCTCGTTGCCGTGGGGCTGGGCTACCTGACGCTGGGGCAGCCGCTCTCGACGCTCTCCGGCGGCGAGCGCCAGCGGCTGAAGCTGGCGGTGCGGTTGTGCGACCGCAAGGCGACTGCGGACATCATCGTGCTCGATGAGCCGACGGTGGGCCTGCATCAGAAAGATATCGACACCTTGCTGCGCCTCTTTGACACGCTTGTCGACGACCATCTCACCCTCATCTGCGTCGAACACCACCGCGCCGTCCTGGCGCACGCCGACCACATCATTGATCTCGGTCCCGGCGCGGGCTCAGCCGGCGGCGAGGTTGTGGCGGCCTGCTCGCCGCGCGAGTTCCTCGACAAGGACACGCTGACCGCCCGCTACCTAGCGCAGGCGCTGTAAAAACTGGCGTCTTTCACCCGCTGCCCCTTGCCCGTGCTGGCTGTTGGATATCAGTGCAGGTGGGGGAGGGGCGTGATGCTACTTAAAGAAACTTCGCAAAAGGCCCGCTGCGCGACGGCCCACGGCGGGCTCATCCAGTGGGGAGAGCAGCCTTGTCGCGTCCAGCCAATAGAGGTGGTGGTTTGCCGTCCGACCCCAAGGCTGGGAGCTGGCAGAAGCGGACTAGGCGCCGACGGCCGCGTGGGTGCGACGAGAACGCAGGGCGACGACGCGCTCCGACTCGCTCATGCCGCCCCACACGCCGTAGGGCTCGCCGGAGGCGAGAGCGTGTTCGCGGCACATCTCGATGACCGGGCAGGTGCTGCAAATAGCCTTGGCGCGGTTCTCGCGCTGGGCGCGGGCGCGTCCGCGCTCGCCGTCCGGGTGATAGAACACGTCAGAGTTTTCTCCACGGCATGCGCCATGAAGCTGCCAATCCCAAAAGTCCGTATTCGGCCCGGGGAGCAGGAAGGACTGAGACACGTTCGATTCTCCTTTGCCAAAGATAGAGTGCCCAGGCGCGGGGCGCGTTGCGGGCACGCCCCCGTGAACGCCGAGGCGAAGTGAGACGAGATTGAAGTGTGTCCCCCTTGGGTAAACAGCGCGTTACGCAATGCTGACATGCAGGTATAACTGGCTGAAACTCCTCAACTGGAGCCCCTGTGACCTGCGCTTAAGGCTAAGATGAACGGTGTATGAACTTTTTCTAGTGGGGTCAAAGCTGGGGATGAGACCCGTCGTTTTGGGGTTTCGCCAAAAGGTTATGCCATGATGTTCATACAGAATATGAAGTAATGCATTAAGCAGAAGAGCAAAAGCAGAACGGCAAGGATGGCAGTGGCTACTCAGGCTACAGACGCGAGCGGCTCCTCAACGGCGGCGAAGCGCGACAGCGATAAGGAATTAGCGGACCTCGTTCCGCTGGCCGTCGACGGTAGCCGCCGCGCCCTCCAGCGCATCATGCGGATCATTCACCCGCAGGTCCTGCGCTATTGTCGCGCGCGCATCGGCGGCCACCGCCAGCCCACGGCGGAGGACGTGGCGCAGGAGATCTGTTTGGCGGTGGCGACGTCTATTGGCACGTACAAAGATAAGGGCCGCCCGTTTATGGCCTACGTCTATGGCATTGCTGCTCACAAGGTGACCGATGCCCACCGCGCCCTGAGCCGCGACCACACTCACCCCACGGAAGACCTTCCGGAGGATGCTGCTCAGGACGCTACCCCCGAAGAATCCGCCCTTGCCGTGGACGGTAGTAACAGAGTGCGGGCCATGCTCGATACGTTAAGTGACAAGGCCCGGGACATTATCATCTTGCGTGTGTTCGTGGGGCTGTCGGCAGAGGAGACCGCGGAAATTGTGGAGTCCACCCCTGGCGCAGTCCGCGTGGCGCAGCATCGTGCACTCGCGCAATTGCGCAAATCCCTCGATTCGCACGAGACGCAGTGAACCAACAATGTGAACCAGCAGAGTGAACCAGTAATTGGGCTAGCCCAGAGCTAGCAGTGAGCCATCGGCACTTGGCACCGACAAACTAATAATTCTCTAATAAGGAAGGGAGGTCATCATGGCAAAGAAGGACGAGCCTCAGCAGGGTGTCGCTGAGCAGCTGCAGCCCTTGGTTGATGATGATGCATTCCTCACTACTCTCTCCGAAGGAACAGATCCCTCCGATGGCGGTGATGAACTGGCGGGGCTTCTGCTGGAGCTGCGCGGGGACGTCGAAAAGCAGATGCCTCCGGCCCCTCTCATTGAGGGCGCGGAGGAAGAGCCGGAGATCATTTCCCTCGGCGCGGCACGCCGCCGTCGAAGCAAGCCTTTCATGCACGGACTCATCGGGGCGGCCGCAGCTACGCTGCTCATCGCAGGTACCGGCGCTGTGGTCGTCAACGCCGGCCCGGGATCTCCGCTTTACGGAGTGAACCAGTCGCTCTTCGGCGCGGACGAGCACGATGTGTCCGTAGTGGAGCTTGCCGGAACGCTCGATGAGATGGAGAAGCGTTCCGCCCAAGGCGACATGGATGGCACCCGCCAGTTGCTTGAAGAAGCCCGGAAGATGGTGGACCAGGCTAAGCGGGAACGTGAGGCAGAGGCCCCTCGTACCACGAAGCAGCAGCCCAGCGCCACGGTGACGCAGACGCAGACCGTGGAGAAGCCTGCCCCAGTGGAGGAGCAGCAGCCGCCGGAGCCGGAAACCGTAACGCAGACAGAGACTGCGGTTTCCACCGTCGTGGTGACCCGCACGGTTTCGGCGGGCAACCCGCTGAGCCCACCGGAGCAGAACCAGCCGGAGCCAGGCCAGCAGGGCGGCGATCAGGCAACACCTCCGCAAGGCGACAACTCCGACGGAGCTTCGGATGGCGCCACGGATAATGGCCAGCTCCCGCCGGCGCAATTCCAGCAATAAAACCACAAAGAACCTCTTCCCCCGCAACAGGAGGGAAGAGGTTCTTTCCGTTTAACGCGCGGTAGTTCTACCGCGCTGACCGCAGCTAGTAGCGCGAATCCATGCCGTCGAGATAACCCACCGCATAATCCCAAGGGACGTAGCGCATCGGGTCCGGCTCCGCGCCCGGCTCGTGCACGGGGGCTAGCTGGCCTGCCAGCGTGGCCTGCATGTTGGAGGCCATGATGTCCCACTCGTAAAAGTGGTTCTCCTCGCAGTCCTCGCAGAAAAAGAAGATGCCATCGATGCCGCGCGGGCTTAGCACGCGCGCAAACTCTTGGACCATGGCCAGATCGTGGATGACGGCGAGACGGTCCTCCTCGGACAGCGGCTCGACGTGATCATCCTCCTCGAGGAAGGAAGCTGGGTCGTTGGGGTCGTCCGCGAAAGGATCGCGGGGCATGTTGGCGAAAAAGTTCACGCCTGCGAGCCTATTGACTCCGTGCGCGCATGGCAATTCCCTATAGATACCTATTCCTCTACCCACGGCTACCACTACGGGGCGTCCACGCACTACAGTGAGGGCTACCGCATAAAACTATCTGGTCAGTTTAGGAGAGCCCCACCCTCATGAGCCACGTCCACACCGGCGGAGACAACCCCGACAAGATTGCACTCTACGGCCTTACCTTTGATGATGTCCTGCTGCTTCCGGCAGAATCCAACGTCGTTCCCTCCGAGGTGGATACCTCGGCGCAGTTTACGCGCAACATTCGCCTCGGCGTGCCCCTGGCTTCCGCCGCGATGGACACGGTGACCGAGGCCCGCATGGCCATCGGCATGGCGCGCCAGGGCGGCATCGGTGTCCTGCACCGCAACCTGTCAGTTGAGGATCAGGCCCAGCAGGTAGAGATTGTCAAGCGCTCCGAGTCCGGCATGGTGACCGACCCGGTCACGGCTTCCCCGGAGATGACCATCGATGAAGTCGATACGCTGTGCGCGCGGTTCCGGATTTCGGGCCTGCCGGTCGTCGATAAGCAGGGCACCCTCGTGGGTATCTGCACCAACCGTGACATGCGCTTCGAGCCGGATTTCTCCCGCAAGGTCTCCGAGATTATGACGCCGATGCCGCTCGTCGTGGCCAAGGAGGGCGTCAGCAAGGAGGAGGCGCTGGAGCTGCTGTCCGCCAACAAGGTGGAGAAGCTGCCCATCGTCAACGATGAGAACAAGCTCGTCGGCCTCATCACCGTCAAGGACTTTGTCAAGACTGAGCAGTTCCCCAACGCCTCCAAGGATGCTTCCGGGCGCCTGCTCGTGGCGGCGGGCATCGGTACCGGTGAGGAGTCCTACCAGCGCGCAGGCCAGCTTGTCGACGCCGGCGTGGACGTCCTCGTCGTCGACTCCGCCCACGCCCACAACAACCGCGTGCTGGAGATGGTCTCCCGCGTGCAGAAGGACTTCGGCGACCGCGTTGACGTCGTCGGCGGCAACCTGGCCACTCGTGCTGCGGCGCGCGACATGATTGAGGCTGGTGCCGACGCCATCAAGGTTGGCATTGGCCCGGGCTCCATCTGCACCACGCGTGTGGTGGCGGGCGTGGGTGCCCCGCAGATCACCGCCATCATGGAGGCCGCTGCGGTGGCCGGCCCGGCGGGCGTTCCGGTTATCGGTGACGGCGGTATGCAGTACTCCGGTGACATTGCCAAGGCGCTGGCTGCCGGCGCCGATACCGTCATGCTGGGCTCGATGCTGGCCGGCACCACGGAGGCGCCGGGCGATATCGTCGTGGTCCAGGGCAAGCAGTACAAGCGCTACCGCGGCATGGGCTCCATGGGCGCCATGCAGGGCCGCGGTCTGACGGGGGAGAAGCGCTCCTATTCCAAGGACCGCTACTTCCAGGCTGACGTCAAGAGCGAGGACAAGCTGGTGCCGGAAGGCGTGGAGGGCCGCGTGCCATTCCGCGGTGACATCGATGCCATCGTGCACCAGATTGTCGGCGGCCTGCGCGCCTCCATGGGCTACACCGGCTCCGCCACCCTGGCCGAGCTCAAGACCAAGCAGTTTGTCCAGATCACCGCCGCGGGCCTCAAGGAGTCTCACCCGCACCACCTTCAGCAGATCGTCGAAGCTCCGAACTACCGCTAAGGACTAATCATGCGCGATTACGTAGAAATCGGCGTGGGCCGTGAGGCTCGCCGCACCTATGACCTGAACCAGATCTCCCTGGTGCCGACTCGCCGCACCCGTTCCTCCAAGGACGTGGACACCTCATGGCACATCGATGCGTACACCTTCGAGGTCCCGTTTGTCTCGGCGCCGACCGATGCGCTGGCCACCCCCGAGTTTGTTATCGAGATGGGCAAGCAGGGCGGCCTGGGCGTTATCAACGCGGAAGGCCTGTGGGGCCGCCACGAGGATCTGGAGGGCGCGATTGCCCGCGTGACGGAGAACTACGGTGACCTGTCGACGCTGCAGGAGCTGCACGCAGCGCCCTTGAACGAAGAGCTGCTGGCCGAGCGCATCGCGCAGGTGCGCGATTCCGGCGTGACCGTGGCCGTGCGTGTCTCCCCGCAGCACGCCCGCGAGCTGGCACCCGTGGTTATTAAGGCCGGCGCAGAGTTGCTGTTCATCCACGGCACTTTGATCTCCGCTGAGCACGTGCAGACCGGTGGCGAGCCGCTCAACTTGAAGGAGTTCATCGGCTCGCTGGATACCCCGGTGATTGCCGGCGGCGTGGCGGATTACACCACGGCCCTGCACCTCATGCGCGCCGGTGCCGCGGGCATCATCGTCGGCTCCGGTGTGAACACCAACCCGGAGACCGTCGGCATTGATATCCCCATGGCGACGACCATCGCGGATGTCGCGGCCGCACGCCGCGATTACCTGGATGAGACTGGGGGCCGCTACGTGCACGTGCTTGCCGACGGCGACATCTTCACCTCCGCAGACATCGCCAAGGCCATTGCTTGTGGTGCCGATGGCGTCGTTCTCGGGCCAGTCTTGGCCCGCGCGGCGGAGGCTGGCGGCAAGGGCTGGTACTGGCCGTCCACGGCCGGCCACCCGCGTTTCCCGCGCGGCATCATCGAGCCGGTTGGCGTGGCTGGCGCCCTCCTCGGCACCGACGCTTCCGGCGTCGACGCTTCTGGCACCGCCGAGGACGCTTCAGCGACCTCCCTTGAAGTCGTGCTCCATGGCCCGTCCAACGAGCCGCTGGGTGAGTTGAACTTGGTCGGTGGGCTCAAGCGCGCGATGGCGAAGTGCGGCTACACGGACCTGAAGTCCTTCCAGAAGGTGGGCTTGGCCGTTCGCTAGCCCGCCCGTTGTAATGCTGCTCCGCTCAACAAAGCTCGGGGCGGAGTTTATGTCACCGCTCCAGTGGCCGTGGCGCTGGCCTCAGTGGCCGTAGCGTTAGAGTCGCTGGCGCGCGGTTTTGGGCGCCACGGCAGCCGGGGCTTCTTTAGGCGGCGTGGGCGCAGCGCCACCTTGCGGAATACCACGCGCCCGCGCGCCGGCACCATGGTTTGCAGTACCGAGGCCACCACGACCAGCCCGATAGCGGCCAGCTTAAGCTGGGAGGCTTTCTGGGAGAGCAGGAGCCAGCCAAAGAGAGCCGCGAAGACGGGCTCCAAAGCGATCAGGATGGAAAAGACGTTGGGGGCGAGCCTGCGCAGCGCAATGAACTCCAACGAATAGGGGATGAGCGAGGCCAGCACGCCCGTGCCTAGGGCGAGCATTAGGAGGTTTGGGTCGCTGGCCAAAGCCACCGCGCCGCGCCCGCCGACGGGCAGGAGCACGAGGCCACCGATGAGGAAGGCCACGGCCAAACCATCCTGCCCGCTAAAGAGAGCGCCCGCCTTCTTGCTGGCCAAGATATAGGCGGCCCACATCGCACCCGCGCACATCAAGAAGAAAACTCCACGCAGGTCGAGGGGGTCTCCGTTGAAGGAGTCCAACCCCAGCAGGCCCATGCCGATGAGGGCGAGGGCGACGCAGGTGGCGTCGCGAAGCGAGCGGGAGAGGCACGCCGCCAGCAGTAGCGGGCCGAGAAACTCGATGGTGACTGCCGGGCCCAGCGCGACGAGCTCGATGCCGGCATAGAAAAAACCATTCATCAGGCCCAGCGTGAGGCCGAAAATGGTGGCGGAGATCCACTTCTCGCGGCTCCACTCGCGCACGCGCGGGCGCGCGATGAAGAGCAGAATCACAGCGGCGAAGAGCAAGCGTAGCGAGGCGGTGCCCCAGGGGCCTCCAATGGGGAAAATCTGGATGGCGAGGCTGGCTCCGAGCTGGAGGGAAATACACGAGCCGATGACGCATAGAACGGCAAACGGATTGGTCATGCAGACCATTGTGGGGTGGGAAGAACTGTTAGTCTATCTACAGTTTTTAACACGTACCCGTTAGGGATTCTGCCATGTTGGACCTGCACCGCCTCCGCATTCTCTACGAGCTGCACCGCCTCGGCACCGTCACTGCGGTGGCGGAATCGCTGCGCTATACGCACTCGGCCATCTCCCAGCAGTTGGCGCAGTGTGAGAAGGACGTCGGCGTGGCGCTCTATGAAAAGGTCGGCCGGCGCGTGCGTTTGACGGAACAGGGAGAAATCCTGGCCTCCTACGCGGAGCGAATGCTCGCGTTGGCGGATGAGGCGGAGTCGCAGGTCATTGCGTCAACCAACGCGGTGCGGGGCACGATTAAGGTCACGACCTTTCAAACCATCATGTCCTCGCTGGTCCCGCGGGCCCTGGAGCGAGTTGCGCTTAGAGGATTTTGCAGCGCATGACGAGGAAATCCCCTTTGCCATGGACCCGGAGGAGTTTTTATTGGGGCGGTTCGTCCACCGGCTGTGCCGCAGGCATGGCTTTAACCCCAGCGTGCTCTATGAAACCCCGGACCCCTTTCTACATGCGCACCTGGTGCGCACCGGACACGCGGTGGCGGTGATCTCGGACCTTTTCCTCGACGAAATTGAGGGCGTGCGCGTGGTTTCCTTGCCTGGTAATCCCACCCGCACGCTCTACACCGCGGTGCGCGCCGGGCGCGAGGGACACCCCGCCTTGCGGGCGTTTCGGGCCGCGTTGAGCAAGGCGGCTGCCACCGCTAAAGATTTTGGGCCACTCCCTGCGGTCTAGGGTGTGGGTTCTTGCGTTAAACTGATGACCGTGACTAACCCAAATACAACCCCGCGTCCTGTCCTCGTGGTGGATTTTGGCGCCCAGTACGCGCAGCTCATCGCCCGGCGCGTGCGTGAGGCCAACATCTACTCCGAGGTTGTCCCCAATTCCGCCTCCGTGGAGGACATCAAGGCCAAGAACCCGGCCGCGCTGATCCTCTCCGGTGGCCCGTCCTCCGTATACGCGGACGGCGCCCCCGCACTGAAGCCGGAGCTGCTCGAGCTCGGCATCCCGGTCTTTGGTATCTGCTACGGCTTCCAGTCCATGACCCAAGCCCTGGGCGGCACCGTGGCCTCCACGGGTGCCCGCGAGTACGGCCGCACGGACATGACCGTGTCTGGCGGTGTGCTCCACAAGGGCCTCGAGGATACGCACAAGGTGTGGATGTCCCACGGCGATTCGGTTTCTGAAGCCCCGGAGGGCTTTGAAGTCACCGCCTCTTCCGAGGGCGCTCCCGTGGCCGCCTTCGAGTGCCTGTCCAAGAAGATGGCCGGCGTGCAGTACCACCCGGAAGTTCTTCACTCGCCGCACGGCCAAGAGGTGCTCACGCGCTTCCTGACGGAGGTAGCAGGCCTGGAGCAGAACTGGACTGCTGAGAACATTGCGGAGCGCCTCATTGAGGATGTGCGCGAGCAGATTGGTGAGGACGGCCATGCCATTTGCGCCCTGTCCGGTGGCGTGGATTCCGCCGTGGCCGCGGCCCTGGTGCAGCGCGCTATTGGTGACCGTTTGACCTGTGTCTTCGTCGACCACGGCCTGCTGCGCGCGGGCGAGCGTGAGCAGGTGGAGAAGGATTTCGTGGCGTCGACTGGCGCGAAGCTCATCACCGCTGATGAGCGCGAGGCTTTCCTTTCCAAGCTGGCTGGTGTGACCGAGCCGGAGGCTAAGCGTAAGGCCATCGGTGCGGAGTTCATCCGCTCCTTTGAGCGCGTCGTCGACCAAGCCCTGGACGGCCAGGATGCCGCGTTCCTGGTGCAGGGCACGCTTTACCCGGACGTGGTGGAGTCCGGCGGCGGTGATGGTACCGCGAACATTAAGTCCCACCACAACGTGGGCGGCCTGCCTGACGACGTCGAGTTCGAGCTCGTCGAGCCGCTGCGCCTGCTCTTCAAGGACGAGGTCCGTGCGGTTGGCCGCGAACTGGGCCTGCCGGAAGAAATCGTGGCACGCCAGCCGTTCCCGGGCCCGGGCCTGGGCATCCGCATTATTGGTGAGGTCACCGAGGAGCGCCTGGAGACCCTGCGCCAGGCAGACCTCATCGCGCGTACTGAGCTGACCAACGCTGGCCTGGATGGCGAGATTTGGCAGTGCCCGGTGGTGCTGCTTGCCGACGTCCGCTCGGTCGGCGTCCAAGGCGATGGCCGCACCTACGGACACCCGATCGTCCTGCGCCCGGTATCCTCCGAAGACGCCATGACTGCGGACTGGACCCGCCTGCCGTACGACGTGTTGGAGAAGATTTCCACCCGCATCACCAACGAGGTCAAGGAAGTTAACCGAGTAGTGCTCGACGTGACGTCGAAGCCGCCGGGAACCATTGAGTGGGAGTAAAGCGAAGCAAACTCCCAGACGCTGCGTAGCGCGGCCGTGCCTTGAATTAACAGGGCGCGGCTGCGCTCCCGTTTTCGGCCCCTGGTACCAAGCCCGCGTGGCTTGTCGTTGGCACCGTCTTTGTCGCCACAAGCTCCGACCGAGGCGCGGAGTAGAGCGTTTGTGTTGCCTCGTTGCTGTACAGCTCCGCGAATCGGGCGAGAGCTCTCGCATACCTCTTTAACGCGCGCGCGAGTAGCCGCACGCCGAGCGAAAATTCTCAGCGGGCGGCTGGTGAAAGCGGCTGTTTGTTGCTAAGGCGTCGCAGGCCGGTGAGCCGGCGTCCTACGACCCATCGATCCTGTTGATCCGGCGACCGGTTGGACTTCGACCTGGGGACTCGGGCGACGATTCACGGGCTGGTTGAACTCATGAACTCGGTGGCGGGGTCCGGAGGTTCGCCGGAGTTATGCGGCGGCGCCCCAGGGCTGGAGCCGTCAGCCGGACCGGAACGCGGATCAGGCGGGCCGGATGTTGGCGGATCTGAGGATGCGCGAGCAGTGCCTGGTGCTCGCCCCGGCGCGGAACGCGGCGGGTGGGCCGGGCTTTCGATGGGAATCGGCGGGCCGGCCCACGGCGGCAGGTAGTACACGCGGCCATCGATGCGGTCGAGGTGCCCGCGGCCGGTGGGCTTTTCCGGATCATCGTCGTTGACCGCGTTGTGATACGCGCACAGCGGCACCATATTGGCCATGTTTGTCGGCCCGCCATCTTGGAAGCGGGTGAGGTGATGAATCTGCGAGTCGTCGGCAGGCGCGTTGCACCCGGGCCAGGCGCACGTCGGGTGCTCTGCAGACAGTGCGAGGCGCTGCTTGATGTTGGCGAAACGGCTCGCCATGTAGAGGTTCACGGGGCCGTGGTGGGGGTGGACGAGGGTGATGAGGCCGACGTCGGCAAGCTTTTCGCGCACGAACTCCGCACCGGTCATCGTCGCCCCATTGGTCAACTGCAGCTCAATCTCCTCACCATCGCCATCCACGATGCGGTCCAGCTCATCCAAGCGCACGATGACGTTGGACTGCAGCTTCTGGCCCGAGCCGCCCCCGCCGCGGAACACGGTATGCGCCGCGGTGAGCAAGTCCTTGTCGGTGGTCTTCAACACGGCCAGCAGCTTCGAGATGTTGAGCGAGGAATCCGTAATGCTCAGCGTGTGGTTGCGGCCCGCGCGCCGCGTCACCCGCACGCCTGGGGCGGGGTCCTTGGGCGGGTGCCACTCTTTGAGTTTTGCCTTCGCCACCATGGGGATTTTCTCCCGCGGGGTAGCGGCCAGCAGTTGGCGCAGCTCCCACGCCTTGCGGGCCTTGAGCTTGGAACAATAGCGCTCGATATCGAGGAGCGTGAACACGTCGTGGCCCGTGCGGCGCGCTTTGCGCTGCCGGGAGCGGAACATCGTGTCCCCGAAATACACCGCGTGCAGCCCCAGGAGCTTCTCCGCGAAATCCGGCCGCGCACCCATCTCAATTAGCTGCGCGCGCGTGACACCGGCGCATTGCTCGACCACGTCGAGCCCGCGCGCTAGTGCTTGAATGTAACCCCCCAGTTGCATAGCTCACAGCCTAAACCAGGTTGGGGAACCTCGCTACTTGAGCGCAGAAATCGCAGAGCAGAGCTTATCGACGTCCCCCTCCTCCGTCGACCACGCCGTACAGAACCGCACCACGCGCAGGCCTTCGTGTTCTTCGAAGAACTGGCACACGAAGTCCTGCGCGAGCTTCTCTTCCTGTTCGCGTGTCAACAGCGCGAATTGCTGGTTGGTAGGGGAGTCAAAGAGCATGTCGATGCCTGCGGCGCGGAATGCCTCGGCGATGCGCTGGGCCTGGGCGTTGGCGCGGGCGCAGATGTGTTCGTAGAGGGTGGTTGCTGCTGCGCTATGTGCCTTAGCGTCTGGGGTAGTTGCGCTAGCGTCTGCGTAGGAAGCGTTGGTTCCGGGGAGCACATCGGCGGATTCAGGAGCGGGGGCGCTGAAGAGCGCGGCGAATTGCGCGCCGAGCAACCAGCCCTTGGCCAGCAGGCCGCCGTTTTGCTTCATTGCATTGCGAAAACGCGGCGCGCCCGCAGGGAAGACGATGGCCTCGCCGAAGAGGGCGCCGCATTTGGTGCCGCCGATGGTGAAGACGTCGACAAGCGCGGCCAGGTCCGGCAGCGTGATATCTGAGGCGGAGAGGCCATAGCCGAGGCGGGCGCCGTCGACAAACAGGCCCAGCTCGTACTCATCGCAGACCTCGCGCAGGGCCACGAGTTCGGCGCGGGAGTAGGCGGTGCCGAACTCGGTGGGCTGCGTGATGTAGACCAGTGCGGGTTCTGGCATGTGTTCCTCCACCCCGGAGGCGCGGTATTCCTCCATGCAGGCGCGCACCTGCGCGGCGGTGATCTTTCCCAGCTGGTTCGGCAGCGTGATGACCTTGTGCCCGGTGTGCTCGATAGCTCCCGTCTCATGGGTGGCGATGTGCCCGCTATCCGCCGCGATAACGCCCTCCCAGGGGCGCAGGCGATGGGCGATGATCGTGGCGTTGGCCTGCGTGCCACCGACCATGAAATGCACCTCGGCGTTCGGCGCCTGGCAGGCAGTGCGGATGCGCTCAGCGGCCGTGGCACAGAGCTCGTCGGCGCCATAACCGGTATAAGCCCCGCCCGCCCCTGCGATGGCATCAAGGACGCGGGGGTGGGCGGAGCGATGGTAGTCGTTGCCGAAGTGAATCATGGGTGGCCAGTTTAGCCGGTGACGGTGACTTCGCCGATGCCAGCGTCGATGTGAATGTTCAGCAGCGCGTCAGGGTCCTGGCGTTCGGTGCAGTTGCTCTCACCCAGGCCGTCATCACAGGTCAGCGCGACGGGGATGTCCTTCGGGAGGATGACCTCGACGGCGCCGATGCCGGCGTCGACGGTGACGTCGTGCTTGGTTGTGAGGTCGTGGAGCTGGCTGAAGTCCACCGTCGATTCGCCGATGCCCAGGTCGTAGTAGTCCTCGAGCTCATCTTCATGGGTGGGCGCGATGTCTTGCTCACCGACGTTGAAGCGGGCGCTGAAGCCGGACTCGTCGGCCTCGGAGACGAAGGTGACTCCAAGGAAGGCAATCGTCAGGGCGGCGCCCACGGCACCGAGAGCAATCGCGCCCTCAACCCACTGCGAGCCGCGCTTCTTTGTCGGTTCCTCCCGCGGGCCCGGCTCCGGCAGGTCCCAGGCATCGGGCACCACACCGAGCGGATCCCAGGACGGCGGGGTCGTGCGCCCTGGCGGGAAGGGGTGGCCGTCTGCCGGGGTATAAGGGTTGAGGTTGACAGGTTCCTCGCGCACCGGCTGCTCGGCAGCTAGTAGCCCGCTGGGTGGTAGCGGCTCGCGTTGGTGAAGGGCGTACCACGCCAGCGCTAACAGGCCGAAGGTCAGTGCAGCGGGCGGAAGGCCGGCGAGGAATTGTCCGCTCAAGAACAGTGGGCCGGAGCTAAACGTCAGAAGGACGCCGACAATCAGGATCCAGCCGAGCTCTTGCTCCTCCTTGACGCCATCCTTGCCCAAGGCCGCATCGAGCGGGCAGTAGGGCGATCCGTAGCGCGGCATGAGCGCCCACGCGGCGAGGTAGGCGGCGATGCCCCCGCCGAAAGCGAGTGCTGCGACCACGAAGGCCACGCGCACAATCGTAGGATCGAGCTGGTAGCGCACCGCGATGCCTTCGCAGACACCGGCGAGCTGGGCGTCGCCGCCCTGCTTCTTGGGAAGGCGGACGGGGCGGGTTGTCCACATCTGGTTGAAAGTGCTGTTCTTCGTCATACTTTTATGGTGCCGCGCGGGGCTTCGCGGCGGTATCGGTAATCGCCCTGATTTTTAGACCTCAGGGTTGTCCCCGATGTGCCGGAGGGATGGTGCGTGGGACTATGTCTAGTATGACTTCGCCCTATGTCCCCGCCGAGAACGCGGCGCCTTATCCCGTGATGTCACGCCCCCAATCTGGCCGCGTGGTGGCCGGCGTGGCAGCGGGGTTGGCACAGAATCTGGGGGTTTCGGCGCTCTCCGCGCGCATCGCCTTGACCGCGTTGACCCTGCTGGGTGGGGTGGGGGCGATGGCCTATGCCGGGCTGTGGATCTTCACGCCCGCGCTTGACGACGCCCCCTCCACCCGCCGCAGCCCCCTCTCCCTCGTGCTGGTGTTCCTGGCGCTGGCGGGTAGTGCGGTGGGTGTGTTGGGGGTCTCGGGGGCGTCGCTAAGCGTGGCGGTGCCGTTGGCGGTTGTGGCCATCGGTGCGGTGCTGGCATGGTTGGCGTATGACCGCGGGCTGAACACGCCGGTGGGCCTGGTTGCTGTGGCGGCTGGTGCCGTCTTGGTCATCGGTGGCGTCGTGGTGGCAGCGGTGACGTGGGAGAGCGGATCCGGCTCGGCGATCCTGGCCACGGCGCTGACGCTGGTGGGCTTTGGCGCGCTGGTGGTGCCGCTGGTGCTGAAGCTCTGGCGTTCGCTGTCGCAGGAGCAGGCGGCCAAGGCGGTCTCGGAGGAGCGCGCCGAGATTGCCGCCCGCCTGCACGATTCGGTACTGCAGACGCTGGCGCTGATTCAGAAGCGGGCGGGGGATTCGCGCGAGGTGACGCGTTTGGCGCGCGCCCAAGAACGCGAGCTGCGCGCCTGGCTTTTCGACGCTCCCTCCGCCGCCCCCACCACCTGCTTCGGCGCCCTCGAAGCGGCGTGCGGGGAGGTGGAAGACCTCTTCGACATGCGGGTATCCGCTGTGACGGTGGGTGAGGATGCGGAGCTGACGGAGTCCGCGAAGTTGCTTATTCAGGCGGCGCGCGAGGCTATGGTCAATGTCGGCAAGCACGCGGGCGTGGACGCGGTGGATGTCTACGCGGAGTTGTTGGCGGGCGAGCTGAGTATCTTCGTGCGTGATCGCGGGGTGGGTTTCGACGTGGATGCTATTCCCGCTGATAGGCACGGGATTCGTGACAGTATTCGCGCGCGCGTAGAGGGATCTGGTGGGCGCGTGCGGATTTCCTCGACCCCGGGGGAGGGCACCGAGGTGGAGCTAGCGGTAGCGTTATGAGCATGGTGAAGGTCTTTTTGGTTGATGATCATTCCGTCTTCCGCGCGGGCGTGCGCGCCGAGTTGGCGGCGGCCCCGGAGATTGAGATTGTGGGCGATGCGGGCACCGTCGCGGAAGCACTGGAGGGCATTGCGCGTACCTCGCCGGACGTGGTGCTTCTCGACGTCCACATGCCCGACGGCGGTGGCCTCGCCGTTATTAACGCGACGGCTAACCAGCCTTCGCGGCCGGTGTTTTTGGCGCTGAGCGTGTCGGATGCGGCGGAGGACGTGATTGCGCTGATTCGGGCGGGTGCGCGCGGGTACGTAACGAAGAATATTTCCGGCCCGGATTTGGCGCGCGCGGTCCTGCAGGTCAACAGCGGGGATGCGTATTTCTCGCCGCGCCTGGCAGGCTTTGTCCTTGACGCTTTTGCCTCCGGATCGCCCGCACCGGAGCCGGAGGAGGGGCAAGACCCAGCAGTGGATGCGCTCACGCGCCGCGAGCTGGAGGTTTTGCGGTTGCTTGCGCGCGGCTATACGTACCGCGAGATTGGCAAGCAGCTGTTCATTTCAGTGAAAACGGTGGAGACGCACGCCTCCAATATTTTGCGCAAGACCCAGCAGTCCAACCGCCATCAGCTCACGCGCTGGGCCACCTCGCGCGACCTGGCTTAAGGCGCAGCCTAGGCAGGGGGAGCGTAGGCGAGCTTGCGGGAGCCGTCGACGTGGGGAAAGAGCAGGAAGGCCGCGCCCGCGACGAGCACCCACACCAGCGCGCTGCCCCAGGCAGGGAGCGCGAGGAGCGGGGAGAGCATAACCATCAACCACAGCACCATGAGGGGAATAAGCTGTGCGGCGTTGGGCAGCATGGTGACGTTGTGGCGCTGGGCATAATCGCGCAGGTCCGCGCGGTAGGGGTGCAGGAATACGAGCGCGCAGGCGGCGATGAGGAGGAGCAGGCTGAGCCCCATGGCGAGCCCGAAGTGGATGCGGCTGGTACCTGCTGCCACGGCGGCACCAGCCAGCAGCGAGGCGCCGAGGCGTACCCACGGCGGAGTGGGGATTGGGGTGGTGTGCGCGCGGAGGGGATTCATGGCGCCTAACGCTACCAGCGCAATTGCGCGTGTCCGGGGAGAGGTTCATAATAGGAGCCATGAATCAAACAGGTGTTCGCGTAGCGGGCGGCTCACGGGCCGACCAGATTGCGGTTCTACGCGCCCAGATTCAACGCCTGGAAACCCCGGATGATTCGGTGCAGGTGCAGCCGGATGCGGAACTTCTTGGCGTCCCTGAAAAGTTATCTGAGCTGCTCCCGGGTGGTGGTCTGCCGCGTAAACGGGCAACCGCCTGCGCGGAATGCGCCGCGCTCGTGGTGGAGCTGATAACTCATGTTAGCGCGGTGGGCGGACACGTCGGGGTAGTGGGCTGGCCGGATCTATCACTCGCACAAGTGGCCGAGGATGGTGATGTCTCCCGGGTCATCACGGTGCCCGACCCGGGCGCGGAGCCCTGGGCGGTAACTAGCGTGCTGTGTGAGGGGCTGGACCTCGTCGTGCACAAGGGGACAGGTGCGCTGAGTCCCACCCGGGCGCGCCCCGTGCTGGCGAAGGTGCGGGCAGGGCAGGCGGCCCTGCTCACCGTGGGGACCCGGCTGCCGGGCACGGCCGTGGAGATCGGTGCGGAGGTCGTCGCGGTGCATGGCCTGGGCCGGGGCAGCGGGCGGATTCGGGGGGTTGATATAGGGGTGCGGGTGGCGTCGGCAAGCATGCGCCCGCGGCGTGGAGTGCTCACGTGCGGGCAGCGACCAGACACGCGCCCGCACTTGGAGGCAGTGTGAGGGTCGCGGCGCTGTGGTTCCCGGATTGGCCCATCCAGGCGCTGCAGGATGCCGAGAGGGCGGCGTGTGTCATCGCCGCCCAGCACCGCGTGGCGGTGTGCAACGCGGCGGCGCGCCGGGCGGGAGTGCGCCGCGGGATGCGCGTGCGCCAAGCCCAAGCCGTCCTGCCGGAGCTGCGCGTGGAGGAGGCCAACCCGGACCGGGACGGGGTGGTGTTCGCGGAGATTGCCGCGGGCCTGGACGCGGTGGCTTCGTCGGTGGAGGTGCTGCGCCCTGGGCTGGTCATCGTGGACGCGGGCGCGGCCGGGCGTTTCCACGGCAGTGAGGCAAAGGCGGTGGAGATGCTTGTCGACGCCACCTCCAGATCCCACCTCGACGCCACCGTCGGCGTCGCGGACGAGATTGCTACCGCGCTGATTGCCGCCCGCCACCGCAACCTGGGCGCGGTGGTGCCGGTAGGAGGGTCGCGCGACTTTCTGGCTAAGCAGCCGGTAGGAGTATTGGCCGCGGAAGTGGCGCTGGGCTGTGCGGCGGACGTGGTTCATTCTTTAGAGCAGCTGGGTGTGCGCACCTTAGGGGAGCTGGCGAGCCTGCCGCTGCGCCAAGTCACCACCCGTTTCGGTGAGGCCGGGCGGCGGTGCCACGCGGTGGCCGCGGCTGCGCCGGATCGGCGCGTGGCACCGGAACTCGCGCGCCCTGACCTGGGCGTGGAGCAGGGCTTCGAGGAGCCCTTGGAGCGCGTGGATGCCGCGGCCTTCGCCGCGCGTCAGCTGGCGGCTCGCCTCCACGCGGCTCTCGAGGAGGCCGGCGTGGTGTGCCTGCGCCTGCGCGTTGCCGCGGAGTTTGAGGGCGGTGAGCGCCTGGAGCGGATCTGGCGTACCCAGGAAGCGCTCAGCGAGGCCGCCACGGCGGATCGTGTGCGCTGGCAGCTCGACGGCTGGCTGAGTACTGCGCGGGCTGGGAGTGCGCCGGGTGAGGGAGGGGGCATCGCCAAGCTGGCGTTGGAACCGGTGGAGGTCGCCCCGCCGGGGGACGGGCTTTTGTGGGGCGCGGGTGAATCCGCTGAGCAGGCTAAGCGTGTCATCGCGCGCGTGCAATCCCAGCTGGGGGTGGATCGCGTGCTGCAACCCCGCCCGGCGGCCGGGCGGGGGGTGGCCGAGCGCATCGAGTACGTCCCTTATGGCGAGCAGCGCGACCCGCAGCCGGAGGGCACGTGGCCGGGGCGCATCCCGGCGCCGCTTCCGGCGAGCCTGGCGCACCCGGCTGCGCGGATTCGGCTTATCGACGTCTCCTCGAAGGACATCATCGTCACCGCCGAGGCCCTCCTTTCCGGGGCTCCAGCAGGTCTGGGGTGGGGCCAGCACCGCTACCGGGTGACTGGGTGGGCCGGCCCGTGGCCCGTGGATACCGGGTGGTGGGAGGCGGGTGCGGCGCAGCGCTGCGCGCGTCTGCAAGTCGTCGGGGAAAACGACAAAGGCCAGCGCGCCTGGTTGCTGGTGTGGGCAGGCGGGCGCTGGTCGGTGGAGGCAACCTATGCCTGAACGGCTTAGTTCAAGATGTCGATGACCAGGCGCGTCGGCGCCCTGAGCACCTGGACCGAATACGGGTGGCGTTCATTAAGCCCGATAACGAACTGCGAGCGGGCCTCGAAGGTGCCGCTGCTGACCACCTGGGTAACCAGCCCGCCGGCGCCCTTTACAGTGCCGATGTTCGGGTCTTCCATGTTGAGCTGGAAGGGGTAGGCGGTGCCGTCGATGCTGACGTCGAGCGCGGCGGAGCCTTCATAAGCAATCGGGTTGCCGGAGCCTTGCTGGGCGGGGGAATCGGTGTAATCGATGAACCAGCCCGGCGAACCATCCCCGACAAACTCGAAGACTACGCGGTCAAAGCCCTCGTGTTTACCCACGCGGACATCGGTCACCACCAGCTCCGAGGGGGCCGGTGGGCGGAGGGTTTTCATCTCCAGGTTGGCGTCCCCCAGCGGGGTTAGGCCAGCGGGCGCGGCGGGGGAGGGCGCAGTGGGAGTGACGGTAGCGGTGGAAGTGGAGGCGCCGGACAGGGTGGCGTCGAGAGTCTTCGTGGGGTCGCCGGTACTACCATCCGGGGAGGAAGACGGAGCGCATCCCTGAAGCACGAGCGCACCCGAGACAACGAGTGCGGCCACGGGGGCGGCTGTGCGCAAGAGATTGTGTTTCGGCATAATTCCGAGCGTAGCGGCACCGCAGGGAATTATATGCATCGAGCTAAGCATCGTAACCACATTGTTGTGAAGGAAGTGATGCCAGTTAAGATGGCGCCATGACCTTCTGCTCCGACGTCCAGGTTGAGCCCCTGGCTGGTACCGCTAAACAAGAATCTGTGTACGTCCTTTTCGAGTGGCCCACGGCGTGGTCGCGCGACGTGCTCGATGGCCGTACCTTCGGCCCGGGCCTCACCGAGAAGCTCAAGGCCAAGCTCAAAGGCGTGGCGGGCCTGCAACTCATTCGCCGCCCCGGGCGCGCCGGGCATGAACGGGGGGCGGGGCACTTCCGCTGTTTCGTCGTGTGGGCACGCGAGGGGTTGGTACAGGATTATGTCCTCAACGGCCCGGAGGACATCCTCGATTTGGATCTGGAGCACCCCACTGGCACGTGCCTGCCGCTGGTGCTCGTGTGCACCCACGCCAAGCGCGATGCCTGCTGTGCAATCAAGGGCCGCCCGCTTGCCGCCTCCCTGGCGTGCGAATTTGAGGAGACCGTGTGGGAAACCTCTCACACCAAGGGGCACCGTTTCGCGCCGTCAGTGCTGTTGATGCCCTGGGGATATTCCTTTGGCCGCCTCAACGTGGAGGCCGGTCGCGAGCTCGTGGGCAAGGCCTTGCACGGCGAGTATTTTTATCCCGCCAACAGAGGTTCCGGTCTTCACACTCCCCAAGGCCAGGTAGCGGAGCTCGCGGTAGCCCGCCAGCTTCTCGACGCCTCCGAGACCCTCCACTACGGCGACCTCACCGTCGACGCGACAGATACCGCAGCGGCAGGTACTGCCGCTGTGCGACACCGCGACGGCCGCGCATGGGACGTGGAGCTGGAAGAAAAAGAGGCCTCCGGCGTCGTCTCTTCTTGTGGAGACGAGCCGAAGACCTCTCGAATCTACGTCGCGCGTCGCGTCGCGCGACGCGGTTAGCGGCGCATAATCTTGGCCGAAAGCCAGTTGCCAAAGAACTGCGCTGCCTGCACCAGCACGATGATGATGAGGGTAGCCACCACGGTGACCTCCCACTCGAAGGCGCGGTAACCGTAGACGATGGCGAAGTCACCCAAGCCACCGCCGCCGACGTAGCCCGCCATCGCGGACATGTCGACGATGCCGATGAACAGGAAGGTGTAGCCCAGCACCAGCGGGCCCAGCGCTTCCGGAATGATGACCGTGGTGATGATCTTCCACGGCGAAGCGCCCATCGCGCGGGCCGCCTCGACCACACCCGGATCCAGCGCCACGAGGTTCTGCTCCACGATGCGCGCCACCGCGAAGGTAGCCGCAATCACCATGACGAACGTGGCCGGTTCACGGCCGATGGAGCTTCCCAGCACCGCCACGGTCAGCGGCTGGACAAAAGCCAGCAGGATGATGAACGGGATCGGGCGAATGAAGTTCACCAGAATGTTGATGACGAAGTGGATGGGCTTGTTCTGCAGGATGCCGCCCGGGCGCGTGGTGTAGAGCAGGATGCCCAGCACGAGGCCGATGATGCCCGCAAGCACCAGGGTCGTGGCGACCATGATGAGGGTGTCCTTGATGGCGTCGACAAGCGTACTGCCCAGTCGGTCCCAATTAGCCTGCGCGAGGTAGGTGACGTTCATCGTTGGATCTCCTCAATCTCGGTGGTGCGTTGCATGTGTGCGTAGAAGTCTTCGATGGCGGCGTCCGGGCCGTTGAGGCGGACGGTGATCTTGCCAAAGGAGTGCTTCTGCAAGGTGGTGATGCCACCGTGGACCACGGCAATAGACACGTCCTTGTCCGCGAGCTTGCCGGCGGCGTCGAAGAAGCCCGACTTTTCCGTCAGGTTGATGGTGAACAGGCGGCCCTCGTGGGCCAGCAGGTCATCGGCCTCAACGACGTCCGGGGTATTGCGCAGCGAGGTGGCCACGAACTTCTCCGCCACCTTGGTCTGCGGATTGGAAAAGACCTCATAGACGCTGCCGGCCTCGATGACGTGGCCGTTTTCCATGACGGCTACCTTGTCGGCGATGGAGCGCACGACGTCCATCTCGTGGGTGATGACCACGATGGTGATGCCGAGGTCGCGGTTGACCTTGCGCAGCAGGTCGAGCACCTCGTGGGTGGTGGTGGGGTCGAGGGCCGAGGTGGCTTCATCCGCCAGCAGCAGGGAAGGGTTATTAGCCAGGGCGCGGGCGATGCCGACGCGCTGCTTCTGGCCGCCGGAGAGCTGCTCCGGGTAGTTATCGCCCTTGTCCGCCAGACCGACGAACTCCAGCAACTCCTGGACGCGCTGCTTACGCTCTTGCTTCTCGACGCCCTGCAGCTTCAGCGGGTACTCAATGTTGCCCGCCGCGGTGCGGGAGGACATGAGGTTGAACTGCTGGAAGATCATGCCGATGTTGCGGCGGATGCCGCGCAGCTTGGACTCGGGCAGGGGGACGACATCGGTGCCGTCGAGAAGCAGCTGCCCTGAGGTCGGCTTATCGAGGCCGTTGATCATGCGCACCAGCGTGGACTTGCCCGCGCCGGAGAAGCCGATGATGCCGATGATCTCGCCGGGCTCGACGGTCAGGGAGACATTATCGAGTGCGGTGGTGGTGGTTTTCTTGTTCTTAAAGACTTTGGTGATGTTGCGGAATTCAATCCGGGTGCCCTGGCGGGCGCCAGTGTGTTCAGTCACGTGGTTTTCCTTTGTACGTGTCCGTGTAGTGAATAAGCAGGGAGTAACGGGCAAAATCCCCCGGGTCACGCAAACGAGCGTGAGCGCGGGGGTGAGGGAGATTCGCTTAGCTAGAGGAGGCTTCCTCTTCCAAGCGCTCCAGAATCTCCTGAAGCTCTGCCTGTGGTTTGTCCACGAAGATGGTGGTGCCACCCGTGGTGTCTTGCACCGCGGCCTTCACCTCATCGGAGAGGTAAAGTTCAGCCAGCTTCTTGACCTTCTCATTGTCCTTGTCCTTTTCCTGCACAGCCCACACGTTGACGTAGGGGTCGAACAGGATCTCCGGGTCGGCGTTGGGGTTTTCCGGGTCGTCGTAAAGCACGGCGTCGGCCGGGTTGATACCCGCACGCTTGAAGAAGGAGTTAGTGATGATGGCAGGCTTGCCTTCGCCGAAGGCGGACGGAGTCTGGGAGGCATCGACCGGGGTGATGGTCACCTTGGAAGCGGACTCGTCGATATCGGCGGGATCCGGGGTGAGCTTGCCCTCTTCCTTGAGCTTCAGCAAACCGTTGGCTGCCAGCAGGTTGATGGCGCGGCCCTGGTTCGTGGCGTCATTCGGAATGGCGATGTCCTGCCCCTCGATGCCGTCGATGCTGTCGTGGCCCTTCCAGAACAGAGGCATGGGGTAGACCTGCGTAGAGGCCACCGGGACAAGGTTTGTGCCGTTGCCCACGTTGTACTCGGCGAGGAACTTTAAGTGTTGGAACTTGTTGGTGTCCGTGCTCCCCTCAGCCAATGACTGGTTGGGGGTGGCGTAGTCGGTAAAGCTCTTCATCTCGAACTCGATGCCTTCCTTGGCAGCGAGCTCTTTGAGCACGCCCCACTCCGGAAGCTCGGCGTCGGTGGTGCCGATGATGATGGGATCCTCGGCGGTACCAGCGGCGAAATCGGAGCTTGCAGACGAGCAAGCGACCAAGCTGGTAGCGGCAGCGAGGCTAGCTACAGCGGCTGCTACGAGACGGCGGATGCGCATGATTCGTCCTTTGCTAGTTAGTCAGTGAAGGCTGCTTAAACCTGCTCCTCGAGGCGGTCCAGAATCTCCTGGAGCTCCTCCTGGGAGCGGTCCACAGCCACGGCGGTGTCGCCGGAGGACTTCAGGACCGCGTCGGTGACCTTCTGGTCCTTCCACAGCTTGGCCAGCTCGTGGAGGGTTTCGTTATCGGCGTCGTCGGCACGCACGGCCCAGACGTTGATGTAAGGCTCGGCCTCGGTGGAGTCCGGGTCATCCTGAGCAACGGCAGACTGCGGGTCAATGCCGGCGCGCTCGAGGAAGGAGTTGTTGATAATGGCAGGCTTGCCCTCACCGTAGGCGGCCGGGGTCTGGGCGGCGTCCACCGGGGTGACCTTGACCTTGGACTTCTTCTCATCGATGTCCAGCGGGGTCGGGGTCAGCGGGCTGCCCTCCTTGAGGGTGACCAGGCCTTCCTGGACCAACAGGCCGATGGCGCGGCCCTGGTTGGTGGAGTCGTTCGGGATGGCGACTTCCTGGCCCTCGACGTCACCGAGGTCCTTGTGGTCCTTCCAGTAGATGGCCAGCGGGTAGATCTCGGTAGCTGCCAGCGGGACGAGGTCGGTGCCGTTGCCCTTGTTGTATTCAGCCAGGAACTTCAGGTGCTGGAACTTGTTGGTCGTCAGCTTGCCCTGGTCCAGAGCCTGGTTCGGGGTGTTGTAGTCGGCGAAGTTTTCCAGCTTGACGTCGAAGCCGGCCTCCTTGGCCAGGTCCTGGAATACGGCCCACTCTTCCATGTTGGCGTCGGTGGTGCCGATGGTGATGGTGGAGTCCTTGGTAATGGCCTCACCGGAGTTCTCGGACTCGGCGGAGTCCGAGGAGCAAGCGACCAGGCCGGTTGCAGCGATGACGGCTGCCGAGGTGGCAGCAAGTACGCGACGGATGCTCATAGTGGGTTCCTAGTGTCCCTTCTTGGTTTGTGCGGCAAGTCGTATCACCGCAGGAGTATGCACTGCACGAAAAACTAGCAACGATTGAACCGCTTTGTCTATCCGAGTATTTGTTCAACGAAAACCTTGACTGGAATACATGTTCGAATATAGTGTGTGGGGCTATGAGATTCAATGGGGGTGAGGCACTGCCGTGGTCCCGGGTGGAGAGGATTCTCTCTGGCCGCCCAGGGCCCGTCCCGGTGCCGGTGGACCACCTTCCGGGGGCGGCAGAGGAGCCGAAGGCTGGGCATTCCGCCGTGCCCTTCGTGGAGCTGCATGCGGTGAGCTCGTATAGCTTCCTTCATGGTGCCTCCGAGCCGGAGGAGCTCGTGGCGCGCGCCGTCGAGCTGGGCCTGCGGGGGATTGCGCTGGTAGATAGGGATGGATTCTATGGCCTCATGAAATTTGCGGAGGCTGCTGCCAAGGTGGGGCTGCCCGCCGTCTTTGGTGCGGAGCTCAGTCTGGATCCGGCCCCGCTGACGGTCTTGGCGCGCACCCCGGAGGGCTATCGGCGCCTGTCTCGGCTCATCGCCCGCGCCCACATGGAGGCGGGGGAGAAGGGGGCCGTGTCCTATCCTCCCTTGGCGCAGATTGCCGAGCAGCTGCAGGATGAATGCCTGTTCCTGGTGGGCTGGGAGTGGGCGGAGCATTTCGATCTTCTGGTCGATGGAATAAAAATAGACAGCATGGTTCTGGAGTATGCCTGTACCCAGCTCCCGGAGGACACGGACCACCACCTACTGCTGGATTCCTTGCCGGTTTCGCGCGCCATCGCTTCTACCCGCCCAGCTGCCGCCACGCAGCAACACGCGCGGCTGGCCGGCGCGAAAGAAGCCTTGTCTAGACGCCTCGCGCTTGCCGACGCCTCCCCCAACTCCCACCCCATGGGCTCGTCCTGGCTGCGCTCCGGGGAACAGATGGCGCAGCTGTTTCCGGAGCGCCCCGAGCTCATCGCGGAAACCGTCCGCGTCCTTGAGGAATGCAGCTTCACCTGGGAGGCGCTGGCCCCAAACCTGCCTGATTTCGACGTGCCGGAAGGCCATACCGAGATGTCCTGGCTAGAACACCTCACCTTCGAGCGCGCGGCAGCGCGCTATGCCACGCGGCCTAAGGAGATTCGGGAGCGGGCGTGGGAGCAGATGCGGTATGAGCTGGGCGTCGTTAAGCAGCTGGGCTTTCCCGGCTACTTCCTCATCGTGTGTGATCTCGTGGACTTTTGTAAACGGGAGAATATCCTGTGCCAGGGGCGCGGCTCGGCGGCGAATTCGGCGGTGTGCTTCGCGCTGGGGATTACGAATGCGGAGCCGATTTCCGCGGGCCTGCTCTTTGAGCGCTTCCTCTCCCCGGACCGCGATGGCCCGCCGGATATTGACATCGATATTGAATCGGGGCGGCGCGAGGAAGTTATTCAGTACGTCTATGCCAAGCACGGCCGCGAGCGCGCCGCGCAGGTGGCCAACGTGATTACGTACCGCCGCAAAGGCGCGCTGCGGGATGCCGCCCGCGCGTTGGGCTACCCGCAGGGTTCGGCCGATGCCTGGTCGAAGGGGATCGCGCCCGCGCCTTCGGACGTTGAATCCTTGGCCGAGCAGTTTATAGGGCAGCCGCGCCACCTGGGCATTCACTCCGGCGGCATGGTGCTGTGCGACCGGCCAATTGCGGATGTCGTGCCCGTGGAATGGGCGCGCATGGAAAACCGCTCGGTGCTGCAGTGGGATAAGGATGATTGTGCCGCGGCCGGGCTGGTGAAGTTCGACCTGCTGGGCCTGGGCATGCTCGAAGCCCTGCATCACATGATGGATTTGGTGGAGGAAAGCGCCGGCAGGGTGGTCAACCTGTGGGAGTTGGACCTGGCTGACCCGGAAGTCTACGACATGCTCTGCCGCGCGGATGCGGTGGGCGTGTTCCAGGTGGAATCGCGCGCGCAGCTGAGCACGCTGCCAAGGCTCAAGCCGCGGGTCTTCTTCGACCTCGTGGTGGAGGTCGCGCTCATCCGCCCGGGCCCCATTCAAGGCGGCTCAGTGCATCCTTACCTGCGTCGCCGCGATGGCAAGGAGCCGGTGACCTATGACCACCCGGTGTTGGAGAAGTCCCTGGGCAAGACGCTGGGGATTCCGCTCTTTCAGGAGCAGCTCATGCAGATTGCGGTCGATGCCGCTGGGTTCAGCGGCGCGGAGGCGGATGACTTGCGGCGCGCGATGGGCTCGAAGCGCTCGCCAGCCAAGATGGCGGCGCTCAAGCAGCGCTTTTATGAGGGCTTGGAAAAGACCAACGGGATCGTTGGGGAAGTGGCGGACAAGTTGTGGGCCAAGATCGTGGCCTTCGCCGCCTACGGATTCCCGGAGTCCCACTCGCAGTCTTTCGCCTCCTTGGTGTACTTTTCGGCGTGGTTTAAGCGCTATTACCCGGCGCAGTTTTGCGTGGGCCTGTTGCGCGCGCAGCCGATGGGTTTCTACTCACCGCAGTCCCTCATCCAGGATGCGCGCCGCCACGGCGTGGAGGTGTTGCCGGTCAGCGTCAACGAGTCGGGCCGCGAGGCGCGCGTGGTGGTGGGCGCGGACGGTCAAGCGCGCATCCGCCTGGGGCTTAACCTCATCAAGGGGTTGGGGGATAAGGCCGCCGACCGCATTGAGGCGGCTGCGCCGTTTGGCGACGTCCCCGATCTCTCCCGCCGCGCCGACCTCACCGTCGATCACGTGGAGGCCCTCGCGGTGGCGGGGGCCTTGGATGTCTTTGGGGTGGACCGCCGCCAGGCATTGTGGCAGGCGGGCGTGGCCGCAACGGAACGGGCGGGGATGCTGCCGGGGCTGTCTGCGATTGAGGCGCCGTCCTTGCCGGGCATGAGCGCTTTCGAGCTCATGGCGGCGGACGTGGCCAGCACCGGCGTGACCCACGACCAGCAGCCGATGGAGCAGGTTCGTGGGGAATTGCAGGCCCGCGGCATCCTATCGGCGGCGGATTTGCCGGGCGTGGAGGATGGCACCCGCGTGCGCATCGCCGGGGTGGTCACGCACCGCCAGCGACCACAGACCGCGGCCGGTGTGGTCTTCTTCGGCCTAGAGGATGAGACCGGGCTGATGAACGTGATGGTTACGCCCGGCCTGTGGGCCTGGGATAAAGTCACCGCGCGGACGGCGCCCGCGCTCATCGTGCGCGGCATCGTGCAGAATGCCTCCGGGGCGGTCACCGTTGCCGCGGACCAGCTGGAGCCGCTGGCCTTCGGCGAGGCCCTTTCGCGCGGCTCGCGGGATTTCCGCTAAGAGGTTTATTCTTTTGAGATGAGCTCGTCGCGGTTCATCTTTCCCGCCAGGGAACGGGCCACCGAGAACGGCACCCACACCATGAGCAGCAGGATGATCTTGAGGTAGAGCTGGGACACGAACACGCCGTCCATGATGGGCATGGTTCGGGCACCCCAGGCGATAAGGCCAGTCACTGGCAGCAAGATGACGAGTGCTGCGAGGGAGAACTTGAGGCCGTCGTCGCGGGCTTCGACGTGCTGCTGCATTTGGTACTCATCAAGTTCCGTTCCGGGTAGGTCTGCCGCGTTGATAGTGGTGCGCAGGCGAGCGGTCATCAACGCGCACAGCAAAGTTCCAAGGGCGGCCACCATGAGTGAGGTAAAGGCGCTCCAGAACTGCAGGGGGATGGACGCGATGATGAGAGCGGTGGACAGGTCGGTCAGGGTGATGTAGCGCTTGCGGGTCTTAACGGAATCGGGAATGGTGACGGCGGACATGAGCGAGTTAGTCCTTTCGGTAGATTTCGGAGGACATGGGAGTGAATTCGGTCCGGGAGAACACGGCTTCCACAGGCAAGTCAAAGACCTCACAGATATTGAAGGCGAGATCCAGGCTGGGGGAGTGGTCGCCGCGCTCGAGGGCGCCGATGGTTTGGGGGTTGACCCCGATGGCGTCGGCAAGCTGTGCGCGCGTCATGTCCCGTTCAGCGCGGAGCACGCGGACCCGGTTAAATAGTGGGCGGGTTGGCTTTTTCTTTGGGGACATGCACCACAGTGTTGTATAAACCCAACAACTTGTCAAGGGTTCGTGTTAGTGTGTTGGCATGAACCCCGTATCCCCGTCACTCACGAAAGCCCGCTACATCACGAATTTGAGCTGGGACATTATCCTCGCCGCCCTCGCTGCCGCCGCAGCGTATTTCTGGTGGGATTGGCTCTATTGGGTCGCCGGCACGTTTCTCGTGTGGGCGCTCTACGAACTGTGGCTCATCCCCGCACAGGTCAAAAACTTAGGCTGGCAGGAAACCGCCGACGAACTACTGGTCACCCGCGGAAAAATCTGGCACACCTTCACCGTCGTGCCCTACGGCCGCATCCAGTTCGTCGACGTCACCGCCGGCCCCGTCGAGCGGGCGATGGGGCTGAAAAAGGTGAAGCTGCACACGGCGTCGCCCAGCAGTGACGCCACCATCCCTGGCCTCCTTGCTGCCGACGCCGACGCCCTGCGCGAGCGCCTCGCCGTCAAGGCCCGCGAGAGGATGAGTGGGCTGTGAAGGACCGCGCGCTTATCGACGCCGACGGCTACACCCGCGTCCACCGCCTCACCCCGCTGCTGCGTTTTTGGTCGCTGATTCTGGCGCTGGTGGCCGTTCTCGCGGTGAACGTCAACGCCTCCATGGTGTCGGATGTCCTGTCCTACGTGCAGGGTGGACACTTGGGCGAGGTCGGCCGCGGCACCCTGCTGGGCATCGGTGCCTTCGTGCTGGTGTGCACGGTGATTTGGCTCGTCTCCGGAATTTGGTGGCGCAAGCTCGGCTACAAGCTCACCGAGGATGAAATCGCGCTGCGCCACGGCGTCATCTCAACGTCCTTCCGTTCCGCGCGCTACGAGCGTATCCAGGCGGTGGATGTCGTGGAATCCATCATCGCGCGCCTATTGGGCTTGGCCGCAGTCCGTGTGGAGACCGCGGGCGGCACCTCCTCCGTCATCAAAATCGAGTACCTGACCAAGGCGACAGCGGAGGAGCTGCGCGCGGAGCTGCTGCGGCGCACAAATAAGGGGTCTGCCAGTGAGCCAGCGCCGGAAACCCCCGCCGCCTTGATCCCGGAGATTCCCATCCTGCGCACGATTGCCGCTGAGGCTTTGCGCCTGCCCACGTTGGTTACCGCACTCGTCATCGGCGGCCTGCTCTTCCTCCCCGGGATGTGGACCGCGCTGCTGCCCATCATCGTGGGCTTCGTGGGGCGGGTGTGGAGTCTGGTGGATTCCTCGTGGACGTTCACCGCGCTTCACGACGCCCCCGCCAACGCCCTCAACGTCTCCTACGGTCTTGCCGACCGCCGCCGCCAAACCATCCGCATCAGTCGCATCCACGGCGTGCGGGTGAGCCAGCCTTTCCTGTGGAGGCGCTTCGGCTGGTACGAGGTGCACGTCTCGGTGGCCGGGTATGGCGCGAAGGGCGGCGGCAAGCAATCTGGTTCTACGCGCATCCTGCCGGTGGGCACCCGGGAGCAGGCGCTGGAGTTGCTAGCCCTCATCTCCGATCTAGACCGCGCGCAGATTGAGGACTATGCGCGCCCCGAAGGCCACACCCAGCCCACCTATACCTCCCCGCGCCGGGCCACCTGGGTCAGTCCCGTCGACCGTAAGCAGCAGTCGGTGACGCTGGTGGAATCGCCTCAGCCGGTGACCATCGTGCATCGCGGCCGCATCAACCGCCGCGTCATGGTGATTGGCACCCCGCACATCCAAGAGCTCACTCTCAAGGTGGGGCCGTTGGGTCACCTCGCGGGTGTGCGCACCGTGCGCTTCGACCTTGTGGCGGGCCCAGTCAAGATGGCCGGCCAGGACCTCACGCCTGCCGACGCCTCCGAACTCCTCACCCGTTTGCGCTCCCGCCGCCTCCCCGCCCTCGAGTCTGCGCCTGCTCCTAGCGGCGGCGACGAAGCTTAAGCAGCACCGGTCCGCGGGTGCTGCTGGGGCCGGCACACGCCGAGGCCGCCGAACAGGACCCGCATCCGCCCGCGGGGCAGGAGCCGAGCGGCTCCATATCGAGCACTCCGCTGGCAGTGAGGTGATCCAGAATCACATCGACCGTGCCGGGCTCCAGCCCGGTCTGCGCCGCGATGGCTACGCGCGAGCGCACACCGGATTCGATGGCTTGCTGCACGGCGTGAATGGGCGAGGCAGGCACTAGATAAACACCCTCAGAATCTGGAAGGCCGCCACTGCCAGCACCCACGCGGTGGCCAGCTGAATGCCGAAACCGAAGAGCGTCCAGCGCCAGCCAATCTCGCGGCGCTGCGCGGCAATCGTGGCCACGCAGGGTGTGTAGGCCAGCAGGAAGAGCATGTAGGCCCACACCGCGGCGAGGGGATGGCCACCGGAGGCGCGGTCGAAATCTTGACGCACGTGGTCACTGAGCGCGCTGTGGGATTGTTCCTCGGCGGAGGCGTCGGTGACGTCGTCGACGGCGTAGGTCTGCGCCCACGTCGAAATCAGCGCCTCCTTGGCCACGAAACCCGTCACCAGCGGGCCCGCCAGGGACCACGAATCGAAGCCAGCCGGGGCAAAGGCCGGGGCAATGGTGCGCGAGACCGCGCCGTAGGCGGAATCCTCCGGTGCTGGTGGCTCGCCCAAGGTGGTCTCGTGCACCGCGGCCCCAACCGGGATGGCCATGAGCAGCCACACCACGACCACGGTGCTCACGATGATGCCACCGGCGGTCTGCAGGAAGCCCTTCAAGCGCGTCCACATCACGCTCAGCGCTAGGCGCACGGTGGGCAGCTGGTACGTCGGCAAGTCAATAACCAGCGCTTCCTCAGGCACCGCGCGCCACAGCGTCTTGCGCAGCGCCAAGCCAACGAGCACGAGCAGCGCGATGGAAATGACGTACATGATGAACACCACGCTGCCGGCATGCTCTGGGAAGAACGTGGCCGAAAGCATGACGAAGACCACCAAGCGTGCCGAGCACGAGGTAAACGGGATGAGCAGCGCCGTCATAATGCGATGCCGCGGGCTTCCCAGCACGCGCGTGGCCGAGATCGCCGGCACGTTACAGCCAAAGCCCACCACGATGGGGATGAAGGCCTTGCCCGGCAGGCCGATGGCCCGCATAAGACGATCCGTGACCACCGCCGCGCGCGCCATGTAGCCGGAATCCTCCAGCACCGCCAAGCACAAGAACATCAGCGCCATGAGCGGGGCAAAGGTGAGGACCATGCCGACGCCGCCGATGAGGCCGTCGACAAGCAAGCCCGTAACGAGGGGATGACCTAAGCCGATGGCTTCAAGCCCCGCCCGTGCCCAATCGCTCAAGGGGCCGGAGACCAACGCCTCCAGGCCATCCTGGAGGGGAGCGGCCACCGTGGTGGTGATCTGGAAGACCAGCCACATCACGGCCAAGAACAGCAGTGGCCCCACGACCGGGTGAAGGGCTACCGCATCGAGGCGGTGGGAGAGTGGCGTGGCATGCTCGACCTCGCTCACCGAGGCCTTCGCCGCCGCATCCAGCTCCGCGAAGCGGCCCTCCAGGCCGGTGTCCTCGCGCAGCTGCACCGGGTGGTGCGCCAAAGACTCCACGACGACCTCGCGCAGCTTCTCGACGCCCTCTCGCTTACGCCCATCAACCTCCACCACCGGGATGGAGGTGGCCTCGGTGAGTGCAGCAGCGTCAACCACTTGACCCTGGTTGAGCGCCACGTCGGTCTTCGTCAGCGCGATGATGAGGCGATAGGGCTGCTCCGCCAACTGGAGGGCCACGTTGAGGCCGCGCGCGACGGCGCTGGCATCGACGACCACGACGACGGCGTCGGGGCGCTCATCATCGGGGCAATCGATGAGCATGGCGCGGGTGAGCGCCTCATCGGGGCTGAGCGGATCGAGCGAGTAGGTGCCGGGGAAGTCGATGAGATCGGCGGTGGATTCACCCAGCTTCCACGCACCGCGGCTGACCTCAACGGTGGTTCCCGGCCAATTGCCGGTCTGCGCCTTCGCGCCGGTCAGGGCATTAAAGAGTGTGGACTTGCCGGAATTCGGGGAGCCGACGAGCGCGATGATGGGTGCTCCGGCAGGGGCTAGCGCGCCGCCCGGATCGCCGTGGCAGCTGGGTTTCGTGGTGGCCATGGTTTAGACCTCGATGGCTTGCAGTGTTGCCTTGTCGATGGCGTAGCGGCAGCTGCCCACCGAGACAACGCGGGCGCCGCCGGCCACGCGCGGGCCCATGGTCAGCGTGGCGCCGGGGCGGATGCCCAGCTCGCCGAGGCGCACCGCTAAAGCGGCGTCGCAGGTGCAGGAAATGCACTCGTTTCCCAAGGTGATGGTGCATCCCATGGGGATGGCGTCGGCGGTTTGCCGTGGGCACCCAGACAACTTCACGGTGAGCTCTCTTCCTCTAAAGCATTACCGTTATAGGTTAACCTAAGTAAATATAGGTCTGTCTAGTTTTCGCCGCTTTCGGTTAGGTGATCCTCACCACGCGGCGCTCGGGGCGCCGCGTTTCCTACATGTTGCCTGAATTAGTTGGTCCAGCTGCTCACCTGGCGCAGCTTTTGGCGGTTCTTCAGCCGCGACTGGCCCAGCTTGCGGGACATGCGGTCCAGAATCTGGATGGCCTCCGTGATGTGAGGGCCTTTGTTGAGCATGACGCACTCCGCGCGCAGCGCATAGCCCGCGTCCGTGATTTCCGCGCGGGAGGGAAGCCCCGTCTTGGCCAGGGTCTCCAGCACCTGCGTGGCCATGATGACCGGGATGTGTGCCGCCTCCGCGACCTTCATGATCCGCCCCGGTACCTGGACCATCTCCTCGAATCCCAACTCCACGGCCAAGTCGCCGCGCGCAATCATGATGCCGAACTTGGCATGTCGCATGCCCTCCAGCAATACGCTTCCCAGCTGCTCATAGGCCGGCACCGTCTCAATCTTGAGCACGATGCCCAGGTCACGCACGCGCTGCGCCATCTCCTCGGACTCCTGCTCGGCGGCAATCTCCTCGAGCGTGTCATAGAGGAAGGCCACATCAGCTGGAGTGCGGATGAAGGAAACCGCTGCGATATCGCAGTGCGTGGCCACAAAACGCAGCGCTTCGATGTCTTCCTCGGTGAGGCTGGGCAGCGGGACGTCAGTATCCGGCAGGTTGATTCCCTTATAGGCGGCCAGGTTGGTGCCGGTGGGCCCGGCGTGCTCCACGGTGATGACAGCCTCGCGCTCAGCGCCGTTGTCCCGCACCTCGTGGACGCGGCCGGAGATTGCGCCATCATCGAAAATCACCCGGTGGCCCACCTCCAGCGCACCGACCACCTCCGGCAGCGTGCACCCAATGGTGGTCACCTCGCCCTCAACGATGCGCGCCGGCTCCTGCGAAGTGCTCAGCACCAACTCCTCGCCGCGGTGCAGGCGAATCTTCTGCTCCAGTGCCGGAACCCCATGCACCTGCGTGGTGTCCCCGCCGTGGCTCAACACCGTTCCCTCGGCGAGGTAGCAGTTGCGATCACCGTGCAGCACCGCCACGCCTGCTTCCGCGCTCTCCACGGTGAACACACGCGAGCGCCCGCGCGCTTCCGTGAAGCGCACCTCGCTGCCGGGGTGCAGGCGCGCCAACCACTCGCCATCCACCTCCAGCGCTACCGCCGGGCGTGCCGCGCTTGGCGACGCCTCCCCCGCCACCCCGTGGGCGCGGGTAGAGGAGGGGGCGTCGTGAAGCACGAGCGTTGCCGGGCTCAGCAGCTCACCTGCCGCGGTGCGCTCGCCGCGCACGCGAATGACCTGCGGACCCGGCTCGATGCTGCCGGTGCGGACCTTGGGGCCCGCAATATCGCAGGAAATCAGGATCTCGCGCCTCACCTCCTCGGCGGCGCGGTGGACGTGTGCCACCATTTTCTGCCAGGCATCCTGGCCATCGTGGGCGCAGTTGATGCGGGCGAGTTCCATGCCCGCGCGGGCGAAACCGAGGACCAGCTCATAGTCATCTGCGGCCTCGGTGGGAAGGGTCACCATGATGCGCGCGTGGGTGTCCTCCTGAGTGGGGCCGAGGAGGGCTTCGGTGTTGGCGTCGAGGATATCGTCCGCGTCCGCATAGGCCGTGGCAATCGGCTGCACGGGGTAGGTCGGTGCGTGGCCATCGAAGGCGTCGAGCACGTTGCGCGCGGCGTGGAGGCGCTCAAGCACCGCGGGCTCTGGATGGCTAAGGCTCGTGGCGCCCAATGCCGTGAGGCCTTCCTGGATTTCGACGGCGTCCTGGGAGCGCAATTCCATGTAGCGCACGAGGTTAACCGCGCCGGGGCGGTGGACGGGATCCACGCGCGCGATCTGCGCGGCGTGCGCGGCAGACGAAGCTTCGATGCGGGTAGTGAGGGAATCAAGAAGTGGGCGCAGGCTAGGCAAGGTTTCTCCTTCGTTGTGAAAGTCCACCCACATTGTGCCGCGACTTGTTAGACCGCGCCACGGAAGCCGAGCTGGCGCCAGGCCTCGTACACGGCCGTCGACGCCGCGTTGGATAGATTCATCGAGCGCCTAGCCGGCATCATGGGGATGCGCACGCGTTCGGTGACACGCGGATGGAAGGCGTGCTCTTCCGGCAGGCCAGTGGGCTCGGTGCCGAAGAGGAGGACGTCCCCCTCCTGGTAGTCGATGTCCGTGAACCACTTATCTGTGTGGGTGGTGAAGGCGAAGACCCGCGCACCGGGCAGGGCTTCCATGCAGGCGTCGAAGTCTTTGTGGATTTTGAGATCCGCCAGGTCGTGGTAGTCCAGGCCCGCGCGCTTGAGGTGTTTGTCCTCGAAGTTGAAGCCGAGCGGCTCGATGAGGTGCAGGCTCGCGCCCGTGACGGCGGCGGTGCGGATGGCGTTGCCGGTGTTGGTGGGGATCACGGGGTTGTCGAAGACAATGTGCAAGCTGCTCATAGGCATCAGTCTAGGATGGTGGGCATGAGCGCTACCAAACTAGATGGCAACTTGTACCGCGACGAGATTTTTGAGGACCTGGCCCAGCGCGTGGCCGCCCTCAAGGAGAAGGGAATTACCCCGGGACTGGCCACGGTCCTGGTGGGCGATGATCCGGGTTCGCATTCCTACGTGAAGATGAAGCACCGCGATTGCGAGAAGCTCGGAATCAATTCGATTCGCAAGGACCTGCCTGGCGACGTTACCCAGGAAGAACTCGAGCGCGTCATCGAAGAGCTCAACAATGACGATGCTTGCACCGGCTACATCGTGCAGCTACCGCTGCCGAAGCACCTGGATGAAAACCGCGTGCTCGAGCTCATCGACCCAGCCAAGGACGCCGATGGCCTGCACCCGATCAACCTGGGCAAGCTGGTGCTCAACGAGGACGCCCCGCTGCCGTGCACGCCGAACGGGTGCATCCACCTGCTGCGCCGCTTCGGCGTGGAGCTCGATGGTGCCAAGGTCGTGGTCATCGGCCGCGGCGTGACCGTGGGCCGCCCGATTGGTCTGATGCTGACCCGCCGCAGCGAGAATTCCACGGTGACGCTGTGCCACACCGGCACCAAGGACTTGGCCGCGGAGACCCGTGAGGCCGATGTCATCATCGCGGCCGCTGGCAAGGCACACATGCTCACCGCCGATATGATTAAGGAAGGTGCCGCGGTTCTCGACGTCGGCGTGTCCCGCGTCGACGGCAAACTCGCCGGCGACGTGGCTGAGGACGTCTGGGAGAAGGCCGGCTACGTTTCCCCGAACCCGGGCGGCGTGGGCCCGCTGACGCGCGCGTTCCTGGTGAGCAACATCGTCGAGCGTGCCGAAAAGCTCGCCGCTCAGTAGCGCGTGAAGTCGAGCGCTCGAGTATTGAGTATGTCTGAGCAACCAGCACAGCCGCGCGGGAAAACTGCGCCGCCGGTGTCTTTATCGAACCCGCACGATGCGCACCTGAAGCCCTCGGCGCTGCCGCCGGCTCTTCAGTGGTTGGCCATCGGCTTGTTCGTGGCGGCGGTTGTGGTGTCGGGCTTCTATGCCGTGTTCGAGCACTGGCGCCGCGCCACGCTGCTGCTGGGCGGGGCGCTGGTGTGGCTGACGGTGGTCCGCCTGACCTGCGATTCCTCGCGGGTCGGCGTGCTCGCGGTGCGCTCCCGGCGCTTCGACGCCTGCTTTACAGGCATCTTGGGCGCGGCGATGGTGTTCATGGCCTTTTCCATCGACGCGCTTGGATCGTAATCAGACAGGATTAGATGTAATACTCATCGCCCACGTACGCAGGGCCCACGTCTAAGCCATTTGGCGCCGAGAGCAGCAGGAAGTTGCGCAGGATACGGTTCATCTGCCGGGTCTCCGTCAGAAAAGCATCGTGGCCCACGGGTGAGACAATCTTGGCCATCGCCAGCAGCTGGTTGGCGTTGCGGGAGATGTGCTCCTGCTGGTGATAGGGGTAGAGGATATCCGTGTCCACGCCCACCACCATCGTTGGTACCTGGGAGGCCGCCAACGCCTTGATGAGCCCGCCGCGCCCGCGGCCGACGTCATGCCGGTTCAGCGCCTCCGTGAGAACCACGTAGGAACCCGCATCGAAGCGCTCGGTGAGTTTCGCCCCCTGGTAATCCAGGTAGGAGTTCACCGCGAAACGCTGGTTCAGCTGGCGGTGCGGCCCCAAGGGATTCTCGCCTTGCTGTGCGGTAGCGCCGAAGCGCTCGTCGATTTCCTGCTCGCCGCGATACGTCAAGTGCGCGATACGGCGCGCCGCCGCCAGGCCATCCCGCGGAGTCTTGTCCGTGAGGTAGTAATTGCCGCCATGCCAAAACGGGTCGCGCTCAATGGCGGAAATCTGCGCGGATTGGATGCCAATCTGCCAGCCCGAAGCCCTGGCCGACACCGCAATCACACACACCGCCGACACGCTTTCCGGGTGCAGCAAGCTCCACTCCAGAGTCCGCGCCCCGCCCATCGAGCCGCCGAGCACCGCGTGCACACGCGAAATACCCAGCTCCTTCAAGCAGTCGTGCTCGGCCTCCACCAAGTCCCGAATCGACAGCGCCGGGAAGCGCCCGCCCCACGGCTTTCCATCCGGGTGCAGCGACTTCGGCCCCGTCGAGCCATTGCAGCCGCCCAGCGCATTAGTCGCGATAACGCACCAGCGCGTGGTGTCCAGGGCCTTGCCTGGGCCCACCAGGTCGGCCCACCAGTCCGCCACGTTGGAATCCCCGGTCAGCGCGTGCTCGACCACCAAGACATTGTTGACGCCGTCCGGGTCGCCGGCGAAAGCGCCCCAGCGTTGGTAGGCCACGTGGGCGTCGGCAAGCACGGCGCCTGCTTCGGTGGTGAAGTCACCGATGGGGACGACGGCGAGCTCGCCTTCGGGCGCGAGCTCCGGGATGGCGCTAACCAATGGCCGCGAACCCACGCTCGAGGTCGGCGATGATGTCGTTGACATCCTCGATGCCCACCGACAGGCGCACCGTGGCCTGCGTAATGCCCGCGGCCTTGAGCGCTGCCTCGTCGGACTGGGAGTGCGTGGTGGTCGCCGGGTGCACCACCAATGAGCGAGTATCGCCGATGTTGGCCAGGTTCGAGTGCAGCTTCAGCGCATCGATAAACGCCCACGCCTCCTCGCGGCCGCCGTCGATGTCGAAGGAGAGCACGGAGCCGGTGTAGTCATAGCCCAGCTTCTCCTTGGTGGCCTTGTACGGCGAGGACTCCAGGCCGGCGTAGTTGACCTTCGTGACCTTGGCGTGGGACTCCAGGTACTCGGCCACGGCCTGGGCGTTGGCATTGTGCTTCTCGACGCGCAACTGCAACGTCTCAATGCCATTCAGCGTCAGCCAGGCGTTGAAGGGGGAGATGGCGGCACCCGTATCGCGCAGCAGGCCGGCGCGCGCCTTGACGGCGAAGGCCGGCGCGCCCAAGTCGGCGTACTTGAGGCCGTGGTAAGCCTCGTCTGGGGTGACGAAGTAGGGGAAGACGGGCTCGCCGCCGCGCTCGACGGTCCAGTCGAAGGAGCCACCGTCGATGATGGCACCACCGATGGCGGAGCCGTTGCCGCTGTAGAACTTGGTGGTGGAAACCACGACGATGTCTGCGCCCAGCTCCAGCGGGCGGGCCAGCGCGCCGGTGGCGATGGTGTTATCCACGATGAGCGGGACCTGGTTCTTGTGCGCTACCTCGGCGATGGCGGGGATGTCGAGGACATCGGCGACTGGGTTGCCGAAGGTCTCGCCGTAAAAAGCCTTGGTGTTGGGCTGGACGACGTCCTGCCAGGATGCCGGGTCGTCGGGGTTCTCCACGAGGGTGACATCGATGCCCAGGCGCTTCAAGGTCACGGTAAAGAGGGTGGAGGTGCCACCGTAGAGGCGCGGGGAGGTGACAATGTGGTCGCCGGCGGAGGCCAGGTTCAGGATGGCAGCGGTCTCGGCGGCCTGGCCGGAGGCGAAAGCCACGGCGGCCACGCCACCTTCGAGGGAAGCGAGGCGCTCCTCCAGCGCGTCCTGCGTGGGGTTGGTCAGGCGGGTATAAATCGGGCCGGCATCCGAGAGGTTGAAGCGGTTGGCGGCGTGCTCGGCGTCGTTGAAGACATACGAGGTGGTTTGGTAAATCGGCACGTTGCGTGCGTTGGTGGAGCCGTCCAGGTTCTGGCCGGCGTGGAGGGCGCGGGTGGCAAAGGACCACTCGTTGACTTTGGAATTATCGTATTTGGTGCTCATGTCAGGAAAGGCTAGACCAAGCGGTTCAGTGCCGTTAGTGGTTTTCTAGAAACCGCAGGCAAGCCCGAGAATAAAAATAGACCGAGCGGTTGGTTCGGCTTAGATTTCGATGCTTTCACCAACCCGCAGGCGCCGATAGCCGCTCACCCCGGCGCGTTGGAGCATGCCGTCGGTGATCTGCTTGCCGGCGTCGGAAAGCACGGCGTCATGGATGGGAACCGTAAGCCGCGCACCGATGCGCATGGCGTAATCCGCGGCATCCGCCCCGCGCACCCACGGGCCGGCGATGGGGAGCAGGAGCACGTCTACCGTGAGTCCTTCCGAGACAACCCACTGGTCGCCGGGGTGCAGCACGCCGCCGAAGAAATAACCCAGGTTCTCCGGGCGCGGGATATTGGGGTGGATCTCCTCGTGGAGGCCGCCCACCGCGTGAATCTCAAGGCCCAGAACTGTAAACGTCTCTCCAGCATGCACGATGGTGCCGGAGCCGAGGGCGTCGATAGCCTCCCGCGTTCCCCACACCGGCAGGCCGCTCCCGCGCACGGCATCGACGTCGAGGTGGTCACCGTGTGCGTGCGTGAGCAGCACCGCTTCGGCGCCTTCGAGGCAGCTCAGGTCAGAGAGGGGACCGGGGTCGATAACGATGCGACCCTGGGGTGCCTCGACGGCCACGGCGGATTGTCCATGCAGAGATAGCTTCATGATTCCCACGCTAGCCAAAAGTAAAGGAATACAGCGAGAGCCCTTCGCTTACTTCCAGCTCGATTGTTTCGGTGTGATTGTCAGGTTCCCGGACGAGATCCACCGTGCCGTCCTCGGTGATGTCAAAGGTGCGGACCGAACCATCGGCGTGATGCACGCGAACCGTTCCTTGCCCTGATGCCACGAGCTGTACCCGGGCGGCGCGGTAGTTCAGTCGCAGGCGCGCGTGAGGTCCGGCGGTGATGGGCTGGTCGGCCAGCGTCCACGTCCCGCCCAGCGAATATTGACCTAACGGCGGCTCGTTCATGGTGAACTGGTGCGTGCCGACGCGGTAGTCGGCGTTGGCGAAATACTGTGCGCGTGCGGTGCCGAGGTACGTCTCCGGCGAGCGCGGCGCGCTGTTCGCATCGGCGGTCTCGATTGGTTCGGGTAGCTCTATGCTGGGGTCGCGCTCGAGGAGAAGCTCACGAATGAGGCGCTCGGTCTCGGCGTAGTCGCCCTCGCCATGGTGGGATTGGCGCAGCATGCCGTGCTTGTCGACGACATAGTGCGCCGGCCAGTACCGATTCCCAAAGTTCTTCCACGTGGCGAAGTCATTGTCTTGCGCCACCGGGTATTCGATTCCTTGCTCGCGGGCCGCGCGGCGCACGTTGGCAGCCTCGTGCTCGAAAGCGTATTCCGGCGCATGGATGCCGACGATGTCGAGGCCGTAGTCCTTGTAGTGCGCATAGAGCTTGGTCAGGTGCGTGTTGTTGCGCTGGCAGTTGATGCAGGCATAGGCCCAGAAATCGATGAGGGTGACCTTGCCAGAGGTACGCGGATCGACCGGCAGATCCGTGTTGAACCAGCCGGTCAACCCCGCGAACGCGGGCACTGGGGTTCCTTCGGCTGTTCGGGCGGCCTGCTCAACTGGGGTGGCGTCGGCGTTGATGCTGGGGAGCTTCTGCTGCAGCCAGGCGGGCGCGCCGAGTGAAATCGCACCAGCCATGGCGATAACTACCACTCCCGCGGTGATGCGCACCCCGCGCTGGTGGGAGCGGAAAGCATCGACGCGTTTGCCCACCTCGTTGCCGCCCAAAGCGAAGGCCAGCAGGGGGATGGCCACGCCGAGAGCGAAGGAGAGGCAGAGGGTGAGGATGTGGGCGTCGACAGTCCCAGTGGCGCCCGCCACGGAGATGGCGGCGAGTACAGGGCCGGCGCAGGGGACGAAGACAACCCCCATGGCCAAGCCGACGACGAACCCGCCTTTGCCGCGGGCCTTGGATTGCAAGCTGCCAGCTTTCGAGAGTTTCTGGAAAGGCCACTCAAGGATTTCTTGCACGCGGGGAAACACCATTCCCAGGCCCACGAGAACGAGCAGCGCGATTCCCACTTTCCACAGGATGTCGGCCGGCAGGCCCAGGGAATTGAGCAGCGTTGTGGCAAACAGCGTGACGAGGCTGAAACTTGTGACGAGTCCGCCCACGACCTGCCATGGCCGCCACCGTGAGCCGCCGCTAACGGCGAGGACCAGCGGCAAGACCGGCAAGATGCAGGGCGAGATGCCCGTGATAAGGCCACCGGTAAACCCGATGAACAGCGTTGATAGCATGCTGTACTCCTTCGCTTGGTGTGCGGTGTGGGTATGCAACTAGTTCGGAGCACGAGTGAAAAACGGATTGGTTTTAAATCCATCCAATCCGCATCGCGGGGCGGCTCCGAATAGTCAGATACAGGGCCCGGAAAAGCCGAGCCCCGATTGCTTGAAGAAGGAGCACCGAAATGAAGAAGCTTGTTACTGTCGCCGCTGCACTTGCTGTTGCCGCCAGTGGGTTGGTCGCCTGCAACGACAAGAAGGAAGACATGGACATGATGCCCAGCTCGGAGATGATGGCCCCGAGCGAGGAAATGACTAAGTAAAACTGCCATGTCCACCCCGCTGCTGGAGGTAAGCTCAACACCCGTGCCTGCGATGTCCCCCAATGAACACGAGCGGCTGAACCGCCTTTTGGTTCAGACCGCTTCCGCAGATAAGCATGCCTTCAGCGCGCTGTACGACGCCCTCGCACCCACCGTGTACAGCGTGTGCCTGAGCGTTCTGCGCAATCCCGCCTTAGCAGAGGAAGTTGCTCAAGACGTCTTCGTTGAGGTCTGGACCTCCGCCGCGAAGTTTGACCCGCGACGGGGGAATGCTCGCTCGTGGGTGGGCAGGTTGGCGCATGGGAGGGCCGTCGATAAGCTGCGCAGCCATGTGGCCGCAGTGCAGCGCGATGACCGCGACTCGAAGCTTGAGCACGCCACTTTTGCTGAGCCGATTGAAGACGAAGCCCTGAACAATGTGGAGGCTCACCTCCTGCGCCGGGCCGTCGTCGAGATTGGGGAGCCGCATTCCACCGCGGTGGCGCTCGCTTTTTTCGATGGCTTGACGCATGCTGAGCTGGCAGAATCAACGGGAGTACCGCTGGGTACGGCCAAGACGCGCGTGCGCGACGGTGTTAAGAAGCTAAAAGCGATTCTCGGAAGGGAGGGGCGATGAGCAACACGCATGAGTTTTCTGATGAGACTTTCGATGACTTCCTCGATTCCCTCCCCGAGGTCGAACCGCCGGTGCGAATGAAAGATGCCGTCTTTGCGGAAATTGACGGTGGCGAAGCTACCGAGGTCATCGAGCTTCCGCGCCGCCGTTGGCGGGCCTTCGTGGCGGTGCCGGCTGCGGCGGCGGTCCTCGTAGTAGGCATGGTTGCCGTGCCGCCCTTGTTGCAGTCCGATGACTCGCAGAATCAGACGAGCGATAGCGCGCGGGTAGAGGCTGAATCGCCCGGCGAGAAGTCGATGCACGCCATCATGGGGGCAGAGGATCTCATGCAGGGCAACGCCGATGCATCGGGTGCACAGCTGGATATCGTGTCTTCGGCGTCGATGGAGAAATCCGGCGCGATGGTGGATGGCCAGCCGCAGCTCGCCGATGGCATGGGCGCCCAGGTATGGGCAGTCAGCGCCGATGGCGGCATGGCTTCGGCGGGGGTCATCGGCCAGGACCCACACGATGGGGTATGGATGCCCTTCGACGGCGCGGCAGTCAAAGTCATGGTCACCGAGGAACCCGCAGGCGGCAGCGAGCAACCGACAGGCCGCACCCTCGCCACCGTTACTTTGGCCAGCGCTAGCTAGCCTTGTATGCGATAGGGCAGCTACGCGCCAGGCCAGCTACGTGTCAGCTAGTTAAAGCCTGCTTGACCAGCTCCAGCGCGGCGGCGAGTTCGACGTCGCTCAAATGCCCAAAGCCCAAGACCACGCCTTCCTCGGCGGGCGCGCCGCCCCAATAATCGCGCAGCGGGGTCAGCGTGAGGCCCAGATCGGCCGCGCGCTGGACGACGCCCTCCTCACACAACAACACCGCGTGGAGCCCGCCGTGGATGGGCAGAAGGGTAGCGGGAGTGTCTTCCAGCGCGGCTTGGACGAGGTCGCGGCGACGCTTGTAAGCACGGCGCATCCGCCCGGTATGCCGCCGCAGCGCCCCGCTGGCCAGGTAGTTCGCCAGCGCCGCCTGGGGAATAGAGCCGACGGGCTGGCCGAAGACCTCCCGCACGCGGTCCACGCCCGCGCGCAGGTTCGGCGGCACGACCAGATAGCCACACGCAATCGACGGCGAAATCACCGAGGAAAACGTGCCCAGCAACACCGTGTGTTCCGGGGCGAGCGCGGTGAGCGCGGGCAAGGGCTGGCCGACGTAGCGCAGCTCGGAATCGAAATCATCCTCGATGATGAGCACGTCATTGCCGCGCGCCCACTCGACGAGCTCCGCGCGCCGGGCAGCCGGCAGCGAACCGCCATAGGGGTGCTGGTGGGAGGGGGTGACGATGAGAACGTCGAGGTCAACGGTGGGGACGGTGACGCCGTGGGCGTCAGTGGGGACGTCGACAAGCGTGTGTCCCAAGGCCTGGGGGATGCGGCGCAGGCTGGGGTAGCCGGGGGACTCCACGCCCACGCGCAAATGGCCGCCCAGCGCGCGCAGCAGCACCGACAGCCCGTCGCGGGCGCCGGCGGTGATGACGACATAAGCCGGGTCGACGGTCAGCCCGCGCATGTGGCGCAGGTGCGCGGCCACCTCGCGGGGGAGATCGCCGGAAGGATCCACCGCGGCCTTGCGCCACGCCGCCCTCCATTCGGGGGTGATGATTCCGGCTGTATCGGGCAAACCGGGGGTCAACTCCACGCGCGGTGGGGCAGGGGAGGGCCGTGGCGCAGGATGAGGCTGCGGGGCGCGCCCGTGGGGCAGGTGCGGGTTGATGACGGTGCCCGATCCAACCGCCGCGGTCAGGTAGCCCTCGGCGGTGAGCTGTTCATAGGCGGTGACCACACTGCCTCGGGAAACGCCCAAATCGCGGGCTAGCGATCGCGTCGACGGAACTTGCTCGCCGGGCAGCAGAATGCCCGCCGCGACTTGGGTGCGGAGGGCTTCGGCGATCTGCACCGGCAGCGCGCGCGTATCAGATGGGTCGAGACGGAAAGACACGGCCCCATCATAAGTGGTCTAATTCAACACTCGGGAAATGGCTCTTGTCTTGGACCAATTTCCTGCGCCACTATGTGAGCCATGACTGAACAGAAGAATGAACAGGGACGCGCCACGACGCGCGTCAAGCGTGGACTGGCTGACATGCTCAAGGGTGGCGTCATCATGGACGTCGTTACCCCGGAGCAGGCACGAATTGCTGAAGACGCGGGTGCTTCCGCCGTCATGGCGCTGGAGCGCGTGCCGGCCGATATCCGCGCCCAGGGCGGCGTGGCCCGCATGTCCGATCCGGACCTCATCGAGGGCATCGTCAACGCCGTGTCCATCCCGGTGATGGCGAAGGCCCGCATCGGCCACTTCGTGGAGGCGCAGATTCTCGGCGAGCTGGGCGTGGACTTCATCGACGAGTCCGAGGTGCTCAGCCCCGCCGATTACGTCAACCACATCAACAAGTGGGATTTCGACGTGCCCTTCGTCTGCGGTGCTACCAACCTGGGCGAGGCCCTGCGCCGCATCACCGAGGGCGCGGCCATGATCCGCTCCAAGGGTGAGGCCGGCACTGGCGACGTCTCCGAGGCCGTCAAGCACCTGCGCACCATCAAGGGCGAAATCGCGCGCCTCCAGAACCTCGACCGCGACGAACTCTACGTGGCGGCCAAGGAGTTGCAGGCACCGTACGACCTGGTTGCTGAGGTTGCGGAGACCGGCAAGCTGCCGGTCGTGCTGTTCGTTGCTGGTGGTGTGGCTACGCCTGCCGACGCCGCCCTCGTCCGCCAAATGGGCGCCGAAGGCGTCTTCGTCGGCTCCGGCATCTTCAAGTCCGGCGAGCCCGCGAAGCGTGCGGAGGCCATCGTGAAGGCGGCGACCCTCTACGACCAACCGGCAGAGCTGGCTAAGATCAGCCGCGGCCTGGGCGAGGCCATGGTGGGCATCAACGTCAACGACATCCCCGCCCCGCACCGCCTGGCTGAGCGCGGCTGGTAGGACCTGTGCGCGCAAAGAACATAGAGTGCGCACAGGGCACGATGACGGCGGCGGACACGACGCGACCGCTCGTTGGCGTGCTCGCGCTGCAAGGCGGAGTGGAAGAGCACATCGCTGTGCTGGAGAGCCTCGGCGCTGCAACGCGCCGGGTGCGCCTGCCGCAGGATCTCGACGGGCTGGACGGAATCATTCTGCCGGGCGGCGAGTCGAGCACCATCGATAAGCTGGCGCGCTCTTTTGGCGTCGCTGAGCCGCTGCGCCGCGCCGTCGAAAATGGGCTGCCGGTCTTGGCCACCTGCGCGGGGCTCATCTACAGCGCCCGCGAGCTGGAAAACCCCGCCCCGGGCCAGCAGACGCTGGGGCTTATCGACGTCACCGTGCGCCGCAACGCCTTCGGAAACCAGCGCTTCTCCGAGGAGCGCACCGTGCCCGTCGCGATGCAAAGCCAGTGGTCCGGTGTAGGAGCCTCAGGAGTCGGCGAGCCTCTAGCCATCGAGGCGAGCTTCATTCGCGCGCCCATCGTTACCCGCGCGGGTGAGGGCGTCGAGGTCATCGCCACCGTGCCCCTCCCTGCACCTGACATTGTTTCCGGTGGCGAGGGAAGTGGTGTCGGGGCGCGAACTCGTCCTGCCGCAGGGCGCGAGGTGATTGTGGGCGTGCGCCAAGGATGCGTCACGGCGTTGAGCTTCCATCCGGAAGAAAACGGCGACTCGCGCCTCCACGCCGCGTGGCTCGCTTCCCTCGTTCGCTAACTAATTCTGCCCGGAAGCTCTTTCCTTAAATAACTATCGCTCAATAGTGATCTGGGATACATTGAGATGTGCCAGCTGAACACATCACGCCCAGAAAGGCACTTTGCCGTGAGCACACCCGCCCCTGAACAAGTCCGCGAAGATATCCGCTTCCTCGGCCGGGTCATCGCGCAGCAGGAAGGCGAGGACGTCTTCGAGCTCGTCGAATCGACCCGCGGCATGGCCTTCGACGTGGCGCACGGCGATGCAAAGCCCGAAGACCTCGTCGCCATCTTCCGCGATCTCGACATCACCAAGGTCAACCTCGTGGCCCGTGCATTCAGCTATTTCGCGCTCATCGCCAACCTCGTAGAGGATCTGGATGACGAGTCCGTTGAAGCGCCCGTCTCCCTGCGCAAGACATTCGCCAAGCTCAAGGAAGAAGGCGTCACGCCAACCGACGCCTCCTCCGTCATCCGCGGCGCGCACGTCGCCCCCGTTCTCACCGCGCACCCCACCGAAACCCGCCGCCGCACCGTCTTTGATACGCAAACCCGCATCAAGACTCTCCTCAAGGAATCACACCGCGGTGGCGACATGGCGGCAATCGAGAAGGAAATGTACCTGCGCATGACGCTGCTCTGGCAGACGGCGCTGATTCGCATCGCCCGCCCCACCCTCGAAGACGAGATTGACGTCGGCCTGCGCTACTACAAGCTGTCGCTGCTTGATCAGGTCCCTGCCCTCAACCGCGCAATTCGCCACGCCATGCGTGAGACCTTTGGCCAGCAGCTTCCCGATTCCCCCGTCGTCCGCCCCGGCTCCTGGATTGGCGGCGACCATGACGGCAACCCGTACGTCGATGAGCACACCCTGACCTATGCCACCCGCAAGGCCGCGGCGACGGTGCTCCAGTACTACGCCGACGAGCTCGGGGAGCTGGAGCGCGAGCTCTCCCTATCAGACCGGTATTCCTCCAGCTCCAAAGAGCTGGGCGCGCTTGCCGACGCCTCCCACAACGACGAAAAATCCCGCGTCGACGAACCCTACCGCCGGGCGATCTTCGGCATCCGGAAGAAGGTGCTGGCGAGGTTGGAGGGGGAGACGTCGCCAAGCGCCTATGCGTCGCCGGAGGAACTCAAGCGGGACCTGGACGTGATCGACCGCTCGCTGCGCCAATTCAACGATGACATCATCGCCGATGACCGCCTCGCCCGGCTGCGCTCGGCGGTGACCACGTTTGGATTCCACCTCTCGACGCTGGATATGCGCCAGAATTCGGAGTCCTTTGAGAACGTCCTCACCGAGATTTTCGCCGCGGCCACCATCACCCCGGACTACCGCGCGCTGGGGGAGGAGGAGAAGGTCGCGGTGCTCGTGCGCGAGCTGCAGACCAATCGGCCGCTGCTTTTCCCCGACGCTGAGAAGGGATTCAGCGAGGATACCGCGAAGGAGCTGGGCATCTTCCGTGCGGCGGCGCGCGCTGTGCGGGACTTTGGGCCGGAGTCGGTGTCGCACTGCATTATTTCTATGACGGGAACCGTCTCCGACATTCTGGAGCCGATGGTGCTACTCAAGGAGGTGGGCCTGAGCGAGGTCGATGTGGTGCCGCTATTTGAGACCATCGAAGATCTGAAGGCCGGCGTCGGCATCCTGGAGAAGCTGTGGCAGGTGCCCGTGTACCGCGAGCATCTGCGCTCGCGCGGGGATATCCAAGAAGTCATGTTGGGGTACTCGGATTCCAACAAGGACGGCGGGTATTTGCAGGCGAACTGGGCGCTATACGACGCCGAACTGGCCCTCGTTGAGCTCTGCGCGCGCCACGGCGTGGAGTTGCGGCTGGCGCATGGTCGCGGCGGGGCGGTGGGCCGCGGTGGTGGCCCGACGTATGACGCGATTTTGGCGCAGCCGAAGGGGGCGGTGTCGGGTTCGGTGCGCATTACCGAGCAGGGGGAGGTGATTTCTGCGAAGTACGGTGCGCCGGAGACTGCGCGCCGCCACTTGGAGGCGTTTGTTTCCGGAGCGCTGGAGGCATCGTTGTTGGATACCGAGCCCATTACGGATCCGGAGCGCGCCTACGAGATCATGCGCGAGCTGGCGGCGTTGAGTGGCGTGGCCTATCGCCAGCTTGTCGACGACCCCGGGTTCATCACCTACTTCACCCAGTCCACCCCGCTGCACGAGATTGGCGAGCTCAACCTGGGCTCGCGCCCGACCTCGCGCAAGCAGACCACCGCGATTTCGGATTTGCGTGCGATTCCCTGGGTGCTGTCGTGGTCACAATCCCGCACCAACATTCCGGGCTGGTTCGGCGTGGGCAGCGCGGTGACGGCGTGGGTTCAGCAACCCTCTGGAGGATCGACAGCCTCCGGAGGTGCAGCAAGAGCGGTAGATGCCACAGCGGATGTAGCAGCGACCGAGAAGGCTGGAGCAGATACCGGAGCTGGAGAAGAGAAGCGCTGGGAGGAGCTGCGCGAGCTGTACCGCACGTGGCCCTTCTTCCGTTCTGTGTTTGCCAACATGGCGCAGGTCATGGCCAAGGCGGAGATGCAGCTGGCGCGCCTGTACGCCAACTTGGTCGACGACAAGGACACCGCAGACCGCATCTTCGGCCTGATATCCGAGGAATTTGAGCGCACCCGCGAGGTCTACCTCAAGGTCACCGGTAACGCGGATCTGGTGAGCGAGAATCAGCGCCAGGCGCGTTCACTCAAGCGGCGCTATCCTTATCTGCTTCCGCTCAACGCCGTCCAGTTGGAGTTGCTGCGCCGCTACCGCCGCGGCGACGACCAGTTCCTGGTGTCCAAGACCATCCAGGTCACGATGAACGGGTTAGCCACCGCGCTGCGCAACGCCGGCTAAACCGCCCGCCCGCCCGGCCAACCGGCACGGCCAAAATTCCTGCAGGACAGGCTTGAGCGGATGATCAGTTCCATGAGGTAAGCCGGCACGCCGAAGGCCCCGCGAGGAGGTGATTTCCTGCGGGGTTCGGTTCAATCATGCACCTTGCCCGGCTTTACGCTGCCAAGATGAGTGCTGCCAAGGTGGGCGCGGTGGCTAGTTGAAGGCTGGCTAGTTGAAGGCGCTTGTGAAGACTGGCGAGGCGTCGTATGGCGGGATCCATGCCACCCGCCCGCCGATGCGATCCATGCGGCCGCGCGAGGGAGGGGCATCGGGGTCATCGTCGTTGACTCCGTTGTGGTACGGGCACAGCGGCACCAGGTTGAGGATGTTGGTGGGCCCGCCGCGGGCCCAAGCCTTGATGTGGTGAATCTGGCACTTCTCAAAAGGAACTTTGCAGCCCTCCCAGGCGCAACAAGGATTTTCCGCGGCCAAGGCGAGACGCTGCTTGGCGGTGGCGAAGCGCTGGAAGCGGAAGACATCGAGCGGACCGTGTTCGCGGCTGACCGCCACGATAACCCCCTTGTCCAGCAAAGCGCGCTCCACCAGCTGCGAGCCGGTCATCGTCGCGCCACTGGTGGTGCGGACGATGAACTCCTCGCCGTCCTTGTCGGTATTGCCCTTGAGCAGCTCGGCGTAGTCATCGAGCTGCAGGACCGCTATGGTGGCAACCTCAGTCTTGACGACGCCGCCCTCCAGATTTTCTAGGAAGCTCTCGCCGGGGCGTTCCTGGTCGATACCCTCAAATACGCCCGTCAGCTGGAGCGAGTCCGCCGTCACCGTGAGCGTGGCCAGGCCGTTGCCATGCTGGGTGAGCTTGGCGCGCTCGGCATACGTGCGGGGCTTGCGCATTTGACGCAGGCGCTTGCGCGCTACCTTTTCCACCAGCTCCGCGCTGGTCTGGCACAGTTCCACGCGCAAATCCCATACTTTGTTGTGGTCCCGAACTTTGGCTACGAAGTGCTCGATAAGCTGCAAGGTCACCAGCCCGTGTCCCCGCCGGCGCGCGGCTTCGACCGCCGTGCGCTGCTTCTTCGTCGATGAGGTGTGCCCGAAGTAGGTGTGGTGGAGGGAGAGGAACACGGTGGCGTCGGCAGGCGCGGCGCCGAGGGCGACTAGGTCAGCTTCAGACAGACCCGCGCACTCGGCCACCAAGTCAATGGCGCGGCCGAGGGCGGCGAAGAAGGTCTGCAATCTCATACCCCGCAGCCTAAAAGCACCCCATCCCGCCGCCAAGCCCCGAACTAGCCATCCGAACTAGCCATCCGACGAAATCTGTGGATAACTAGTCGGCACTAGGCCCCGGCGAGACCGCGGCGCTTGAGCAGCGGCGCGACGTCCTTGTCGCGGCCGCGGAACTCGCGGTAAGCCTCCGTGAAGTCGCGGGACGCGCCCTTCGACAGAATGACATCGCGGAACTTCTGACCGGCCTCGCGGAGGTCGGTTTGCTCCTTGAACCACTCGAAACCATCGGCGTCGAGCGCCTCGGCCCAGAGATAGGAGTAGTAGCCCGCCGAGTAGCCGCCGGCAAAGATGTGGTTGAAGTACGTCGAGCGATAGCGCGGCGCGATGAGCTCGTTGTCCAGCCCGGCCGCGCGCAGGGCCTCGGCCTCAAACTCGGCGACGGCCTCCGGGGTGGCCTCCAACTTGGCAGCCTCGGCAGCACTCAGGGAATGCCATGCGAGGTCGATGATCGATGCCCCCAGATACTCCGAGGTGGCGAATCCCTGGCCGAATTCGGAGGCGGCGGAGATGGCAGCGAGAAGCTCGTCCGGAATAGGTTCGCCGGTCTCCACGTGGCGGGCGTATTCCTTGACCAGTCTCTCATCGAGCGCCCAGTTCTCGTTGATCTGCGAGGGGAACTCCACCCAGTCGCGCGGGACGTTGGTGCCGGCGAAGGTGGGGTAGCGGACGTCGGAAAGCAGGCCGTGCAGGGCGTGGCCGAATTCGTGGAAGACGGTGCGGACCTCGTCCATGTTTAGCAGCGGCTGCGAGCCGTCGGCGGGCTTGGTGATGCCCATGACGTTGACGATGACCGGCTTGCGCTCCAGCAGCCGGGATTGGCCCACGAACTCGCTCATCCACGCGCCGCCGCGCTTGGTGGGGCGCCCGAAGTAGTCAGTAAGAAGAAGGCCGATCCCCTTACTCTCGTGATTGACGTCTCTGTCAATCACCTCCCAGACGCGAACCCCCTCCGCGTAGCCCTCGAGGTCATCGCGTGGGGTGACGGTGATGCCGTAGAGGCGCTCGGCGGCGGCGAAGACACCCTTCTCCAGGACCTGGTCCAGCGGGAAGTACTTGCGCAGTTCTTCCTCATCGAGGGAGAAGTCGCGGGCGCGGACCTTGGATTCCCAATAAGGCCAGTCCGCGGCGCTAAAACCTTGACCGTTAAGCGTTGCTTCCTCCGCGAGGAGTTTCTGCTCGCCTTCGGCGTTGGCCGCGGCGGCGGGGGCGAGGTCGAAGAGCATGGTGCGGGCGGCGTCGGCAGTCGCGGCGGTTTCCTCGGCGATGACGTAGTCGGCATGCGTGGCAAAGCCCAGCAGCTCGGCGCGCTCGGCGCGCAGCTGGACGGCCTCGATGAGACCCGGGATGTTGTTCTCGGAGCCTCTGCTTGCCGACGCCCCATACAACCTCCCCCTCGCATCCTCCCGCGCCAGACGGCTCAGCTCGGACTGCACGGTCGGCAGCTCCAGCGGGATGACATAGCCCTCGCGGCCTATCGCCTCGGCGTCGGCCTTGGCGGAGGCGATGCGCTCGGCGGGCAGGCCCTCGAGTTCTTCCTCGGTGAAGGAGACCGCGCGCTCGCGGGTAGACGCCATGAGGTTGCGGCCGAATTCTTCAGAGAGCGCGGAGAGGCGCTGGTTGATCTCGGACAGGCGGGCCTTGCCAGCCGCGTCGAGGTCGGCGCCCTTGCGGGCAAAGGTGCGCAGGAGGTGGTCGTGGAGGCGCTGGCCTTCGGCGTCGTCGGCAGGCGGCGTGGCCTCCTTGATGCGCGCGTAGAGCACCTCGTTCTGGTAGATCGCGTCATAGTGCGCGGACAAGCGCGGGTAGATGTCGGCGGCGATCTCCTCCATCTCCTCGGTGACGTCCGTGCCGGAGAGGTTGCCAAAGACCGCCATAACGCGGTCGAGGTCCTGCCCGGAGCGCTCGAGCGCCTCCACCGTGTTTTCCCACGTGGGGGCGGCGGGGTTGTCGGTGATGGAGGCGATCTCGGCGTCGTGAAGCGAGAGTGCCTCGTCGAAGGCGGGGCGGTAGTGCTCGACCTTGATCTTCGCAAACGGCGGGAGCTGGTAGGGCAGCGTGGAGGGAGTCAGCAGTGGGTTAGTCATAAGAAACTACCGTACCTAATAAGCTCCGCCCTATGTGATCGCTTTCACTAAACTATCCGACCGGGACCGGCGTGCGTTCCTTGCGCTGGGTTGTGGCACGGTTCACCAGAATGACATCGAGAACCAGGAAAGCTGCCAAGGTGATTCCTAAGAGCGGCAGGAAGACTCCGGCGGTGGCGGCGAATAGCGCGCCCAACCCTGTGGCGGCCCAGGAAAAGTGGGCAGTCGGGAGGAAGCGTGGGCGGCGTTTCCACCACATGTAGTAGCCCAGCACCACCAGCGCGGCGGTGGCCAGCCCCAGTGCGAGCAGTGCAATCTGCAGTGGCAGCCCGAACATGATGCCCATGTGCAGGTAGATGCCCCAGCTGCTGAGCTTGCTAAACAGCGGCAGGCTGGAGAAAGGCTGCCGGTCGATGACCTCTCCGGTGGCGCCATCCACCGAGAGCGCATCGGAGGTGGTGCGCCATTCCACCCACCGTTCGCTGACCTGCCAGGCGGAGTGGGCATCCTCCGGCGGGTACAGGCGCAGCGGTCCGGTCAGCCCCTCGGCGCGGCCGGTGGCGAGGACGCGCTCGGCGTCGGCAGCCACGCTCGCGCTTGACGACGCTCCATGCCCTTCATGGCCTTCATGCCCGGTGTGCTCATGCGTTTCAGTGGTGGTGCCGTGCAGGGCGGTGTTGATGGGAGTGGCTTTCCAGTGCATGCGCTCGACGAGGGAATCGACGTTGTCGCCGGCCAGACCTGACCAAGTGATGCCGGTGGCAGACAGGCCGAGAAGGCCGATGAATATCCAAGCCCCGACGGTGGAATGCAGGCGGGTGGCCTTCCAGCGGGCAGAGCGCTTGGTCTGCGGCTGCGCGGAGTTCGCGGTTGCCTTGTTCTTCGGGCGGCGGCGAATCCACCACATGTAGAGGCCTCCACAGGCCATGACCCACAACCAGGAAGCGGCTAGCTCCGAGTAGAGCTCACCGACCTTGCCCAGGTGAAAGCTTTCGTGCAGGGAGGAAATCCAGCGGCGCAGTGGCATCTCGCCTAGGCCAGAATAGGTGGGGTAGTCGCCGATGACCTCGGCGGTGGCGGGGTCGATGAAGACGGTGCGCTGCAGGCTCTCGTCGATGCTTTCATCGGACACCAGCACGCGCGTGGAATCCGTCGGTGTCGTGGCGGGCCAGACCTGAGTGACCGGCATGTCAGGGTGCTCGTGCTGTGCGGCCTGGATTTGTTCCTCCAAGCTCAGCGGATTCTCCACGGTAGGCACCGTCAATACGTCGTGGTAGACCACTTTCTCCAGGGAGGGCGCCACGGCATAAAGACAGCCGGTCAATGCCGCGATGAGGATGAAGGGGCCGACGAACATGCCGCCATAAAAGTGGATGCGTTGAATGAAGGATCGCAGAGCCGTCCGACTCATAAGTAGTGCTCTTTCGGGGTCTATTGATTAGGGCCTCTGCTGAACGTTCGCGGGGCGTTCAGGAGGGGCGATGGACAGGTGCTGATATCAACTGCACTAGTAGTCGGAGGCGAGGGTTTCTCGGTTCCCAGGTATTGAAAAACTTTTTAACTAACTGGGGTCCTCGGTGCTCAAAGGATGAAAATCCCGCGAGATAAGGCGCGAGAAGCAAGAAACAGTCAAGAAAAAATCTTCGCAGCTCAACGGGTAAAAATAGCGTCGCGGAGTGCTGTTTTAGGCCTGTTTGTGGTTAATGAAGCAAGAAAGCGATCCCTATTCGCTCCAGAACGGAACATAGCGCAACGAACGCGGACCGGCGTTGGGATCGTAGGCATGGATGAGTCCCTCCTCGACGGTGGCAGCAAGCAGGCGTGTGGCCTGAGCGGCTTGTGAATTCTTCAGCCCGAAGCGCTGACGGATTGAGGAATTGTTAACGGGGAGGTTCTCGAGGAAGCGAAGGCAAGCGTGTTGATAGACGGCTTGGGTCTTTTCTTCCATAGTCATCAGCGCAAAGGGGCGGTAGGCGCTTAGGGAGACGGTGGTACTTCCGTTGGCGCGAATGAGAGCAGGTGGGAAGTGCTCGGCTTCGAGTGAAGAGACGATTTTATCCCAGCCACTTCCGCGTTGCTCGACAAAATGCGCCAGACGTAAAGCTTCACCGAGATGGGTATTGCGTGTGGTGGACGCCGAGTCAATGAACCGTTGGGGGTCGATAAGCGGGGTGCCTGGGTTGGTTACTTCGACCCGATCGCTGAAAATCTCCACGGTTAAGAACCGGCCACGCTGTTCAAGATCCTGGTGCATGAGCGCATTTGCTAGCACCTCGCGGAAGGCTACCGTTGGCAACAACGGAGTCACTACGCGCTTACCACTGGAATCAATATGTTCGCCACCTGGACGAATGGTGTTGAAGAGCGTGACTATGTGGGTGAAGGAAGACGCATAGCCTTCGGTGAATTCCCATTCTCGTTCCACCTCCGTGCGTGAAGGACCGTTGAAATGTAGGACGCGGGGAGCGCGCCCGCGCAGCTCCGGAAAGTCCTGAAGAGAGCGCGCATACATGAGTGCGGACCAAGCCGGAATATGCCAGCCTTGCTCGTGTGAGTAGGAGATGGCTTTGGCGCTCCTTAACGTGTCGATGAGGGCGGCGCCTGTCGTATGTGGGAGTTCCGGTCTATTAAGGAAGAAAGCCTCAGGATCAAGCAGGTCGGTAATCGATTCGGGCTCAAGGCCCTCGGCCACTACTGTGTTCTCAAATTCGAACTGGTTGAGTTTTTGCCAGAGCTGACGTTCCTCATTGGGAAAGTCCATGAGGTTTTTCATGTAGCTGCCCTTGCGGAAATACCGCTTCCCTTCGAAGGAATACGGGGCGGACAATGCGGCGGGGATGCGCAGAAGCACAACGAGATGTCCATCAACCGTGATCTCGTCGAAGGTCAGTTCAGGGGCTGGGCTAATGACGCGGTTGAGCCAAGGAAGGAGATCCTCGTTTCCCTTCCCTTTGGTGAGCTGCCAATTAAAGGTCGTCCCGACGATGGTTCGGTCGTCGTTGACACCCCACACGAGATATCCCGCAGGCTCATCATGCAGGCGCGCCGAATTTCCCAAGGCGCAAGCATATTTCGCAATCTCCGCGCCGGAGGATAGCTTGTTTACCTTGAACTCGAGCCACGGTAGCTCAGCCGGAAGCGTTGTAAACCGTTTCACGCGGGCTACAAGTTGTTCCTCAGGCGCAGTATTGATGGGAGTCATGAGTAAAAGTATGCGCGAGAAGCAAGAAACAGTCAAGAAAAAGTCTTCGCAGCTCAACGGGTAAAAATAGCGTCGCGGAGTGCTGTTTTAGGCCTGTTTGTGGTTAATGAAGCAAGAAAAGACCGCCTCGAACTCCGGGGAGGAGACGAAGCGGTCTTTTGTTAAGCGCCTAGCGCAGAATTACTTCTTCAGGCCATCAATGATGTCGTTGAAGGCAGCGACCGGGCGCATGGTCTGGTTGAGCTTCTCCTCGTTCGGGGCGTAGTAGCCGCCGAGGTCGACGGGGGAGCCCTGGACGTCGAGAAGCGCCTGCTCAATCTCGCCAGCCTTGGCCTCGAGGGCCTCAGCAACCGGCTTGAAGGCCTCGGCCAGCTCGGCGTCGTCAGTCTGCGCAGCCAGCTCCTTGGCCCAGTTGAGGGTCAGGAAGAAGTGGGAGCCGCGGTTGTCGTTCTCGCCCACCTTGCGGGACGGGGACTTGCCCTCATCCAGCAGGGTCTCGGTGGCCTTGTCCAGCGCAGCGGCCAGCACGCCAGCCTTGGCGTTGCCGTTGGTGTTGTGCTCGTGGCGGAAGGACTCAGCCAGGGCCAGGAACTCACCGAGGGAGTCCCAGCGCAGGTGGTTCTCCTCCTGAACCTGCTGGACGTGCTTCGGAGCGGAGCCGCCGGCACCGGTCTCGAAGAGGCCGCCGCCAGCCATGAGTGGAACCACAGACAGCATCTTCGCGGAGGTGCCCAGCTCCAGGATGGGGAAGAGGTCGGTGTTGTAGTCACGCAGGACGTTACCGGTGACGGAGATGGTGTCCTCGCCCTTGCGGATGCGCTCGACGGAGGTCTTGGTCGCGGTGACCGGATCCTCGATGGAGATGTCCAGGCCCTCGGTGTCGTGATCCTGGAGGTACTTCTTGACCAGCTCGATGAGGTTGGCATCGTGACCGCGCTCCGGGTCGAGCCAGAAGATGGCCTTCATGCCGGACAGGCGAGCGCGGTTGACGGCCAGCTTGACCCAGTCCTGGATCGGGGCGTCCTTGGTCTGGCAGGCGCGCCAGATATCGCCAGCTTCCACGTCGTGGGAGATGAGGGCCTCGCCCTTGGAGTTGCGAACCTCAACGGTGCCCGCAGCCGGGATCTTGAAGGTCTTGTTGTGGGAGCCGTACTCCTCAGCCTTCTGTGCCATGAGGCCGACGTTCGGGACGGTACCCATGGTGGTCGGGTCGTAAGCGCCGTTGGCCTTGCAATCCTCGATCACGGCCTGGTAGACGCCGGCGTAGGAGGAATCCGGGATGACGGCGAGGGTGTCCTGCTCCTCGTCGTTCTTGTTCCACATGTGGCCGGAGGTGCGGATCATGGCCGGCATGGAGGCGTCAATAATGACGTCAGACGGAACGTGCAGGTTGGTAATGCCCTTGTGGGAGTTGACCATGGCGAGGTCAGGACCGTCGGCAAGCGCGGCGTCGAAGGCAGCCTTGATCTCAGCACCGTTCTCCAGCTTGTCCAGGCCCTCGTAGATAGCGCCCAGGCCGTTCTCGCCATTGAGGCCAGCGGCCTCGAGCTCCTTGCCGTACTTCTCAAAGACGTCAGCGAAGAAAGCGCGCACCACGTGGCCGAAGATGATGGGGTCAGAGACCTTCATCATGGTGGCCTTGAGGTGAGCGGAGAAGAGAACGCCCTCTTCCTTGGCGCGGGCAACCTGCGCCTTGAGGAACTCATCGAGTGCCTTGGCGGACATGAAGGTGCCGTCGATGACCTCGCCCTTGAGGACCGGCAGCTTCTCCAGCAGGGTCTGCTCGCCCTCGGCGGTCTTCAGGACGATGGAGAGGGTGTCCTCCTCCGGCATGATGACGGACTTCTCGTTGTGGCGGAAGTCGTTAGCGTCCATGGTGGCCACGTTGGTCTTGGAATCAGCGGACCAAGCGCCCATCTTGTGCGGGTTCTTCTTAGCGAAGTTCTTGACCGCAATCGGAGCGCGGCGGTCGGAGTTGCCCTCACGCAGAACCGGGTTGACGGCGGAGCCCTTGACGGCGTCGTACTTCTCCTGAGCCTCTTCGTACTCCGGGAGATCAAAGCCGGCGGCCTGCAGCTCAGCGATGGCCTTCTTCAGCTGCACCAGGGAAGCGGAGATGTTCGGCAGCTTAATGATGTTGGCTTCCGGGGTCTTGGCCAGCTGGCCAAGCTCAGCCAGGGCGTCGGAAACCTTCTTGTCACCAAGGCGCTCCGGGAACTGGGCCAGGATGCGGCCGGCCAGGGAAATGTCGCGGGTTTCTACCTCGATGCCCGCGGTGGAAGCGAAGGCCTCCACGACCGGCTTGAAGGAGTAGGTCGCCAGCAGCGGCGCCTCGTCGGTACGGGTCCAGATAATCTTTGCCATGGTTCTCCTAAAGAAGTTGAAAACTGTTCAACCTCACAGGATACCTGTCTTATTTTCTCGCGGTGCCGGTCCCCCTGTGACTCGCGCCACCAGCGGGGCGGGGCTGTGTGATCGCTAGGGCCTTCTCGTCTGCGCGCGGGAAAGGGACTAAGGTACGCGCACGTGAATCTCCCGCACTCCGCTCCCCGCATCCAACGCCGTCCCGTCCCGCGCCAAACGGAAATCTCCTCAACCCGCCGCACCATCGTCATGATCGCCATGGCGCTGGGTGCCTTCGCCATCGGCACCACGGAGTTCACCTCGATGGGCCTGCTACCGCTCATCGCGGATGATTTCGGGATTACGGAAGACACGGCGTCGGTAGTCATCTCCGTCTATGCACTCGGCGTCGTCGTGGGCGCGCCGGTCATCGCAGCACTCACGGGCAAGCTCCCACGCCGCCGCCTCATCATCCTGCTCATTGGCTTCTTGCTCGTGGGCAACCTGCTCACGGCCGTGGCCCCGAACTACGGGGTCCTGCTGGTGGCGCGCTTCATCGCTGGCCTGCCGCACGGCGCGTACTTCTCCGTAGCTAACCTGGCGGCGGTATCGATGGCGCCGCCTGGCCGCCAAGGTTTTGCCATGTCGATGGTGGGCATGGGCCTGTCCATCGCCACCGTGATCGGCGTGCCCGCGGCCCAGGCCCTAGGCCAAGGATTGGGCTGGCATGCGGCGTACTTTGTGGTCGTGGCCATTGCGGGGCTCACGATGATCCTGCTCTTTTTCCTCTTCCCGCACATGACGCGCATGCCGCAAACAGATATGTTTACAGAGCTCGGCGCGCTGAAAAACAGCCAGGTTCTGCTCACCGTCTTCCTCGGCACCGTTGGCTTCGGCGGGATGTTCGCCGTCTATACCTACATCACGTGGACCATGACAGACGTCGCCGGCATGGACCCGAGCCACACGTGGATTGTGCTCATGGCCTATGGCATCGGCATGACCACAGGCAACGTCGCCGGTGGCTGGTTGGCGGACCGTAACCTGGAATTCGGCATCATTTTTGCCCTTATCTGCATGGTTAGTGTGTCGGTGACCTTCTACTTCGTGGCGCACAGCGCGTGGGCGGGCACGATTGTCTTTGGTGTCTTGGCCTTCTTCGGCTCCATCCTCGTGCCCTCCCTGCAGCTGCGCCTGGTCAATGTGGCGGGGGATGCGCAGACCCTCGCGGCGGCGTTGAACCAGTCCGCCCTCAACATCGCCAATGCGGCGGGCGCGGCCATCGGCGGCGCAGTCGTGGGCGCGGGCTACTCCTATAACTCCACCGCGCTGGCCGGTGCGGGCCTGGCGGTGGCAGGCTGCCTCACCTGGGTTGTCACAATGTGGGACAAGCGCCGTCTAGCCCCTTCCGTGAAGATTATTGAACAGAGTTAGACTGTCCGGCATGAGTTTCACCATCGCCTCCGTCAACGTCAACGGCATCCGCGCGGCTTGCAAACAGCGCAACGAGAACAACCCAGGCATGAACGCGTGGCTGGAGACCACCCCGGCCGACGTCGTCCTCATGCAGGAGGTGCGTGCTAACCCCGAGCAGACCCAGAAGGCCCTGGCCCCGGCTCTGGAGGCCGGATGGAACCTGGTACAGGCCGAATCCGCCGCCAAGGGCCGCGCGGGCGTGGGAATCCTATCGAAGCACGCGCTTGGCGACGTCTCCGTAGGCTTCGGCTCCTTCGTCGAATCCGGCCGCTTCATCGCCGCCACCGTGGAAGGCGTGCGGGTGGCTTCCCTGTATTTGCCTTCCGGTGATACCGATTCCCCGAAGCAGGATGAGAAATACCTCTTCCTGGATGAATTCTCTGACGTTCTGGATGAGATGGCCGTGACCTACCCGGAGGCCGTCATCGGCGGTGACTGGAACATCTGCCACCGCGCCCAGGACCTGAAGAACAATAAGGCCAACGAGAAGAAGTCCGGCCACCTGCCGGAGGAGCGCGCCTTCATGGACCGCGTCTTCGGTTCTTTCCCGGATGAGCAGCCGCAGGACAAGAAGGGGCTGGGGGACTGGCTCGGCGTGGTGGACTACGAAACCAAGACCGCCTGGGAGGCGGCCAAGGATCCGCAGTGGTTTGACGTCGCCAGGCGCCTGCACCCGGCGGCGGATGGCCCCTACACGTGGTGGACCTACCGTGGCCAGGCTTTCAACAACGATGCCGGATGGCGCATTGACTACCAGGCGGCCACGAAGGCCATGCTGGAGCGCGCGCAGCGCACCTGGGTGGAGAAGGCGCCGACGGTGGAGGAGCGCTGGTCTGATCACTCTCCGCTTCTGGTCGAGTATAAGTAGCCCACTCCAAGTAGTGGTACGATAATCCCGTCTTAACGTCCTTTTCTATTTCGCAGGAGATGCTCATGACCCGCGCAATCATCTACTTTGTCCTCGGCGCTATTCTGCTTGCCCTGGGTATCTGGTGGTGGACCATCGTCGGACCGTCCTTTGCCTTCCTTGGCCCGATCGTCCTCCAGGGCGTTGGCGGCGCGTTCATGGTGGCCGGTTTCGCCGTCATGATGGACGTTATTAGCCCGACCTCCCGCAAGATTTAACCGACGCAGCGCCGCCCCAGCGGAGGCGGCAGAGTAGAGTGGTCAACCATGACTGACTCCACTTCTGCATCGAACTCCGCTTCCCGAGTCCTCTCTGGCATTCAGCCCACGGCGGACTCTTACCACCTGGGTAACTACCTCGGAGCGCTCAAGCAGTGGATTGACCTGCAAGACTCGCACGAGGCTTTCTACTTCATCCCGGACCTGCACGCCATCACGGTGGAGCAGAACCCGGAGGAGCTGCGCCACCGCACTGTGGCGGGTGCTGCGCAGCTGATCGCGTTGGGCATCGACCCGGCGAAATCTACCCTCTTCGTCCAATCCCACGTCCCCGCGCACGCGGAGCTGACGTGGGTTTTGCAGTGCCTGACCGGCTTCGGTGAGGCCTCCCGCATGACCCAGTTCAAGGACAAGTCTCAAAAGCAGGGCCAGGACCGCACCTCGGTGGGCTTGTTTACCTACCCCGTTTTGATGGCCGCGGATATCCTTCTCTATTCCCCGCACTACGTGCCGGTGGGGGAGGACCAGCGCCAGCACCTCGAGCTCACCCGCAACCTGGCGGAGCGTTTCAACAACAAGTACGGTGAGGTCTTCCGCGTGCCGGAGGCCTTCATTCCGGAAGGCTCGGCCAAGATTTATGACCTGCAAGAGCCGACGTCCAAGATGTCGAAGTCGGGGGCCAACCCGAAGGGCATCGTGAACCTGCTCGATGCTCCCAAGACCTCCGCCAAGCGCATCAAGTCCGCGGTGACCGATGACCTCGGCGTGGTGGCCTTTGACCGTGAGAAGCAGCCGGGCGTGTCCAACCTACTGGCCATCCAGTCCGCGCTGACGGGGGAGAGCATCCCGGATCTCGTGGACAAGTATGCCGGTCAGGGCTATGGCCACCTCAAGGTCGATACGGCCGAGGCGCTCGAGGCCTTCACCACTCCGCTCAAGGCTCGCTACGACGAGCTCATGGAAGACCGCGGCGAGCTCGAGCGCATCTTGGCCCAGGGCGCCGAGCGCGCTACGGAGATCGCCACCCCCCTCGTGGACAAGGTCTACGAGGCGGTGGGGTTCCTCCCCGCGCGTCGCGGCTGAGTTGGCTAGCATGATGAAGACTGTGTAGAGGTTTCTGTAATTAACTTTTAAGGGGAACGCCAGTGGCGCCAACGACTCGACCTGATGAGAAGAAGACCGATGACTACGGCATTGAGCGAGCTCACGCCGATGAACCGGGCGCGGTAGACAAAGTCCGTGAGAAGTCCGGCTTCATCGACCACATTATGAAGATGCTGGACCGCTACGGTAGCCAAGGCGGCAACCAGTTCGCGGCCGGAATTACGTATTTCTCGGTTCTAGCTCTCTTTCCCATCTTCATGCTCACCGTGGCCGCCGCCGCGACCGTGCTGGCGAACCGCCCCGACCTCATGCAGCAGCTGGAGGAGCAGATCACCAACGCCGTATCGGGCGATCTGGGTAATTCGATTACGGAGCTTCTCCACACCGCGATTAAGCAGCGCGGCGCGATGTACGGCATCGGTGGCCTGACCACCCTGTGGTCCGGGCTCGGCTGGATGAATAATCTGCGCATCGGCATTTCTGCCATGTGGAACCAGGACCCCACCGACGCACCGGGCAATTTCGTGACCCATAAGCTCAGCGACCTGCTGGGCCTCATCGGCCTGCTCGTGGCCATGATCATCGCCTTCGGCGTGACGGCAGCGGGTTCGTCCGGGCTGACCCAGAAGATCTTCGAGTGGGTCGGCATCGAGTCCTTCCCTGGCATGGGAGCGGTGCTTGTTATCGCCGGAATCGTGATTGGTCTTATCGCTAACTTCCTGGTCTTTTGGTGGATGGTGGCCTTCCTGCCGCGCACGAAGGTGCCCACCAAGTCGGGCTTGATGGGCGCGGCCATTGGCGCGGTGCTTTTTGAAGCCATCAAGCAGCTGTCCACCGTCATCATGTCCTCCGCGGCGGGCAACCCAGCCGGTGCCGTGTTCGGCCCTGTGATTGTCCTCATGGTGGTCATGTACCTGGTCTGGCGCGTCGTGCTCTACGTTTCCGCGTGGACGGCCACCACCGAGGAATCCCTTGAGCTGATGGTCCCGCCGGTTCCGGATCAGGCGGTTATCCGCGTCCGCAATGAGATCCGCCGGGGCCCGAACCCGGGCGTGGCCTTGGGTGCCGGTGCCGCACTCGGCGCGGCGGCCGCAGGCGCATGGGCCTTGCTGCGCCGAAAGTAGGCCGATGCTTCCAGTATCTTTCGCTCCGAACCTGTATGAACACTTCACCCTGGATTCGCGCGCGACCTCACGCGAACTCGGCGTGCAGCTGGCGGCTGCCGACGCCCGCCTCGAAGGCCTCGGCTACCTCCCCGAGGATGCGGAGCGCGAGGAGCTCGCCGTTGCCGCCCGCATCCTCTGCGAGCCTTCTACCCGGGCAAGCTATGACCAAAAGGTAGAATCAGGCGCCCGGCTTACTTGGGCGCAACTGGAGGACTACGCGAATACCGGCCGCTGGGACGAAAGCCACCACGCTCCCGCGCCCGCGCACGACGCCCCGCGTGCAACCCCCGGCACCCGCGTGCTTTTGGCCGTCATCGACTACGTCATTGCGGCGATCGGTGTGTCCCTCCTCGTAAGTCTCGGGGTGTACAACTCCGCTTTCAATGAGGTCTGGCTCACCAGCATCTCGGGCATCATCACGGTGGCCTATTACATCTGCTTCGAGGTCCTCGTAGGAGCAACGCCGGCGAAGCTGATAGCTGGATACACGGTGCGCGATGTCACCACCCGCGAGAAGCTCACCTGGCAGCAGAGCATTAAGCGCAACTGGTGGCGCGTGGCCTCCCTCGTGCCGCTTGTCGGCCCGCTCATTGCCTTCTTCGGAGCCCTCTACGTGGTGACCACGATTGGCCCGAAGAACGCGCTTCGCGGCCAGCACGACATCATGGCTAACGCCGAAGTAGTGAAAAAGTAGCCACCGCCACCACGAGGAGGGTGACGAGGCCCGCCACCAGCCACCCGATCCAGCCCTGCGAGTCCGCGAAGGACGACGCCGTCGCCGGGGCCTCAGCGGTGGCGGTGGCAGAAGGCGTGGTGGGCGCTGTGCTGGGCTCCTGCGACTCCGAAGGCTCATGCCTCCCAGCCGCGAAATCATCGAGCTGCCCCACGCCGTCGCCGGGCTGGACGTCGGAGGCTTCGTCGAGAAGCATCTGCGCCTGCTCCCACGCGCGGAAACCATGCTCAACGGTCGTATCGAGGAGAACCGCCTGGAGGCGGCGCCCATCGCGGTTGATCGCACCGACGAAAGTGTGGTGCGCGTCCTCGGTATAGCCGGTCTTGCCGCCGATACCATCCGGATCATTGAGGAAGAGCCCGTTATCGTTCCACAGCTCATAACCGGGCATGTCACCCCAGCCGGGAAACTCCACGTGCTCAGTATCGACGATGCGCGCGAAGGTGTCGTTGGCAAAAGCCGCGCGGTAAATCAGCGAGATATCCGCCGCGGACGTCGACATACCCGCCGCGTCCAGCCCGGAGTAGCTGGCCGCCACCGTCGAGCGCGTGCCAATCTCCTTCGCCTTCGCGTTGACCTTCTCCAGCGCCTCCTCATCCCCGCCTATGGCCTGCGCGAGAGCGTGTGCGGCATCGTTGCCGGAAGCCATGAGCAAACCCTGGAGAAGCTGCTCCACGGTATAGACCCCATCCGGGCCGAGGCCGACGGCGGAGCCTTCGACGGAGGCGTCGTCAAGCGTGGCGGTGATGCGTTGGTCCAAGGGAAGCTCCTCGATGACCACGAGCGCTAACAGTGCTTTGATGATGGAGGCCGGGCGGTAGCGCCCGTTGGGGTCCTTCATGGCGATGATCTCGCCCGTGTCCACGTCACTGACCATCCACGCCGAGGCCACGACGTCCTTATTGACCCGAAAACCCGACGGCGCGGTGACACCGCACGCAGCGCCCTCAACCGCGGGCAGGGGAGTGGGCGCTGCCTGGCCGGGAGCCAACCGCTCCGAGGTGGTCGTCGGCTCCTCAGGCACGAGGGAATGCGGGCACAAGTCAGTATCCGGCGCAGTGGTGCGCGTGGGCGATGATGACTCTTCCTCTTCTGCAAACGCCGGCGGCGTGGCGGCCAGAGCGATGACGGTGAGGAGCGCGGGGACATGTTTCATAGCGTGCTTAATCCTAGACCCCGTCCTAGGATGAACCTCATGCATGACGCACCTCTGATTAGCCCCGAAAACAAAGATTCCGGCGCCGAGATTTTCGCTCGTCTGCCCAAAGTGACGCTGTTGGCGCCGCTGCCCACGGTTGCATCCACCCCGGACGAGCTCCGCGCGGCCACGCACGCTGCTGTGCAGGCGCTTGCCGACGACCACGTGGTCTACGCCGAGCTCCGCCTGCGCCCCAGTGCTTTCCCCTTCGGCGCCGCCGAGGCGCTGGCTGCGGCGCAAGAGGGTCTTGATGTTCCCGGTATTGATGCGCGGATCATCGTGGAGGGCGCGGCCGACAATGTGGATGCCGGCGAGGCTGTTGCCGGTGCAGCGCTGACTGAGCTGTCCGCAGCGGAGAAGCTGCGTGAAAATTTCATTCCCTGGGAGCGGGACGTGGCTTCGTACGAGGATGCCGTGGCAGCCGTGCACGCCGGTGCGACGCGTTTGGTCCACGCAACGGATCTCATCGATGATTTCGGTGCCGACCTTGACGGCGTTCGCCCGGGCAAGGCCTCTGCGTGGGTGCGGGATCGCCGCATCGCGCTGACCTTCGCGCCGCTAGAGGAATTGCCCGCAGAGGAGCTGGTCGATCACCCTCTGCCGCTGCTGCAGCAGCTCGGCTTTACCTGCACGGTGGCGGGCGAGAAGCTCAGCGATGTCTTCCTCGCCCTGAGCGAGACCTTCGGCTATGGCCTCGAGGAGTTCTTCGACCTCACCATCAAGGCCATTGAGAATTCCTTTGCTAGCGAAGAAGACCGCCAGCGCCTCATCGAGCAGGAGATCCTGCCCGCCTATGAGGAACTGGCGGATCCGGAATTCGCGGAAGACGCTTCAGAAATGAGCGATTCCGATGCGGAAGAAGACAGCGAGTCTTCCAAGTAGAAGCTAGAAGCGGGAGAAACGCTTCGTCAGCATTTCCTCCAGGCCCTTCCAGGACTCCGCGTGCTCGGTGTAGGGCTTGGAGGGGACGTAGCCCGCGTGCTCGGTGGAGCCGAGCATGTAGCCCAGGTAGTCCTGGAAGCGCGGGTTCTGCAGCATATAAGAGTTGATGGAGTCATCCCCGGCCCAGTCGGCAGCGTCGGCACAGACCTCGTAGCAGCGGCTCATCTGATCCGTATCGACTGCCTCCGGACCCTTTTCAATGTCGCGCACGATGCCATTGAAGGTGTACTGGTTATCCGGGTGGACGGTGACCTCGAGCTCGCCCGCGTTCGCCGCGGCAACGACCTCCTCCCAGGTGGAAACCTTTGCTAGGTCATGGTCGTCGTTCTCCATGATCCAGCGCACGAGCACCTTGGAGCTGGGGAAGGTAAAGATCTCGCCCCACTTGCCCAGGAACACCGGCTTGCCGTTGAGGTAGGTGCGCAGGGTGTAGACCGTCCGCTGGTTGGCGGTGATCTTAATCGGGTCGATGCCTGCGGCTGCCCACGGGGAATTGTCGTAGGGATCGGCGGATTTCGCTGCCGCCTCGCGCTCTTCTTCGGCCTTCTTGCGTGCTTCTTCCGCGGCTTCGCTGGCGGCAGAGATGCGGGTAGCGGCATCCGCGGTTGCCTCCTGGCTGAAATCGGAGGAAGGGATGACCTTGACTACCTTGTCGAGGTCCTCGATGACCTCACGCCAGTTGCTATGAATAACGCGGCCTACGCCGGACCATTCGCCCATGCCTTGGTCACCGGCATAGTGATCGGCTCCGCGGGCGGGGTTGCGCAAAATGGAATGCGAAGCGAAGAAAATCACGGTGTGCTCCGCGGCCCCGACCTCTGCCAGCGCGTGTGCAATTTCTAGGCAGCGTGCGACGGTGGACACGTTCTCGTGGCTGGGGCGGCCAGCCAAGTGCTTTGGCATGCCGATGAGGTCGTATACGTGCTTCTTCTCCGGAACGACGCGGTCCGCCGCCTGGGAATTGAAGGCCTCCCACTTTGGGTGATCGAGCAGGTCGTGCTTCGAGCCGGATTCGAGGAAGCACAGCATCTCGGCTTCGGTGTTAAAGAGCAAGACGGACTCGTCATCACCGAGGAAGGCCTGCCACTCGGAACCATTCTGGCGCCACTTCGGCGCCCAGAGGGTATAAAAATCACCCTCAGAAAGGGAGAGCTGGATGGGTACAATCGCGCGGGTGTTCATGGGCAAACAGTCTACCCTGTAGGCCTCCAGAACCCTTTGAAAGCCATCCCCATGTTGTTAGTACGCAGCGGATTGGTTTGCACAGGGCTGCCCGCTTCCACCATTTGTCCGCCGCCGGAGTACATGGCCACGTGACCATCCCACACGATGAGGTCACCGGGCTGCAGTTCGTCTGCGCTTACCTGACGGCCCACGGTCTGGCTTTCTGCGGTGCGCGGCAGCTCCACCCCCGCTTGGCGCCAAGCCCATTGCGTCAACCCAGAGCAATCAAAGCTGCCATTGCCGGTACCGCCCCACCCATAGGGAGTCCCCACCTGGGACAAGGCGGCCTGTGTCGCTGCCTGCCCTTGCGTGGTTCCTTCGCTTGCGGTGGAGGACGCGGTGAGTGCGTGGCGCACCACGCCTTCCTCCTGCGGGCCGCGCACCGAGGGGCGAACAGCACGCTGGCCAATGGGGATGAGGGGAGCTGCTGCTTGCAGGAGCTCCCCAGCCAGCTGCTTGACGCGAAGCATCGCTTTGCCAACGTATTCCATGGCCAGGGCTTGCAATGCTGAACGCGCCGCAGCCTGTGTTGCAGGATTTGGGATAAGCAACCCGAGAGCGATAGGTAGTCCGCGCTGGAGAAGCTCGAAGCCCAGACCGATGAGGTCCCTGACTGTCGCCGCGATGAGCCCGCGGGCAGTATCCAGAGCTGAGCGGGCGGTGGAGAGATCCTCAGTGGCTTGGCGTGCAGTGTCTAACAACGCCCGTGGATCCCCATGCGCAATTTCCGCTAGCGGCCCTGCAGCAGTGAGATCGGGCACAGTGGGCAGGGAGACGTCGGGAAGCTGCGCCGGCTGAATCCGGGCAATGTGGGCGAGTGCTGACTCCAACATCACAGACCCCCGCACGCGTTCGCGAGAGCACCATCGGCGTCTTCCGCTTCGCGGGCCATGCGGAAGCTGGAGTCCGCCACGGCACCGGCATCCGCCCTGACCTGGGTAAGGCGGGCAGCAAGGTTCTCCATGGCGGTGTTAAAGGTTCCAGTGAAACCGCCCAGAACGGTATCGACCGGTAGCTCAGGAGGGGGAGTGGAGGAGGCCTGGGAGATGGCGGCAAGCTCATGCGCCAGCCTACGGGTGTGTTCGGTGTCGATATTAAACGTGTGGAAGCTAGTCATGGCTTATTAGACTGTGCTGCCCGCTGATCGGTTCCCGGCCGATTCTTATACAGTGAAGGGCATGGATATCCACGTAGTAGACCACCCCCTCGCCGCCTCCCGGCTCACACTCATGCGCGATGCCCGCAGCGATAATGCCGCCTTCCGTGCAGCTCTGCGGGATCTTGGCACCATGCTTGTCTATGAGGCAGCGCGCGACCTGCCCGTCGAGCATTTTGATTGCGTTACTCCCGTTGCCACGGCGGAGGGCACCCGCCTGCAGGACCCGCCAATTATCGTGCCCATCATCCGTGCTGGACTGGGCATGATTGACCCGGCGCTGTCGATGATCCCTGATGCCCAAGTTGGCTTCATTGGCATGGCGCGCGATGAAGAAACCCATGAGCCGGTGCCTTACCTGGAGGCCCTGCCGGAGGATCTCAGCGGGCGTAGCGTCTTTGTCGTCGATCCGATGCTCGCCACGGGCGGTTCCCTCCTGCATTCCCTGAAACTCCTCGCGGACCGCGGCGCCACCGATATCACCGCGATCTGCATGGTGTCCGCGCAGCCGGGCGTCGATGCGCTGGCCAACTCGGGGCTGCCGGTTCGCTTGGTTACCGCGGCGATTGATCCGGCCCTCAACGAGGACGCCTACATCGTGCCGGGGCTTGGCGACGCCGGCGACCGCCTCTACGGTCCCCGCAATATCGACCTGTAGCGAAGGTAGACCGCTTAGTATATCCGGCGTGTGACCTGCCCGGCTAACTGAACCGCATGGTCTAGTTGTAGACTCTTCCCAACAGGACACCACGGAGGAGGAAGCAGTGATCTCGGACTACGTCAGTGAGTGGTTCAGCAACCACCGCGCGGAGGTCATCGCGTGGCGCCGCCATATTCACCGCCACCCGGAGACCTCCAATAAGGAAGTGGAAACCACGCGCTTCCTGTCTCGCACCCTGCGTGAGTACGGTCTGGAGCCGCAGCTTTTCCCCGAAACCGGCCTCATGGTGGACATCGGGCCCGATACGGAACTTGGGCGCCTGGCCTTCCGCGCCGACATCGACGCGCTCCCGGTCACGGAGGTCACGGGCCTTGAGTACACCTCCGAGGTCCCCGGCGTCATGCATGCCTGCGGGCATGACATGCACACCACCATTGCACTAGCCACGGCCTGTGCCTTGGCGGATCTCAACCGTGAGCACCCGCTGGACTTCGGCGTTCGCGTCATCTTCCAACCTGCCGAAGAGGTTTGGGTAGGCGGCGCCACCGACGTCATCGAGTGGGGTGCGCTCGAAGGCGTGAACTCCATCTTTGCCGTCCACGTCGAGCCGAAGCTGCGCGTCGGGCGCATTGGCGTCCGCGCCGGGGCGATCACCTCCGCGACTGACGTCGTGGAAATCAACGTCTCCGGCCCGGGTGGGCACACGTCGCGCCCGCACTTGTCGGCGGACGTCGTCTATGCGTTGGGCAAGCTGCTGACGGACCTGCCGGGTTTGCTCTCGCGCCGCGTCGATCCACGCACCGGCACCGTCTTGGTCTTTGGTCAGGTGAATTCCGGCTATGCACCGAACGCGATTCCCGAGACCGGCTCGGTGTCTGGCACCATGCGCACGGCGGATATCGGGATCTGGCGCGAGATGCAAACGCTGTTCTCTGAGCTTGTGGAGCAGGTCCTGGCGCCCCTGGGCGTGGAACATGAGCTGGTCTATCACCGTGGGGTTCCGCCGGTGCTGAACGACGACGTCTCCACCGCCCTCCTCGCCAGCGCTGCCCAGGCCATCGACCCGCAAGCCGTGGTCCAAGCGCCGCAGTCCTCGGGCGGCGAGGACTTCTCCTGGTACTTGGAGAAGGTCCCCGGTTCCATGGCCCGCCTGGGTTGTTGGTCCGGCGAAGGCGAGCAGCACGATCTGCATATGGGTGATTTGGCCCCCGATGAGAGGGCTATCGGCGTGGGCGTCAAACTCTTCGGCTCCGTGGCGGAACAGTTTGCCAACGTGGAGGATTAGTTTTCTAACTACTACACTGTGACAAGGATTTCCCAGAGTTCTTATAGGCAGATTTTTAAAAAAGGAGCGACAGTGTCACAGGAAGCCCCCCGCATCGTAATTATCGGCGGCGGCCCCGCAGGCTACGAGGCTGCGACTGCCGGCGCCAAGTACGGCGCGCACATTACGTTGGTTGAGGAACAGGGCCCCGGTGGCTCCTCCGTTCTTTTGGACTGCGTCCCGTCGAAGTCCTTTATTGCCGGCGCCAACATTCGCACCGACTTCCGCCGCGCGGATGATATGGGCCTGAACCACCAGCTCGGCTCGCTGAAGCTGAGCCTGGAGGCGCTTAACGGCCGCGTGCAGGCGCTGGCCGGCAACCAGTCCCGCGACGTGCGCGCGGGCCTGGAGAAGATCGGCGTCAAGGTCATCGATGGCCGCGCCGCATTCTCCGAGGACCAGCACGGCGTGAAGGGTGCCGCGCACAAGGTTGATGTCACCCACACTGATGGCACCACCGAGACCCTCGACGCGGACCTGGTCCTCGTTGCCACCGGTGCCACCCCGCGCATCTTGCCGGGCGCTCAGCCGGACGGCGAGCGCATCCTGACCTGGCAGCAGGTTTATGACCTCAAGGAGGAGCCGGAGCACCTCATCGTCGTCGGCTCCGGCGTGACCGGTGCCGAGTTCGTTTCCGCCTTCGCGGAGATGGGTGTGCGCGTGACCATGGTGGCTTCTCGCGACCGCATTCTGCCGCATGATGACGCCGATGCTGCCGACGTCCTCGAGACCGTCCTGGCTGAGCGCGGCGTGGAGCTGGAAAAGAACTGCCGCGTCGAAACGGTCTCCCGCACCGAGGACGGAAACGTCGTGGTGAAGACCCAGGACGGCCGCGAGATCCACGGCTCCCACGTCATCATGTCCATCGGTTCCATCCCGAATACGAAGAACCTGGGCCTCGAGCACGTTGGCGTGGCTACCACGAAGTCCGGTCACATCGAGGTTGACCGCGTTTCCCGCACCAACGTTGCCGGCATCTACGCCGCGGGTGACTGCTCCGACCTCTTCCCACTGGCCTCCGTTGCCGCGATGCAGGGGCGTATCGCCATGTACCACTCCCTGGGTGAGGGTGTATCCCCGCTGCGCTTGAAGACGGTCGCCACCGCCGTGTTTACCCGCCCGGAGATCGCTGCCGTGGGCTTTACCCAGGCGGAGATTGAGGCGGGCGAGGTCGCCGCGCGCACCATCACGATGCCGCTGAACACCAACCCGCGCGCCAAGATGCGCTCTCTCCAGCACGGTTTTGTCAAGCTCTTCTGCCGCGCGACCTCCGGCCGCGTAATCGGCGGCGTCATCGTCGCCCCGACCGCTTCCGAGCTCATCCTGCCCATCGCCGTGGCGGTAACCAACCAGCTCACCGTGAACCAGCTGGCGGATTCCTTCGCGGTCTACCCGTCGCTGTCCGGCACCATCACCGAGGCAGCCCGCCGCCTCGTTGCCCACGACGACCTCGAGTAGGCAGGCTCCAGCTCTGTTCTAGCTTCAGCTCGGTTTTATAAGCCCAGTGTGCTCACCGCATGCTGGGCTTCTTCCATGGTGAACCGCTCGCCGTAGTCGCTGGTGAGCTGCATAGGGGTTGGACATGAGAGAACCTCCTGCTTAGGTGAGAGACGAGAGCCCGGCGTGGTGCCGAGCGAGTCCTATCTTGGCAAGCCACCTGGACATTGCTGCAGGAAATTCGAAAGCGTGGGCGAATTGGTGAAAACTACGAGGTCGCGTAAGCCGAAACCGGAGTGGCATTGAGGTCGAGGCTGACGGAGCGCCCCGCCTGTGGGAAGGCGCGCTGCGGGCAGGCCGGGCGTGGGCAGGCGGCGCAACCGGGGCCGATGGGGGTTGCCTCGGAAGGGGAGAGGTTGAGCGCATCGGCGTAAACCACGCGATCCGCCTGCGCAATATCGCAGCCCAACCCCACGACGAATTCCTTGCGCGGCGTGCCCCAAGCCTGAGCCTGGCCTTGGACGAAGCGCGCGATCCACAGGTAGGTGTGGTCATCGGGCATCGAAGCCACCTGGCGCGTGATGCGGTTTGGCGTTTCAAAAGCACGGTGGACCACCCACAACGGGCACGAGCCGCCGCTGCGCGCAAAGTGGAAGGCGGTGGAGGACTGGCGCTTGGAAATGTTGCCCGCGCGGTCGGTCCGGATGAAGGAGAAAGGGACACCTTGGTGGTGGGGCCGCTGAAGCGTCGACAAGCGCTGCGCGGTGGTCTCGAAACCAGTGCCAAAGGATGCCGCGATCACATCAATGTCGTAGCGCGTCTCCTCCGCGGTGGTGAGGAGCTGCGTATAGGGCATGGTGACGGCCGCCGCGAAGTATTGGGCCAGACCATAGGTGCCGATGGAGCGGGCTTCGGCGCTGGGGAGTTCAGCCACGAGTTCCGCGCAATGCTCCGGGTAGGCCAGGAGGCAGTACTGGAGCGCCATCTCGAAGACGAGCTGGGCTTCCGTGAGTCCTGCGCGCAGGTGCAGCTCGCGGTCGTGGAAGGTCCGTCGGCGCGGTGAGGCTGAGGAGAATCGTGTCGTAACGCCGAACTCGTCCTGCAGGACTGAGGCCAAGCGCCCGCGGCGCAGGACGCGGTCACCGAGGGAATCGGACAGCTCCTCGGCGGCGACGTCCAGGCTGTGAATGTAGTTGTGGGCGTCGTAGAAGAAGTCGCGGACCGCTTCGAAAGGGCCGGTTTCCGCGGGGGTGTGTGCGGCGGCGGCGACAAGCCTGGGGAGTAGCTCGGGGAAGCGCCCGCTTAAGTCAGTGAGTGTGGTGTCGGAGGCCTCGGGGAAGAGCTGACGCAGCTCGGCGAGCGCGCGCAGGTCGCGGTCTCCCGCGAAGTAGGTGGCGTCAACGCCAAAGCGTTGTGTCAGCTGCATGAGGACGGTGACGGTGAGGGGGCGCTGGTCATTCTCCAGCTGGTTGAGATAGCTGGTGGACATCCCCAGTTGTTGTGCCATGGCCGCTTGGGTGAGTTTGCGTTCTTTGCGTAGTGCGTGGATTCTTGCCCCCGCGTAGTGCTTGCTCATTGTGTGCGTCCTCCCAAAAAGCCGCCCCAACAGGTAATTACACAAGGTTTGCAAACAACGCAAAACCCTGCAACAGATAAACACAGTTTACACATGTGGCAGGCCACACGGGCGGGGGATAGTGTGATGGCTATCGCAGCCGTTGTTGTCTAGGAGGAAAACCCCGTTGATTAACCACGAAGTACGTACCCACAAGTCCGCTGAGAACTTCCCCATCGAAGAGCACCTGGCGTACAAGATTGCCAAGGTCGCAGCAGATCCCGTTGAGGTTCCGGCCGAGACCACCGAGATGATCATCAATCGCATCATCGATAACGCCTCCGTGGCCGTGGCCTCTGCCACCCGCCGCCCGGTGACCTCCGCCCGAGTCATCGCTCAGGCCCACCCGGCTCAAAAAGGCGGAGCCACCATCTTTGGTGTTGACGGCACCTACTCCGCCGAGTGGGCAGCCCTGGCCAATGGCACTGCCGTGCGCGAGCTGGACTACCACGACACCTTCCTCGCCGCCGAATACTCCCACCCGGGCGATAACATCCCGCCAATCCTGGCCGTGGCACAGCACAAGGGGCTGACCGGCAAGGAGCTCATCCGCGGTATCGCCACCGGCTACGAAATCCAGGTCAACCTGGTCAAGGGCATTTGCCTTCACGAGTGGAAGATCGACCACGTGGCGCACCTCGGCCCCTCCGTCGCCGCGGGCATCGGCACCATGCTCGGCCTCGACGTCGACACCATCTACCAGGCCATCGGCCAGGCGCTACACACCACCACCGCCACCCGCCAGTCCCGCAAGGGCCTCATCTCCTCCTGGAAGGCCTATGCACCGGCGTTTGCCGGCAAGATGGGCATCGAAGCAGTAGACCGCTCCATGCGCGGCGAGGGTGCCCCGGCCCCGATTTGGGAAGGCGAGGACGGCTTCATCGCCTGGATGCTCCACTCTCCGGAGCGCACCTACACCGTCCCTCTCCCGGCTGAGGGCGAGGAAAAGCGCGCCATCCTGGACACCTACACCAAGGAGCACTCCGCGGAGTACCAGGCACAGGCCCCGATTGACATGGCCTTTGCCCTCAAGAAGACCTTGGCTGAGAAGGGCCTGAAGGTGGAGGACATCGAGTCCATCGTCCTGCACACCTCGCACCACACCCACTACGTCATCGGCACCGGCGCCAACGACCCGCAGAAGATGGACCCGAACGCCTCCCGTGAGACTCTGGATCACTCCATCATGTACATCTTCGCCGTGGCCCTGCAGGACGGCGAGTGGGACTACGAGACCTCCTACTCCGACGAGCGCAAGCACCGCCAGGACACCATCGACCTGTGGCACAAGATTTCCACCGTCGAGGACCCCGAGTGGACCCGCCGCTACCACTCCAACGACCTGGAGGAGAAGGCCTTCGGCGGCAAGGCTGTCATTACCTTCAAGGACGGCACCGTGATTGAGGATGAGCGCGCGGTGGCCGACGCCCACCCGCTCGGCGCCCGCCCCTTCGGCCGCGAGGAGTACATCAACAAGTTCAAGAAGCTCGCCGCCGGCAAGGTATCGGAGGAGGAACAGGAGCGCTTCCTCGCTGCCGCCCAGAACCTGGAAAACCTCACCGACCTGAGCGAGCTCAACGTTCGCCTCACCGACGAGGCTATCGCCACCGCACCCGAGACCCCGAAGGGACTGTTCTAAATGGCTGGCCTATTTGGCTCTACTACCAGCAATGCAGACAAGCGCAAGAGCTTCCGCGAGGCGCTGAACGCACCGGGAATTACCACGCTGCCGGGCGCCTTCAACCCGTTGACCGCGCGGCTCATCCAGGACATCGGCGGCTTCGGCGGCGTCTATGTCTCCGGCGCGGTGCTGGCTAATGATTTGGGTCTGCCGGACATTGGTCTCACCACCCTCACTGAGGTGGCGCAGCGCGCCGGGCACATTGCCCGCGCCACGGACCTGCCTGTGCTTGTCGACGCCGACACGGGCTTCGGCGAGCCCATGTCCGCCGCCCGTACGGTTGCCGCGCTGGAGGACGCCGGCCTGGCCGGCTGCCACCTGGAAGACCAGGTCAACCCGAAGCGCTGCGGTCACCTCGATGGCAAGGAAGTGGTGCCGACGGACCTTATGGTTCGCCGCATCACCGCCGCGGTCAACGAGCGCCGCGATGAGAACTTCATCATTTGTGCGCGCACCGATGCCGCCGGCATCCACGGCATCGATGAGGCCATCGAGCGCGCCAAGGCCTACGCCGACGCCGGCGCGGACCTCATCTTCACTGAGGCCCTGTACTCGCCGGAGGACTTTGAAAAGTTCCGCGCCGCCGTGGACACCCCGCTGCTGGCCAACATGACGGAGTTCGGCAAGACCGAGCTGCTGTCCGCCAAGCGCATCGAGGAGCTGGGCTATAACGCCGTCATCTGGCCGGTATCCACCCTGCGCGTGGCCATGGGCGCTACCGAAGAATTCCTCCGCGACATGCAGGAAACCGGCCTGCAATCCGAGGAATGGCTCGACCGCATGCAGCACCGCTCCCGCCTGTATGAGCTGGTGCGCTACGACGAGTACAACGCCTTCGACCAGAGCGTGTTCACCTACTCCAAGGACAGCTACAAGCCCACCTTCGACTAGGGCACACGGCCTGAAACTCACACTAGAACCCAATAAAAGGAGAAAACACCATGTCTGAAACCCCAGAAATCCGCAAGGGCCTGTACGGCGTTGTCGTCGATGAGACCGCCGTGTCCAAGGTTGTCCCGGAGACCAACTCCCTGACCTACCGCGGCTACCCGGTCCAGGAGCTGGCACGCTACTGCTCCTTCGAGGAGGTTGCCTACCTGCTGTGGAACGGCGAGCTGCCCACCCAGGATGAGCTGGTTCGTTTCTCCGCTCGTGAGAAGGCATTGCGCCACCTGGACCGCCACCTCATTGACCTGATCACCTCCATGCCGAAGTCTTGCCACCCGATGGACGTTCTGCGCACCGCAGTCTCCTTCATTGGTTCCCAGGACCCGGAGGAGTACACCAAGGATTCTGAGCACATCCGCCGCACCGCGCTGGAGCTCATGGCGAAGCTGCCGACCATCGTCGCCCTCGATATCCGCCGTCGCCGCGGTGAGGGCTACATCGAGCCTTCCCGCAAGAAGGGCTTTGCGGAGAACTTCCTGTGGATGGTCTTCGGTGAGGAGGAAGGTTCGCCGGCCCTGTCGCGCTCCGATATTGAGGCCTTTGATAAGTCCCTCATCCTCTACGCCGAGCACTCCTTCAACGCCTCCACCTTCGCCGCCCGCGTGGTGACCTCCACGATGTCCGATACTTACTCCGCCGTCACCGCCGCCATTGGCGCCCTCAAGGGCCCGCTGCACGGTGGTGCTAACGAGGCCGTGATGAAGAACTTCCTGGAGGTCGGTGACCCGGCCAAGGCAGAGGAGTGGACGCTCAACAAGCTCAAGAACAAGGAGCTCGTCATGGGCTTCGGTCACCGCGTGTACAAGAACGGTGACTCCCGTGTTCCGACCATGGAGGCTGCCTTCCGCGAGCTGGCCAAGGACCACGGCCAGGAGCAGTGGGTGGAGATGTACGAGAACATGGCGAAGACCATGTACGAGAACACCTCCATCAAGATTCAGCCGAACCTGGATTTCCCGGCTGGCCCCGCGTACCACATCCTTGGTTTCGACATTGAGTTCTTCACCCCGATCTTCGTGATGGCCCGCATCACCGGCTGGACCGCACACATCGTGGAGCAGAACGAGAACAACTCCCTGATCCGCCCGCTGTCTGCCTACAACGGCAAGGAGCAGCGCTCCGTTCCGCCGAAGCAGATCTAATTAGCGGTTGCGCTTGACGACGGGCGCTGCATGTGGCGAAGGCATGACATGCCGACGCCACATGCAGCGCCTAATGCTATTGCGCCTGCGGCAACAAGAAGTGCATTCCAATCGATGGCAAAAGTGAGGCCATCTCCCATTGCGTAGACCATTCCGGCAAGCGGGAGGATTCCAGCGAGACAGCCAGTAATGATCGCGGCACATGCCAGTGTGGCCGTAGTGAGTACAACGATTCTTAGGTGCCAGGAAGAATCGAGGCCTAGTACTTTGAAGGTGGTCTCGATTGCTTCGGTGGCGCAAGCAAGTTGCCGCGAGAAAACAAAGGTTACGGCTAACGCGCTGAGCAGCGCGGCTGCCAAACTGATATAGAATGCCCGCGGTGTCGAAGAGGTTTGAATCAGCGGCAGTAGTACGAGCTCGTGGGGGATATGGGCTTGTGCAGCGCTATCAAGAAAGCGCTTTTCTTGGTCTTCCTGGAGACCCGTAAAGACCCATTGTGTCCTACCTGCCGATGCATCTAGTTTCTGCGCCGTGGATGCAAGGATAAATCCTCCAGCTAGCTTCTCCCAGTGTGGCCCGAAGTCCATACTCAGCGCTGAAAGTGATGTGGGGCCTGAGTTCTTGCTTGTGCTGATTGAAACGTGGTCTTGGTTGATGAATCTGTGATCACGGACTAATGCTCCAGTCTTAAGGACTTCTTTTTCTGAGGCAGTAAGCTCTCGATCTAAGAGTTGCTCTACGTCATGAACGGATTCGACGCTCAGTACGCCAAAGGTCCCCGACATCTCCGTGGGCATGTCCAGTGTGGCTTGGACATAAGAAACACGAACTGGGGCGGGCACATCCAACGCAGTGGCTACGTGCTGAACGGATTCAGCACGCGTGGAAAGCCCGTCATCTGTCTTCTCTAAAATGTGTGCCTGGTTTGGGGCGATCGTTGACATCAAGCTGTCATTCTCACTGGCTGTGAAGCTGGCTGACATCGAACTGCTAAACACTGCGGTTCCCATGCACAGGACCAACAACGTCAGACCCGTGCCAATAAGCTGCCGGTGCTTCTCTGCAAGTCTCAGGGCCACGCCTGCTGGAGTGTAGGGCCGGCTGGTTCGCGGACAGCGTGCGAGAAGAAGAGAAAAGACGATGCACAATGCCACGGTTGGCAATGGCGCCCAAGTTTCGAACACGTCTGGCCCCAGCAGTGCTGAAGCGACCGTAAAGAGTGCGGCCACAAGGACAATAGCTATAGCACTCCAACGCAAGAATGATGCCGATAGGGCCGGCAGCGGGATATCTTTCCAGAACGGATGCGGCTGGGTCGACGGCGCGGTGGTAATACCGCCAATCAGGAGTGCTGCAAGCGAGCTAGCGAGAAGAAGCACTAACCATTTCCACGGAATGAGGACTCCAGGATCAGGCAACCCTGCAAGTCCCGAAATGAATGGGCGCACGCATTGCGCCAGGCCTGCACCTACAACGAGGCCTAAGACGGAGTACATCAGGGCTGAACGAAGCAGGGTGGATGTGCTGGACTTCCACAACAGGAAGGGCGAGATTCCTAGCTCGAAGAACCGCCGGTTCAACGGGTGAAGAACTAGGTACGTGACTCGCCACAAAAAGAGGATCAAAGCACACGGTATGACAATGGCGAACAGGCCGAAGAAGAAAGAATAGCTATCGGCGAACCCTGAAGGCGGCGTGGCGAGCAGGCTTTCGCGGGTGAGGAGTGAGGTCGAAAAGGCGTCGTCAAGCGCGGCGCGATCAACGAGGTTTGTAGTTTCGAGCTGACTGCTAATGAAGTCGGTGAGCTCGGCAGGAGTCGTTCCTTCGGAACCGAACACAATCGGCCGGACCGAAGCGGAGGTCATGGAATAAGCGTCGGCGTCGATGGTGTTCCATGTTCCCGATGCGCCGTACACCGCTTTCTCCTGGCTGTGGAAGGAATTCGATACAACGCCAACGATGCGGAGCGGTAGCGTGCCGTTGAATGCGGTTGTGTGTTCTCCGACGTTGAAGTTCACGTCCTCGGTAACTACTACCTCGCCAGGAGCGCTGGGCCAATGGCCCTGAACCAATGCCAACCCAAAATCGGGAGCTTGCTCTTCCCAGTGAGACTCCTTGTAGACAAGGGAAGCTGATGGATTGCTATCGACATAGAGATCGTAAGTCTCGAGTTGGGTAGTAAAGCCCCTCTCTGGGGAATCAAGTTGCGGCAGCGTCTGTTCAACCACGCCCGCCCGCGTGTACACAGGCACGTCCACCCGCACGGCGTTGTTTCCCAATTCTGACTGCGCCTTCTGCTGCGGGGACAACGTCATGAAGAGATCAGCCGAGACAGCAAATGCGAATAATCCTAAGCACACTGCGATTGCCGCTGCGCCGAAACGATACCGTTTCGAAGAATGCACGACTTTCGTGATTAGTTCATTGAGCATTCGGGGCTGCTTTCCCAAGCTGGCCGTCGATCAGCGTGTAGGCCGTGCCGCAATAGTCCAACATGATGGGATCGTGACTGGTCGCTATCACGGTTGTGCCAGTTGATGCCAGCTTCTTGAAGAGTCGAAAAATGCCGTGCGAGTTTTCAGAATCGAGCGCAGCAGACGGCTCATCAGCCAAGAGAATTCGCCGTTTCCCAGACAGTGCTCGGGCGATTCCTACTCTTTGGCATTGGCCGCGCGACATCTCTGCGGGAAATCGTTGAGCGAGTTCTGCAAGTCCTACCTGGGTTAAGGCCTCGCAAGCCTTGTCGTGTGCCGTCGTCTCGTCGAATCCCGCTGCGGCAAGCACAAGCATGACATTTTCGAGCGCTGTGAGTTCATTCATCAACAGGTCGTCTTGATGGACGAAGCCGATTGTGTTGCGGCGCAAGGCGAGTAGTTTCTTGGGAGCAGCGGTGGATACACAGGTATCGAAGACCGAGATTGAGCCTTCATCGATAGGTAGAAGACCTGCAACCGCGCGCAGGAGAGTTGTTTTACCGGAGCCGCTCTTTCCTGAAATGCCGAGAAACTCGCCTTCACCAGCTTCTAGGCTTGCGCCTTTGAGAACATGCGTGCGCTGGGCGCCTTCGCCTAAATACTTGTGGACGTTAGAAATGGTGACTGAGTTCATAAGCTCTTTTCTGTCTTCACCGTGCGGTCTTTGGAAGTGAAGGATGAAGTTGGTTCTTATGAACCTGATTGAAGGATAGAAACGGAGGGTAGAACATGTCAATAGGTTTATATTTTTTTAAAAGCGAAGTAACTCTTCTCCTATTTGGCCGCTGCATGTTTAAAGGGGGGGGGGAAGGGGAGCTGTTCATGAAGGGGTGAGTCTTCTAGGGGTGTGCCTAGGAGTCTGGCGAGAACCTATTCGAAATCTGTTGACCGATATGTCGATTTCCGCGCGCGTTGTCGCCTCGGACACTATCCTTAAGTTCGTATTGTGCTTATCTGAAAGGATCACTCCCAGTGTCTGATACCGCCCACAAGTCCTTCTCTAAGATCTTGGTGGCCAACCGCGGTGAGATTGCCGTGCGCGCCTTCCGCGCTGCCTTTGAGGTCGGCTCCAAGACCGTTGCAATTTATCCAAAGGAAGACCGCAACTCCTTCCATCGCGCCTTTGCCAATGAGGCAGTGCGCATCGGTACCGAGGGCCAGCCGGTCAAGGCATACCTCGACATCGATGAGGTCATTCGCGCCGCCAAGAAGTCCGGCGCGGATGCCATTTACCCTGGTTACGGCTTCCTATCGGAGCGTGCCGATTTGGCGCGTGCCTGCCGTGACAACGGTATTAAGTTCATCGGTCCCACCCCGGAGACCTTGGACCTGACCGGTGACAAGGCCGCCGCGGTTGCCGCTGCCCAGGAGGCGGGGCTGCCGACTCTGAAGGACTCGAAGCCCTCGACGGACGTCGACAAGCTGGCGGAATACGCCAAGGACTTTAACTTCCCCGTCTTCGTGAAGGCAGTGGCCGGCGGTGGCGGCCGCGGTATGCGCTTCATCGAGAACGAGGCGGAGCTGAAGACCAAGTGTGCTGAGGCCTCCCGCGAGGCTGAGGCAGCCTTCGGCGATGGCAACGTTTACCTCGAGACCGCGGTGATTCGTCCGCAGCACATCGAGGTGCAGATTCTGGCTGACTCCCACGGCAACGTCTTGCACCTGTTTGAGCGTGACTGCTCCGTGCAGCGCCGTCACCAGAAGGTCGTCGAGATCGCCCCGGCACCCACGCTGGACCCAGAGCTGCGTGACCGCATCTGTGCGGACGCCGTGAAGTTCTGCAAGCACATCAACTACGAAGGCGCCGGCACCGTCGAGTTCCTCGTCGATGAGAAGGGCAACCACGTCTTCATCGAGATGAACCCCCGCGTGCAGGTCGAGCACACCGTGACCGAGGAGGTCACGGGCGTGGACATCGTGAAGTCCCAGATGCAGATTGCGGCGGGCTTCTCCCTCGAGGAGTTGGGCCTGAAGCAGGAGGACATCCACATCACCGGCGCGGCGCTCCAGTGCCGCATCACCACCGAGGATCCCTCCAATGGCTTCCGCCCGGATACCGGCACGCTGACCCAGTACCGCTCGCCGGGCGGCGCAGGCGTGCGTCTCGACGGCGCAACGGCCGTCGGCGCTGAGGTCTCCCCGAACTTCGACTCCCTGCTGGTGAAGATGACCTGCCGTGGAGTCAACTTTGAGCAGGCCGTGGCACGTGCACAGCGCGCGCTCAACGAGTTCACCGTGGCCGGCGTGGCCACCAACATCGGCTTCCTGCGCGCCCTGCTGCGCGAGCCGGACTTCGTCAACACCCGCGTGGACACCAGCTTCATTCCGGAGCACCCGGACCTGCTCAAGGCTCCGCCGGCCGTGGATGAGTCTGGCCGTATCATCGACTACATCGCTGATGTGACCGTCAACAAGCCGAACGGCGAGCGCCCGACCACCCTGCGCCCCTTCGACAAGCTGCCGGACCTGGACTTTAACTCTGAGCTGCCCCGCGGTTCCCGCGATGAACTGTTGGAGCTGGGCCCGAAGAAGTGGGCGGAGAAGATCCGCAAGCAGGACGCTCTGGCCGTCACTGATACCACCTTCCGTGACGCCCACCAGTCCCTGCTGGCCACCCGCGTGCGCGGTACCGCGTTGGTCACCGCCGCTGAAGCCGTCGCCCGCATGACCCCGGAGCTGTACTCGGTGGAGGCATGGGGCGGTGCGACCTACGACGTCGCCATGCGCTTCCTCAAGGAAGACCCGTGGGTGCGCCTGGATCTGCTGCGTGAGGCCATGCCGAACCAGAACATCCAGATGCTGCTGCGCGGCCGCAACACCGTGGGCTACTCGCCGTACTCCAACGATGTGTGCACCGGTTTCGTGCAGGAGGCCGCCAAGTCTGGTGTGGACGTCTTCCGCATCTTCGATGCGCTGAACGACGTCACCCAGATGCGCCCGGCAATCGACGCCGTCCTGGAGACCAACACCACCGTGGCCGAGGTCGCTATGGCCTACTCGGGCGACATGTGCTCCCCGGATGAGAAGCTCTACACGCTGGACTACTACCTCAAGCTGGCCGAGGAGATCGTGAACACCGGCGCTCACGTCCTGGCCATCAAGGACATGGCGGGCCTGTTGCGTCCGGAGTCCGCATCGAAGCTGGTTATGGCTCTGCGCAAGGAGTTCGACCTGCCGGTTCACGTGCACACGCACGACACCGCTGGCGGTCAGTTGGCCACCTACTACGCGGCAGCGCTTTCTGGTGCCGACATCGTCGACGGTGCTTCCGCGCCGCTGGCGGGCACTACCTCCCAGCCTTCGCTGTCCGCCATCATCGCGGCATTCTCGAACTCCTCTCGTGATACCGGCATCTCCCTCAAGGCCGTCTCCGACCTTGAGCCGTACTGGGAGGCCGTCCGCCAGCTCTACCAGCCCTTCGAGAAGGGTATTCCTGGACCGACCGGCCGCGTCTACCGCCACGAGATTCCAGGTGGCCAGCTGTCCAACCTTCGCGCGCAGGCTACCGCTCTGGGCTTGGAGGATCGCTTCGAGATCATCGAGGACACCTACGCTGCGGTGAATGAGATGCTCGGCCGCCCGACCAAGGTGACCCCGTCCTCCAAGGTGGTCGGTGACCTCGCCCTGCACCTTGTGGGCGCTGGCGTAGACCCGGTTGACTTTGAGGCCGACCCGACCAAGTACGACATCCCGGATTCCGTCATCGCCTTCCTGCGCGGTGAGCTCGGTACGCCTCCGGGTGGTTGGCCGCCGCTGCGCGATAAGGTCCTGGAGGGCCGCGCGCCTGGCGACGTCACCGTCAAGCCCGTGCCGGAGGATGAGAAGAAGCACCTGGCTTCGGATGATTCCACCGAGCGCCGCGCTTCCCTCAACCGCCTGCTCTTCCCGAAGCAGTTCGAGGAGTTCAACGAGTTCCGCCGCACCTACGGCAACACCGAGGCGCTGACGGACACGGTCTTCTTCTACGGTCTGGAAGAAGGTAAGGACTACATTGTTCACCACTTCCCGGAGGGCTCCAACGACCGCGCGGATCTTAAGCCCATCACCGTGCGTCTTGACGCGATGGGTGAGCCGGACGAGAAGGGCATCCGCAACGTCGTGCTCAACGTCAACGGCCAGATCCGCCCGCTCAAGGTGCGCGACAACAACGTCGAGTCCACCGTCGCCACCGTGGAGAAGGCCGATCCGTCCAACGAGGGCCACGTGGCCGCACCGTTCGCCGGCGTGGTGAACCCGACCGCCAAGCCTGGCGACGAGGTCAAGGCCGGCGACCAGATCGCCGTCATCGAGGCCATGAAGATGGAAGCCTCTATTTCCGCCACCAAGGATGGCACCATCGAGCGCGTCGCCATTGGCGCCGCCACCAAGGTGGAGGGCGGCGACCTCATCGCCGTTATCAACTAAAAGTCGACTTAGGTCATGGATGGGTGAGCAGCGTCATTCTTGGCGCTGCTCACCGGTGGTTTTCAGCGGTGGGGTGGGATTTTTCCGCACTGCATTGGCCTAAGTCAGGAGGGCGTGCCTCGTAAAAGGCATCTGGCAGAAGGCATCTTTGGGTCCAAGAACGCCATCTGCAATGAGTAAAAGGCGTTTTTAGCCGTGAAAACGCCTTTTGGCAGATGCCTTTTACCAGACGCCTTTTGGCAGATGTCTCCAGCATGTCGATGGAGGCATGCAGATGCTGTGCGTTGCGAGGGGTGCGAAGAAGGTAATCCGTTTCGCGAAGATACGTGCAGCGTTCTACGGAAACGGTCGTTGTCACCCGACTTGGGTCATGGGTGGGTGAGCAACGTCGCTCTTGGCGCTGTCGTCGGCGCGCCGCCGAAGGCGTCGAGTATAGTCGACTCTTTTACAAGAAACCGAGGAAGTGTCGAGTATAGTCGACACCTTTTGTCGGTTTGCGTACTAGAAGCGCTTGAGCATCACGTGAGCATCCGGGCGGCCGGGCACGTCGATGTCGACGAAGCCTTCGGATTCATACAGCTTGCGGGCGCCAGTGTTCTCCGGCTCAATCCACAGCGATACGGCGGGAGCCTGCTGCGCCTCGGCGAGGTCGCAGGCGTTGCGCAGGAGGCGTCGCCCAGCGCCTAGGCCCCTGTAGCGAGACTCCACAGCAATGAAGAGCTCGGGGATTTCCTCCGGATCTAGGTCGGTGGCCCACTGAGACTCATCAAAAGGATCGGCCTCGGGGTTGCCGGTGTAGGCGGCACCCTTCGCTTCAGTGGTGTAGTAGCGCAGCCACGCACCACCGACGGGGACGCGATGGCTGGAGACTGCGATGACGCCGCCGTCGACATGGGGCGACCATTCGTCGATGTACAGCCCCACGTCAGGCGTGTGGAAATCCCCGATATGGGCGTCCTCGTCACCGAGGACATCGGCGAGGAAAAGGAGACGGGAGAGGTAGGTACGGTCGTGCTCCTTGGCCAACCGTACACCGAACTCAGAATCGTTAACGCTCATGCCTTTCGAGGCTACTTGATCTCTGAATCTAGCTACTCACTGAGTGGTTCGAGTGGAGTTGGTGGCGCTATCCTGATGCGCCACTGTTGCATCCCCTCAGAGCGACAAGTCAGCACCCCGGTAAGTTGTACTCAGCGAGTCAGTGACCCGGAGCAGAGCTCCACCGGGGTATCACGTACAAAGAGTATGTAACGTTGCTGACTGAAGCAAGGTTATTGCAGTGCTCCCTGGCCGTAAGGAAGCATCGGCAAATTACTTGATCTCCAGAATCGGCTCGCCCTTGTTGATCTGCGTGCCGGTGGACACCTTGAGGTCGGTCACGGTGCCGGACTTGTGGGCCTTGACGGGGTTCTCCATTTTCATGGCTTCAAGGACGACGACGACCTCGCCCTCTTCGACTTCCTGGCCTTCTTCGACGGCGACCTTGATGGCGCTGCCCTGCATCGGTGCGGTCACGGCGTCACCGGACACGTTGGCTGCTGCGCCTTTACCGCGGCGCTTCTTCGACTTCTTGCGCTTGTTGCCGCCACCCAAGAGCAAGTTGCCCGGCAGGGCAACCTCGATGCGGCGGCCGCCAACCTCGACGACGAACTTCTGGGGTGCTTCCTGGTCCTCATCCTCAGGTGCTTCGGCGGTGTCGGTGTATTCGGGCAGCTCGTTGACCCACTCTTCCTCGATCCACTTGGTGTAGACCGTGAAGTTGCCGTCCTCGGCGGTGAAGGCAGGATCGGTGAGGATTGCCTGGTGGAAGGGGATAACCGTGGGCAGGCCTTCGATGCGGTACTCGGACAGCGCGCGGCGTGCGCGCGCGATGGCGGTCTCGCGGTCCGGGCCCCAGACGATGAGCTTGGCCAGCATGGAATCGAACTGTCCGCCGATGACGGAACCTTCGCGCACGCCGGAATCCATACGCACGCCCGGGCCGGAAGGCTCGGAGTAGGAGACGATGGTTCCAGGAGCCGGCATGAAGCCCGCAGCGGCGTCCTCGCCGTTGATGCGGAACTCGAAGGCGTGGCCGTGCGGGGTCGGGTCCTCGGCGATGGAAAGCTCGCGGCCCTCGGCGATGCGGAACTGCTCGCGAACGAGGTCGTAGCCGGTGGTTTCTTCGGTAACGGGGTGCTCCACCTGGAGGCGCGTGTTGACCTCGAGGAAGGAGATGAGTCCATCCGCACCTACGAGGTACTCCACCGTACCAGCGCCGTAGTATCCGGCCTCGCGGCAGATGCGCTTGGCGGATTCATGGATGGAGGCGCGCTGCTCATCGGTGAGGAAGGGGGCAGGGGCCTCTTCGACGAGCTTCTGGAAGCGGCGCTGTAGGGAGCAGTCGCGGGTGCCCATGACGACGACGTTGCCGTGCTGGTCAGCCAGGACCTGCGCCTCGACGTGGCGGGCCTTATCCAGGTAGCGCTCAACGAAGCACTCGCCGCGGCCGAAGGCTGCGGTGGCCTCGCGGGTGGCGGACTCGTAGAGGTCCTTGATCTCCTCGCGGGTGTGAGCGACCTTCATGCCGCGGCCACCGCCGCCGAAGGCAGCCTTGATGGCAACGGGCAGGCCGTGCTCGTCGGCGAAGGCCTCGACCTCTTCGGCGCTGGCGACGGGATCCTTGGTACCCGGTGCCATGGGCGCGTCGGCACGCTCGGCAATGTGGCGGGCGGTGACCTTGTCACCCAAGTCCGCAATCGATTGCGGCGAGGGGCCGATCCAGATCAGGCCGGCGTCGATGACGGCCTGGGCAAAGTCGGCGTTCTCGGAGAGGAAGCCATAGCCGGGGTGGATAGCGTCGGCGCCGGATTTGGAGGCGGCGTCGAGAATCTTGTTGATATCGAGGTAAGACTCAGCGGAGTTTTGGCCGCCGAGTGCGAAGGCTTCGTCGGCAAGCGTGACGAATGGGGCGTCAGCATCGGGCTCGGCATAAACCGCTACGGATGCGATGCCGGCATCGCGAGCCGCACGGATGACGCGGACCGCAATCTCACCGCGGTTGGCCACGAGGACCTTGGTGATGTTCTTGGTTTCAACTGCCACGGCAGGAACCCTCCTCCAATTTTTCTGATAGGACTGCGTACTATTCTTGCACACCAAAACATGAGGATACCGTCACGTCTTGGTTTCGTGTCAAAAAATAAACCCGCACCAGCGAGGATGCGGGCTTATTTCGGCGTGTTGCTAGCGCTCAACGGGCATGCGAACCATGTTGCCCCACTCTGCCCACGAGCCATCGTAGACGCGCGGGGTGTCGAAGCCGAGCAGGTACTTCAGCACAAACCAGGTGTGCGCGGCCTGAGCGCCGACATGCGAGTAAAGGACGGTTTCCGTTGCGGGCTCTAGCTCACCATAGTTGACCTTGAGCTCGCTGAGTGTACGGAAGCAGCCGTTGGGGTAGACCGCGCGATCCCATTCCAAGTTGATGGCCCCGGGAATATGGCCGTGCGTCAAGGTGGTGCCGTAGGCAGACTCGCCGGTTCCGTTCTTGAAGGCGGCTTCGCCGCAGAACTCGTCTGGGCTGCGGGTGTCGACAACGGTGGCGGTGGATCCGCGCAGCTCATCGACGAAGATGCGAGAGGATTCTTCGCGGGAAACCTCCGGATAAGAGGAAACGGATGGTTCGGGAACCATGAAGGAAGTATCGCGTTCTTCGGACATCCAGGCGTCCCTGCCGCCGTCGAGAAGCCGCACGTCTTCGTGGCCGTACAGTTCAAAGATCCACAGGGCGAACGCGGCCCACCAGTTGGACTTGTCTCCGTACAGGATGACGGTGTCATCGCGCTCGACGCCCTTCGAGCGAAGGAGGGCGGTGAAGTCTTCGGCGCTGATGATGTCCCTCGTTGTGCTATCGAGCAGTTCCGTCTGGACGTTGATACGGATAGCGGTGGGGATGTGGCCGATATCGTAGAGGAGTGAATCCTCATCGACCTCGATCACGTGGAGGCCGTTAATGCCCAGTCGCGCGGATAGCCACGGTGCGGACACGAGACGCTCGGGGTGCGCGTATTCCTGGAAAGGGGGATTCGGGTCGAATTCGGCCACGGTCCACCTGCCTTTCTCGTTAAGGGGGAACGTTCGCTTCAACTCTAGCGTGCTTGGCCGAAAAGTGGTCACGGGGGAGAGCCTTTTGTGGTGTTGGATACATTTCTTGGGCGGGTTGTGCCGCTTCGCACTTACTGGTTATAACAAGTATGCAGGTCAGGGGCTGAAAAGTGCGCTAAGCTCGCTTTTTAACCTTCTGTTGGGCCGATTTTGTAGGGGAGCGCGCGGGCCAAACCTGGGTTATTTTAAGTAGTGACACTCATCAACCCCCTAGCGAAAGGGAATTACTGTGCACAAGGCAATCGTCGTCTTCGAGGTTGAGGGCGGATCAGACAAGCAGATCAACGGACACCGTAAGGACACCATGCCAATCGTCGACTGCATCAAGGATGCAGGCTGGCATGCAGAGGTCGTGTTCTACCGCCCTGAGTGGTCCGAGAAGCTCTTCGAGTATGTATCCGAGAATTTTGATGCCTACATCTCCCGCGTGAACCCGGGCAACATCCCGGGCGGTGAAAAGGGCTACTTTGACCTGCTCTCCAAGCTGTCCGACGCTGGTTTGGTCGGCATGTCCACCCCGTACGAGATGATGGCCTACGGCGCTAAGGATGCCCTGGTCAAGCTCAACGACACCGACCTGGTCCCGTCCGATACCGCCGCCTACTACGACGTCGAGTCCTTCCACAACACCTTCCCGACCTCCCTGTCCTACGGCGAGCGCGTGCTTAAGCAGAACCGTGGCTCCACCGGCTCCGGCATCTGGCGCGTGCGCCTTGCCGACGAGAAGCTGGCCGAGTCCGTCGAGCCGGGCACGGCTCTGTCGCTCGACACCAAGATCAAGTGCACCGAGGCTGTGGACAACCACTCCGAGGAGCGCGAGCTGGGCGAGTTCATGGACTTCTGCGATCAGTACATCGTGGGTGACAACGGCATGCTCGTGGACATGCGCTTCATGCCGCGCATCGTTGAGGGTGAGATTCGTATTCTTCTCGTGGGCCCGGACCCGGTCTTCGTGGTGCACAAGAAGCCGGCCGAGGGCGGCGATGCCTTCTCCGCCACCCTGTTCTCCGGCGCCAAGTACACCTACCAAAAGCCGGAGGAGTGGCAGGAGCTCGTCGATATGTTCGCTGACGTTCGCCCGGTCATCGCAGAGAAGCTCGGCGGTGACAACATCCCGCTGATCTGGACCGCGGACTTCATGCTGGCTGACGGCGAAAACGGCGAAGATACTTACGTCCTTGGTGAGATCAACTGCTCCTGCGTGGGCTTCACCTCTGAGCTGGACATGGGCATTCAGGAGAAGGTGGCTGCTGAGGCCATCAAGCGCGTGGAGGCCAAGCACGCTTAAGCGATTTATTTCGCACTAATCCTGTTGAGTTTCCCCTGCCGTGGCGGGGGAAACTGTCGTTTTCTGGGGTGCATTTGCCTAACTCGCGCTGCCGGTGAGCAAGATCTCAGGTACGTTCGGTGGGGTAAAAAATTTATGACAGTATCGTGCTGTAGCGCACTGCGAAAATCAATGATTCTCCGAAAGGTTTAAAAACTATGACGAACCCCAACCAGTTTGGTGAGAACGGCGACAAGAACGATAACAACGCTGGCGACTACAACGCTCACGGTTCCCACGGCGACAACGCTGGGAACAACAGCTTCGGTAGCTTTGGCGGCTACGGTAGCTCTCAGTCCGGCAGCGATAATTCTGCTTCTGGGTGGAACAGCCAGGGACAGAACTCCAACTTCGGCTGGGGCGGCCAGGCCGGCTACGGCGATTACTCCGAGAGCTCCGCTGAGACCTCCTCGTTCGGAAGTGCGTCTTCCCAGAATTCGCAGCCGGAGTCTGAAGGTGAGGCCAAGGACAGCACTTTTGGCTCCAGCTTTGCTGCGTCTGAGTCCGCCTCTGGTTCTGCCAACACGGAGTCATCTGACAACAAGTCTGAAAGCCATGACACCCGCGCTAACCATGACTCTTTTGGCGCCTCCTACGCTTCCTACAACTCCGATAGCAGTGCTGGCGCCGAGCACTCCGCTGAGGCGACGAACTCGAATCAGGGCTACGGCAACCACGGTTACGGCAACAGCGGCTTTGGCAGCGAAGGCTTTGGCGGCAGTGCGCAGGCAGAATCCAACCAGAGCCAGGGTTTTGGGCAGCAGTCTGGTGATGGCTTCGGCGCCCAGGCTTCTCACTCCAACTCCACGTCCGGTTTTGGTAGCTACCAGCAGCAGAACCAGGGCTTTGGTGGACAGGAGCAGCAAGGGTTCGGCTCCCAAAGCCAGCAGGGCTTTGGTACGCAGGAACAGCAGGGCTTCGGTCAGCAGAACTCGCCCTTTGCTGCCTCTCCACAGAACAATCAGTACCCGCAGCAGGCCGCACAGAACGGTGGTTCTTCTAAGAGCACGGGCTTCTTCAAGGCGCTGTTTGACTTCTCCTTCAGCAGCTTTGTCACCCTGAAGTTCTCCTCCTTCATCTACATTCTGCTCGTCATTTTGGCAGGACTCTCCTGGGCAGGATTGATCCTCTTCTCTTTCGTGGCTTTTGCTGACAGCTTTGTCAGCGGAATCTTGGCGTTCCTGGGCGCTGTCATTTTTGGCGGAATCGCGTTCTTTTTCTATGTCATCCAGTTCCGCTTGATCTTGGAGTTCTTCGTGGCAAACATCCGCACCGCGCAGAACACCGGTGATCTTGTTGCTAAGGCAGACGGCGACAAGGCTTAATCGCATACCAATCCCTGCGCTGCTTTAGGGCAGACAGACTAATCCCGCCGGCCTCATTATTTGAGGTCCGCGGGATTTTTGTATTTAAAGCCCTATGCCCGTCGGAGAGGCCCGTTAGCCGCCACGGATGGTTCCAGTCATATGGTTCGGGTCAGAAGGTTCGTGTGCCCCTAAACAAACCATCTGTGGGCACCTAGATGGTTCACCTGCCCCCAGCTAAACCTTTTGAGTAGAACCAGTTGACTAGAACCATGTGGCGGACCGGGGTAGGCGGGATAGCGCGCAACGGCGCTACTGGCTGCTTAGTCCAGCAGCGTGGCGACGGACTCGGGGTCGGCGTCGGAAAGCATTTGACGGATGCGGTCATACTCCGCGTCCTCACCGATGGCCTTTGCAGCATGGCCCAGTGCGGCAATCGCGCGCAGCACGCCTTGGTTAGGCTCATGGGAGAAGGGGACAGGGCCCCAGCCCTTCCATCCATTGCCGCGCAGGCGGTCGAGGCTGCGGTGGTAGCCGGTACGCGCATAAGCGTAGGCGGTGATGAAAGCGGTGGGTTCAGCGCCCTTGTGCTTGTCTAGTTCCTGCTCCGCCAGCAGTGCCCACAGCAGCGGGGAATCCGGGTGGGCGACAATTCCTGCGGTGAGATCGGAGGTGCTGTCAGCACCCGGATCGGCCGGCAGCTTGATGGGCGGGGGAGCGAGCATATCTTTCATTTCCATGCCGTCCCACTCTAGCCATGTGGCAGCGAGGGGGCGAACCTAGAAAGGTTCGCCCGCAGCTGGATGGATTCACCCGCAACTAGAAGGGCTCGCCCCGAATTAGGGCTGGGCCCAGAAGTCGGAAACGTTGAGTCCAAAGGAATACAGAGCGCGGCGCAGCACCGGCAGCGAAAGGCCGATGACGGAGGAAGGATCGCCCTCAATGCGGTCGATGAACCAACCGCCGAGGGCCTCCAGGGTAAAGGCGCCGGCGCATTCCAGCGGCTCGCCGGTGCGAGCATAGGCCTCGATATCGGCGGCAGTAGCTTCCGCAAAGTGCACCGTCGTGCGCGAGGCCTCCACGAAGCGCTCCTCGCCGCGCAGCACGCAGTGGCCGGTGATGAGCTCCGCGGCGCGGCCGGCCTGCGCGTGCCAGCGCTCCACGGTGGCCTCGGGGGTGTGGGGTTTGCCTTGGAGGGAGCCGTCGAGAAGCAGCATGGAATCCCCGCCCACCACGACGTCCTCGGGATAGTCCGGGGCAATGGCCTCTGCCTTGGCCGTGGCGAGTGCGCAGACGATCTCGGCGGGCTCAGCACCCGCCAGGCGCTCCTCGATGGCCCGCTCATCCACGTGGGCCGGGGCAATGACGGGTTCCACGCCCGCACCCCGCAGGATGGACAGGCGGGACGGGGACTGAGAAGCCAGAACCAGGCGCATGTGCTTAGTAGTAGCGGACGTTGCGGAAGGCGGACGGGTTAAACACGTCGCCCGGCTGGCCCCACAGGTCGCGCTCGGAGCGGGTATCGGCGGCCTTGGCACGCGCCTCGGAGTCGAGCTGGCTGAGCACCGTGGTCAGGGCCGCCACCTCAGCGTCGGTGGGGTTGCCGTTGAGAACGGTAAACAGGGAAGCGGTCATGGGGAAACCTCTACAAAACGATATTGCCGTGTTTCTTCGGCAGGGTCGGAATAATCTTGCGATCCAGCAGGCGCAGTCCCTCAATGAGGGAACCGCGCGTGGCTGCCGGGGTAATAACGGAATCGACGAGACCGCGCTCAGCGGCTTGGTACGGGGTGAGGTAGGCTGCGGCCTCGTCCTCACTCAGCTCCAGCTCAGCGGCCAGTTCAGGGGCATCGGCCACGGCGATCTCGGCCGTCGGCCACGCATAGGACAGGTCCGCACCGAGCTCCTTGGAACCGAAAGCGATGTAGCCGGTGCCGTGCGCGCGGCGCACGATCACGCTGATCTTGCCCACGCTCGCCGCAGCATAAGCATGCACGAGCTTGGCCAACGCTGCCTTCTCCACATCCAGAGCCGGGGAGTCGACGAACTCGACGATGGGGGTGTTGAAGGCATCGCACAGGCGAATGAAACGCGCGGCCTTGGCGGCGGCTGCGGCATCGAGAGAGTCGCGGTTGGCGATGATGCCCACCGTGCGTCCCTCCACGCGGCCGAAGCCGGTGAAGACCCCGCGCACCCAGGCGCCGAGCTCGAAAACATCCTCACAGGTAGCGGTGACCACGTCGGCGAGATCCACGGCGCCGTCATCGCCCACGAGGGTATCGAGCGCGTGGTCGGCCTCGCTGATGTTGTCTTCCACCGAACCCGCAACGATGGTGGCCTCGGTGCGGGGCGCGGCGGCACGGTTATTGGAGGGCAGATAGGAGAGCACGCGCTTGGCGACGCTCACCTCGTGCTCCCCGTCCGCCTGCACGTCGCCGTCGGGGGCGATGACGACATCGGACAGCGCGGCCACGAGCGAGGCCTCCTTGGACTCCGCGTAAACCGCCGTGATCTGCGGGATGAGGCCGGAGGCGGTGGTGGCGCGGGCGAGGATGCGGGCCTGCATGGCGGAGGAGACGATGCCCTCCTGGGCGCGGGGCTTATCGCTGGCAACGAGCGCGACGATGGGCACGCCGGTCTTAATGGCCAGGTCATAGAGCTTGGTGACCTTTTCGCCATAGACCTCGCCCATGGTGCCGTCGAACAACGAGGCGTCCTGCGCATAGGCGCAGACCTTGCGGCCATCGACGGTGCCGAAGCCGGTGACGACACCATCGGTGTAGGGGCGGATGTGCTCGCGGCCGAACTCGGTGGAGCGGTGGCGAGCAAGGGCGTCGGTCTCCACGAAGGAGCCGGCGTCAAAGAGCGCCTCGATGGCGCTGCGGGCTGCCGGGACTTCTCCCTGCGGCGCCCGGGACTCGGTGAGCTTGGCGCTCAGGTCCTCGATCTTGCCAGCGGTCGTCTTCAAGTCAGTCATGGAACACTAGTGTAATACAGTGCTTCTGCTGCACTGATTTGTGCTGAAACGAGCGCGGCCTAGAGCGGGATGTTTCCGTGCTTGCGCGATGGGCGCGCGACATTCTTGTCCGTGAAGAAGCGCAGGTTTTTAGCGATTGCACTGCGGGTTTCGGAGGGGAGAATGACGGCGTCGATAAGCCCGCGCTCTGCTGCCTTATACGGGTTGAGCATGTGATCTTCGTATTCGCGCTCGAAGGATTTGGTCAGTTCCGTCACGTCGAGGCCTTTCTCATGGGCTGCCTTGATCTCTTTGCGATAGATAAAACCGACGGCACCTGCTGCACCCATGACCGCGATCTGGGCGGTGGGCCATGCCAGGTTGATGTCCGCGCCCAGCCCCTTGGAGCCCATCACGCAGTAGGCGCCGCCGTATGCCTTGCGCAGGGTGACGGTGATCTTGGGAACGGTGGCTTCGGCGTAGGCGTAGAGCAGCTTGGCGCCGCGGCGCAGGATGCCGTCGTGTTCTTGGTCGGCGCCGGGGAGGAAGCCGGGGACGTCGACAAGCATGATGATAGGGATGTTGAAGGCATCGCAGGTGCGCACGAAGCGGGCGGCCTTCTCGGAAGAATCGATGTCGAGGCAGCCGGCGAAGACCTGGGGCTGGTTAGCAACGAAACCAACAGTGCGGCCTTCGATGCGTCCGAAGGCGGTGACCACGTTATCGGCGCGGTCGGCCTGGATCTCCAGGAAGTCACCGTCATCGGTGAGGGCCTCGATGACCTCCTTGACGTCATAGGGCTGGTTTGGGGAATCCGGGATGATCTCATCCAGCATGAGGTCGTCGGCGGTTTCTTCGCCCAGGTCTTCGTAGGGCTCAACCGGGGTCAGCTGGCGGTTATTGGAGGGAAGGTAGGTCAGCAAGTCGTGGACCCAATCCAGGGCTTCCTCGTCGCTGGCGGCGGTGTAGTGCGAGGTTCCTGCTTTGTGCATGTGGACGCCCGCGCCGCCGAGTTCTTCTTGACTGACTTCTTCGCCGGTGACGGTCTTGATGACGTCTGGTCCGGTGACGAACATCTTGGACTTCTTGTCCACCATCACCACGAAATCAGTCAGGGCAGGGGAGTAGGCGTTGCCGCCGGCGCACGCGCCCATGATGACGGAGATCTGCGGGACGATGCCGGAAGCCTTGACGTTCTGGTAGAAGGTCTTGGCAATCCAGTCCAGGGACACGGCGCCGTCCTGGATGCGGGCGCCGGCACCCTCGTATAGGCCGATGAGCGGGCGGCCGGTGGTGATGGAAAGCTCCATGATCTTGATCATCTTCTCGCCGTAGACCTCACCGAGTGCGCCACCAAAGACGGTTCCGTCCTGGGAGAAAATGCAGACCTCGCGGCCGTCGATGGTGCCCCAGCCGGTGACGATGCCATCGGTCAGTGGGCGCTTCTTGCCCATGCCGAAGTCCGTGGTGCGGTGCACGGCGAGCATATCGGTCTCGACGAAGGAGCCCTCGTCGAGGAGATAGTCCAAGCGCTCACGTGCGGTGAGGCGGCCTTGGGCGTGGACCTTTTCGTGGGCTTTCTCGCCCATGGGCTGCGCCGCTGCTTCGCGACGCCTCTTCAGTTCAGCGATCTTGCCTGCGGTGGTGTCGGCGCTCAGGGAGTCAAGCTCCGACAAATGTGAGGAAATAGTCATGTTTGGCAGTGTAGAGAAGTTTTGTATGGGAATGTATAGCGGCGCACGGGTGATTTCGCTCACATTTTACGTTCGGGCAGGTGAGGGGCGGTGGAAAAGATGAGGGAATCCTCGCAAACGGCGTGTTGGGTGCATGGCTGACAGTGTAGTGGGCGCGAAATGCGCCGTTTGAAGGGTGGTCGCATGAGAAAACCCCGCCCATGGGGACGGGGTTTGGTGAAGGATTTTATGCAAGCCATCCGAAGCTGTCGAGGAAAAGTTCTACCTCGGCAAGGTCGCCTTCCCGGGGGAAGTCGCCCGTGAGGGCGGCGAAGCTTTCCTCGATGTCGGTATGGGTTGCCGGAATGAGATCGTGCTTGAGTAGATCTTCTGCCACCTGTGCTGCAATGGGTGCAGCGGTAATGGTGTCAAGACCGGTGCCGGTGGCGGTCTTGAATGTGTTAGCAATGGTGGAAATAAAGCCGGAAATAGTATTCATTCTTGCTCGCCCCTTTTTTGCCTCTCGTAGTAAAGGTACGGGGTACCGTACCGTTGGGATTCACCAACTATATCGCGTAAACGCCCAAAACGCTACATAGATTTCAAGTTAAGTTAACTTTTTGTTTACCTTGGCTGATGTGTGACCAGGGACACTCATGAGCTTCCCACCGCGGGGGAGAATTAATAAAGACAAAAAGACAGCCCCGCCGTGTAGGGCGACGGGGCTGTCGGTGCTGTCGGTGGGAGGGGTGTTAGGGGCTTAGTGTCCGCCAGCGATTCCGGCAAAAGGCTCCCAGCCGAAGTAGTGGGCGATGGAGTCCTTTGCAATCCATGTGATAGCGATAAGGATGACGAAGCCAAGAACGGCGTATACCGTCCAGCCAAGCATCTTCATTTGGGGTGAGGCTGCGGTGTCATCAACGACGACGCCTTCGGCGTTGCGGATGGGGTCGCCGGTCATACAGCGCATGCCCAAAGCGAAGAGGAGCGGGATGCCCGCGCCGAAGGCGAGAGCTAGTGCAGCCACACGGATGAGGGCGGTGACGATTTCCATTGCGGTCATGATTGGAATCCTTAGTTGTCCTTGTTGGCGGTGTGGGACTTGACCACATCATTGACGGCGTCTGCGGCGCCGGGGGCGTTGCCGGTCGAAACGCCTGCGGCGACCTTTTCGCGGTGAGACATCGAGGAGTCGACGGACTCGGAGTCCTCGTCCCAGTCGTCGTTGACGTTATTAGCGTCAACCGGGTTGCGGCGAGCGCGCAGGAGGATGAGGGCGACCATTCCCAGCAGGATGATCAGGTCAACGATGGCACCCACCATGGTGTTGGTGGCTGCGCCAACGCCGTTGGCAATCCACCATGTAACGAAGCCGACGAAGGCGGCGCACGGAAGGGTGATGAGCCACGCGGCCACCATGCGCATGGCGACGCCCCAGCGAACCTTCGCCCCCTTGCGGCCCAGGCCGGTACCCAGGATGGAACCGGTGGACACGTGGGTGGTGGACAGCGCCATACCGCCGGTGGCGGAGGTTAGGATGATGGCGGCGGAGGTGGCCTCAGCGGCCATGCCCTGCGGGGACTCAATCTCAACCAGCCCCTTGCCCAGGGTGCGGATGACGCGCCAGCCGCCCGACATGGTGCCGGCGGCAATCGCGACGGCACAGGCCACGATGACCCAGGTCGGGATGCGGGAATCGGAGTTGGCCTCGCCAGCGGCAACGAGGGCAAGGAAGATAACGCCCATCGTCTTCTGTGCGTCACCGGTGCCGTGGGCCAGGGATACGAGGCAGGCGGTCACGATCTGGCCGTGGCGGAAGTGCTCGTTTTTGACCTTGCTCGGGATGGTGTTGGTCACCCAGTACACCAGGGCGGTACCGCAGGCGGAAACCAGAGCGGCGATGAGTGGGGAGGCAATAGCCGGGATGATGATCTTGCCGGCAATGGAGGACCACGCCACGCCGCCGGTGCCCAGGGCTGCGAAGGCAGCGCCGATGAGGCCACCAAAGAGGGCGTGGGAGGATGAAGACGGCATACCAAGGAGCCAGGTAAATAGGTTCCAGGTGATGCCGCCGATGAGGCCGGTGAAGACGACCATGAGCAGGGCGTCGCCGTCGGCGGGGACGGAGACATCGTACTGGTCAAGGTTGACGATTCCCTTGGCCACGGTGGCGGCCACATTGACGGAGAGGAATGCGCCGATGAGGTTGAGGACGGCGGAAATGGCAACGGCGGTGAACGGCTTCAGTGCGCCGGTGGCAATCGACGTCGCCATAGCGTTGGCTGTGTCGTGGAAACCGTTGGTGAAGTCGAAGGCCAGTGCCGTGATGACCACGATGGCCAAGATGATAAGAGTCGCTGACACGAGCGTGATCCCTTTCAGGACTAGGGCAATAATCTGCAAAGAGGGGTCAGCGTGTCGGGGCCAAAGGGGTGGCGCGACGACTGCGAGCTAACCGCGGTTGACGATAGTCCCGAAAGGTAATGGTGCCAATTGTGCGCTAAAGGCCGGTGACCTCGGCAAACAGGCATTATGTATCTTTAATTGGTCATAAAACGCTAAAAAACCTCAAAAGTTACAGCACAATACATCGACTGTTCATGTTCTGTTTACCGTTTTCGTTAAAAGACCGTTAAGCCTCCACCGGAAGCCAGGCATAACCGAAGGGTCCCAGTTCGACTGGTCCTAAGTCTACGGCTTCTTCGGTGAAGTTGTGCAAGCACAATAATTCACCGCGCTGGAATCCCAGCACGCCCGCGTGGCCGGTCTCCACCGCCTCGAAAGGCGCGGTGCCGAGTTCCGGATGCGCCTTGCGTTGCTGGATGAGGCTGCGAATGCGGTGGAGGATCGAGGAGTCGTCGGCAAGCTGCTCCTCCACCGAAATACCAATCCCGCCAACGATGGGGCGGCGCGTCTGAGCGGATGTACTGAAACCTGCGCCCTCGCCCGGCTCCCACTGCATAGGGGTGCGGACAGCATCGCGGTCGGGCAGCTCGGGGGCGTCGTTCATGCCAATCTCATCGCCGTAATACAAGAAAGGCGCGCCCGGTAGCGTCATGAGGAGGGAATAGAAGAGCTCAATCTTGCGGTAGTCGTTGCCCAACAGCGGGGCGAGCCGCCGCGCGATACCCACGTGAGCGCGCATCTGATCATCCGGCAGAAAGTGCTCGTACATGATGGCGCGCTGGTCCTCGTTGACCATCTCCAGCGTTAGCTCGTCGTGATTGCGCAGGAAGGTGCCCCACTGGCATCCCTGGGGCAGCTCCGGAAGCTCCGCCATGATCTCGTAGACCGGTGTGGCGTCACCCAGTGCAAGGGCCTGGTAGAGCCGCGGCATGACGGGGAAGTTGAACACCATGTGGAAGCGATTGCCCGTGCCGTAGAACTCCATGGTGTCTTGCGGCGGCTGGTTGGCCTCCGCGATCATGATGGCCTCGGGATAGTTCTCGTCGATGAAAGCGCGGATTCTTTCCACAAACTCGACTGTTTCCGGCAGGGACTCGCCACCCAGACCATCGCGCTCGTAGAGGTATGCAATGGCATCGAGGCGGAAGCCGTCCACGCCCTTGTCCAGCCAGAAGGAGAGGATCTTGAACACTTCCTCGCGGACCTTCGGGTTGTCATAGTTCAAGTCCGGCTGGTGCGAGTAGAAGCGGTGGAAGTAGTACTGCTTGCGCTCCGGATCCCACGCCCAATTCGAGGTTTCCGTATCGGTGAAGATGATGCGGATCTCTGGGTAGCGCAGGGGATCATCGCCCCACACGTAGTAGTCACCGTACGGCCCTTCCGGATCGGTGCGCGAGGCCTGGAACCACGGGTGATCGGTGGAGGTGTGGTTGAACGCCAGGTCCGTCATCAGCCGCATGCCACGCGCGTGGAGCTCGGTGACGAGCTCCTCGAAGTCCTCCATCGTGCCGTAATCAGGGTGGATGGAGTAGTAATCGGCAATGTCATAGCCATCATCGCGCAGCGGGGAGGCATAGAACGGGGAGAGCCACAGGCAGTCCACGCCGAGCCACTTGAGGTAATCCAACTTCTCAATAACGCCGCGCAGCGTGCCGACGCCTTCGCCGCGGGTGTCCTTGTACGAGCCCACGAGGGCCTGGTAGAAAATGGCGTTGTCGTGCCAGGTCATCGGAGATCCTTCCGTTTAGCCCGCCACAGCAGAAACTCCGCCAGGCACAGCGCGCCCGCGAGGAGCCCCGGCCAGATAGCGGGGGAGGGGTGAAAAAGGTTGAGGACTGCCTGCACCAGCGCCAGGAACGCAAAGAAACCAACGAAACCCAGCGCGGTGTCCCACAGCAGAGCGCGGCGCATTAGGCCTTAACACCGCCGGCGGTGAGGCCGGCAACGATGCGGTGCTGGAAGATGAGCACCATGATGATCAGCGGAATCGTCACCAGTGCGCCCGCGGCCATGGTGGCGGCGTAGGGGTACTCGAAGGCCGAGGGGCCCGAGAAACGCGCGATAGCCACGGTCACCGGCTCAGTGGCGGTGGTGGATAGCTGCTTGGCCAGCATGAACTCGTTCCACGTTGTGATGAAAGCGATGATGGCGGTGGTAAACAGCGCGGGCGCGGCCAAGGGCAGGAGCACGAGGCGGAAGGCCTGACCGCGGGAAGCGCCGTCCACGCGGGCAGCCTCCTCCAGCTCCCAGGGAAGCTGGCGGAAGAAGCTCAGCAGCGTATAGACCGTCAGCGGTAGCGCGAAGGAGATGTTCGGGATGATCATCGCGCGGTAGGTGCCGATCCATTCGAGGTTTCCAAAGAGCTGGAACAGCGGGGTCACCAACGCGATGGCCGGGAACATCGAGGCAGCCAGAATGATGCCGGTGACAATACCTTTGCCTGGGAAGTCGTAGCGTGCCAAGGCGTAGGCGGTAAACACGCCGATAAGGACCGCCACCGCGGTCGTGACCAAGGAAATGATCAAAGAGTTCCCCAGCGCATTGAGGAAGTCATTGCCCTTGTCCGTGGCTAGGGCGTCCCGGAAGTTATCCAGGGTTACGTGCGTGGGCCACGGGGTGGTGTCGAAAGTATGGGACTTGTGCCGCAGGGCGGTGACGACCATCCAGTAGAAGGGCGCGAGCCCCCAGAACATGATGAAGAGGATGCCAAGGTAGTGTCCGAGCTTTTTCATGACTTCTTCTCCTTCTTCTGGCGAGCAGTACCGGACACATCAGCGCCGAGGAAGCGAACGAGAATGAACGCGACGGTGAAGATGAGCAGGAAGATGAGGGTGGATAGCGCGGAGGCAGAGTTGAAGTGGCCCTGGCGCATGTCCTCCACCACCAACTGGGAAATGGTGGCCGTCGGGGAGTTGGAGGAGGCGGAGATCATGATGACCGGCAGGTCGTACATGCGCAGCGCGTCCAGCGTGCGGAAGAGGATGGCCACCATGAGCGCCGGGCGCACCAGCGGCAGGGTAATGGTGAAGAAGGTTTGGATGCGCGATGCGCCATCGACGCGGGCGGCGTCATAGACATCGCGCGGAATCATCTGCAGACCGGCCAGGATGAGCAGCGCCATGAACGGGGCGGTCTTCCACACATCGGCGATGATGACCGCGAGGCGGGCATAAAACGGGTCCGTGGTCCACGCGATGTTCGAGCCGATGAGCGCGTTGATGATGCCGTCCGGCGCGAACATGAACTGCCACAGCTTCGCAGTAACCGCGGTGGGAATGGCCCAGGGAACCAGCACAGCCGCGCGCACGAGGCCGCGCCCGCGGTACTCGCCGTTCATCACCAGCGCCATGAACATGCCCAAGATCGTCTCCAGTGCCACCGTGACCACGGTGAAGAAGAGCGTGATTTTGAGCGCCGGCCAGAAATCGGTGGCGATGACGCCGTCCGGGCATGTGGTGGCCTGGCCGGTGGCAGACATGCATTTATTGGTGAGCCAGTACAGGTAGTTTTCGAGGCCTGCGAATGAGCCTTCCTCGAATACACCCGTAGTCGGGTTAAGCCGCTTGTTGCCCTGGAAGGACAACATCACAGCGCGCACGATGGGATAGCCGATGACCACGGCCAGCGCTATCAGCGCCGGTGCGATGAGCGCAGCGACGCGCAGATACTGTCTGCGGGGCTGCGCGGTAGCCGGTGCTCCAGCCATGCGGTGCCTGCCTTTCTGATTAATAGGGGGAGGGGTTTATCGGGGGTTGGGGAAAATCATAGCGGGTGGCCGAGACATCCTCTGTGCACGAGACCCAGATCAAAGAAAGAGGCGCGGGCAAGTCTCGTGGACTTACTCGCGCCCCATTCACGCTGGGAGCATTAACCCTGCGCGGCTGCCTCGATGGCTGCCTTCATGTCCTTCGTTGCGTCATCGACGGACTTGCCCGCGGTCAATGCCGCGTAAGCGTTATCCTGCACGGCCTTGGAGATGGCGGTGTAGAACGGGGAAACCGGACGCGGTGCGGCGTTCTCCAGGGATTCCTTCAGAGCCGGAAGGTACGGGAACTCCTCCACCAGGGACTCATCGTCGTAGATGGAAGCCAGTACCGGCGGGAAGGAAGCCTCAGCGAAGGACTTCTGGTTCTCCTCGTTGATGATGAACTTCATGAAGTCCAGGGCCGTAGCCTTGTGCTCGGAATTGATGTTGATGCCGTTGTTGTAGCCACCCAGAGTGGAAACACCGACGCCGTCCTTGCCCACCAGCGGCTGGACCTCGAACTTGACGCCCTTTTCCTCAGCGTTGGTGTACATGTACGGCCAGTTGATGGCGAATGCGGTCTTGCCCTCGGTGAAGGCCAAGTTGGTCTCCTCCTCCGTTGTGGCGGTGGAGTCCTTGGAGATGGTGCCGTCTTCGTAGGCGTCGACAAGCGCCTGCAGGCCTTCCTTGGACTTGTCCGAGTCAACTGTCACGTTGCCCTCGTCATCCAAGATGGAGCCGCCCCAGCCCTCGATGAAGCCGGCGGTGTTGACGGTGAGGCCCTCGTACTGCTTGAGCTGGGTGGTCAGGCAGGAGCTATCGTCCTTGATGGCCTCGCAGGCAGACGCGATGTCCTCGAACTTCTCCGGAGCCTTGTCCGCCAACTCGGTGTTGCGGAAGAGCAGCTGGCCGTTGGTGTTCTGCGGCAGCGCGTAGAGGGTGTCGTTGTAGGTCGCGGATTCCACGGTGGGCTCCAGCAGGCCAGAGGTGTCAACCTCCAGGTCACCGGTCAGCGGTGCCAGCCACTGGTTTGCAGCAAAGTCCGCGGTCCAGACTACGTCGAGCGCCATGACGTCGTAGTCGGAGTTGCCCGCTTGCAGGGACTGCACGAGGGTTTCGCGCTGAGCGTCGGCCTCGCCGGCGAGCTCCTTGAGCTCGACCTTCTCGTCCGGGTGCTCGGCGTTCCATGCCTCGATGATGGGGGTGATCTTGTCGGTGTCGTTCTTGCCCATGGCAAAGGTGATGGGCCCGCGGCCGCCACCATCGGTGGAGGAGGCATCGGAGCCAGCGCTTGACGACGACCCCTCGTCGCCCGACGAGCAACCTGCCAAGGTCAACGCGAGGGCAGCGGTGGTGACGACTACGCCGCGGCGGACAGAACGCAGCGAGCTAGGGAGAAACGGCTTCTTCATGGAGTATTCACCTTTCGGAAAACTTCTGATGACTTCAAAATAGGGGATCATCCCCACAAGGCACGTGGTTTTGGCTTTTAATTCACTTCAAACGGGGGTGAAGCTACCCCTGTTAGTGCTACTGCCTAAGCCTCGATGCGCTGGCCGGTTTCCGGATCGAAGTGGTGGGCCTCGCGGGGGTTGAAGGTGAGGACGACGGTGTCGCCGCGCTGCGGAACGTTGTCGCTCGCGCGGGCAACGAAGCGTTGCTCACCCACCATGACGTAGACGAAGGATTCCGAGCCCAGCTCTTCCACGAACTCCACCGTTCCCTGGAAGCCCACCGGCCCCTTATTAATGAATAGTTTTTCTGGGCGAACGCCGACGCGGCCGCCGTTGTAGTCAAAGATATTCATCGCGGGGGAGCCGATGAAGCCGGCGACGAACTCGTTAGCGGGGGCGTCGTAAAGCTCGCGCGGTGGGGCGACCTGCTGCAGTTCCCCGTCTTTGAGCACGGCGACGCGGTCTCCCATGGTCATGGCCTCCACCTGGTCGTGGGTGACGTAGACGGTGGTGGTGCCGAGGCGCTGCTGGAGGCTGGCCAGCTCCGCGCGGGTTTGTACGCGCAGCTTGGCATCGAGGTTGGACAGGGGTTCATCCATGAGGAAGGCCTTCGGCTCGCGCACGATGGCGCGGCCCATGGCCACGCGCTGGCGCTGACCACCGGACAGGTCCTTGGGCTTGCGCTGCAGGTACTCCGTGAGCCCGAGGGTCTTGGCGGCTTCCTCGACCTTGGCTTTGATTTCGGCCTTAGGCATCTTGGCCAGCTTGAGGGAAAATCCCATGTTCTGGGCCACGGTGAGGTGCGGGTAAAGCGCATAATTCTGGAAGACCATGGCGATATCGCGCTCGCCGGGCTCCAGCCCCGTGACGTCTTTGCCGTCGATGAGGATGCGGCCGCTGGAGACCGGCTCGAGTCCCGCGAGGGCGCGCAGGGTGGTGGACTTACCGCAGCCGGATGGTCCGACGAGGACCAGGAATTCGCCATCCGCAATCTCGAGATTGAGGTCTTTGACCGTGGGGTTCTCGGCGCGGGGATAGGTGATGCCGACGATCTCAAAAGTGACCTTTGCCATGGACACACACTAGCACCCAGCGGCACGTGGATTAGGCTGGAATTCGCTATGAAGAAGTTCGCCCCGCTCCTCACAGTGCTCTTGGTTGGTTGCTCTAGTACGGAATCTGCAGAGACTTTCACGCCGCTAACAACTGTTTCCACTGGTACCGCTGACGCGTCTTCGACGCAGTCCACTTCGCCTTCCGCGGCTCAGCGCGATACCGTGTTCCGCGCTATTTTCGCCGACACCGTGGACTCATCTAAGGTCCGCTCACAACTGGTGGACAACGGCAAGGTTGATCGTGACACCATGCGCGCCAGCATGAAGCGGATGGGGCTGGACCTCTCGGATTCGGAAGCGCAAGAATACGGCGAGTGGGTATGTAAGTGGGTCGCCCCGGAGATCCGCTACGTGCTGGTGACTGAAGGCAAACCAGATAGCCTCGGCACGAAAGAACGCGCGGACTACGACAAGCTGGTTGAGGACACCGTGTCCTTCCTAGCGGATTCTCGGCAGATCTCCGTTACGCCTGAACAGGTACCCCATGCTTTGCCGCAAGCGGTCTTGACCACCTGTCTCGACGAGGCCACCGCACACACAATTCTGGCCAATCCGGATTACTTTTAGTTACGTCTAGAAGGCCACTGCCCGGCGGGTAACCTAGGGTGCATGACTGCACTTGATATGGACCGCATCCGCGAGGCGCTACGTGAAGACTTCGCTGTCATCGATTTCACCGAGTCCACTGGCTCCACCAATACTGATCTCATGCAGGCGGAGAAGGTGGCTGATAGCACCGTACTGCTTGCCGACGAACAGGTGGCCGGCAAAGGCCGCTTGGGCCGCCAGTGGGTGAGCCCGGCGGGGGCGCAGCTTATCTTTTCCGCACTGATCCTCCCGGAGTCGCTAGAGCACCTTGGCACCTTGCCCCTGGCTGCCGGTTTGGCCGTGACCGACTCGGTCGAGGGAGCGGTGCTCAAGTGGCCCAATGACGTGCACATCGATGGCAAGAAGCTGTGTGGCATCCTCGCTGAAGCCGGCCCGGTGGGGGAGGCCTTCAAATCTGCTCCGAAGACTGAAGTCTCGAAGGCAGAGGTCAACAAGACTGAAGTTAACAAAGCCGAGATTAACAAGGCTGAAGTTAATAAGGCCGAGATCAACAAAGCGGAAATCAACAAGGCCGAGGTCGCGCCCAAGACTCAAGCCGCTAACCCGCCTTCAGCACGCGTGGTCGTGGGCATGGGCATCAATGTCACCCTGACCCGCGAGGAACTGCCCATCGAGGCCGCGACTTCGCTAGCGCTCGAGGGGCTTGATACCGACCGCACTGAGCTGGCCATCACCGTTCTGAAGAACCTGCGCCGGCGCATCACCCAGTGGGAACAGCAGGACCCACAGCTTATGGCTGATTACCGCAAGGTTTGTTCTTCCATTGGCCAAGAGGTTCGCCTCGAAGCCCCGACCGGCGACGTCATCGGCACCGTCGAGGGCGTGGCTGACGACGGACGCATCAACGTCGGCGGCGAGTACTACTCCGCCGGTGATGTCATCCACCTGCGCCCGGCTGATAAATAAGTCGGCGCGCGTCTTTTCCACGGCTCCTCCTAGCGGAGCCAAGTGGCGAGGTACTCAACCAGGGCACAACTAGGGCACTCATCCAGGGCACTCAGTTACGGTGCTTTCCACATGGCGTCTGTCAAAAGGCATCTATCAAATGGCATTAGTCAAAAGGCGTCTTTGCCCCTGAAAACGCCATCTACAGACCCGCAAAAGGTGTCTTTGGCCCCAAAGACGCCTTTTGACTAATGCCTTCTGTGAGATGCCATTTGCGGTGTTCTTTGCCAAAATAACCCAGAGCCAGCCGTGAACAGGGGAGGAATGGAGTGTACGTGGACGGGAGGTACCATGTGCCCCATGAACCTCATGCAGATGGGCCGCGGCGAGGTTGTTCGCGCGGACATGACCGCCCCGTTTCGCACGCTGCTCTTTCCTTTTCTAGAGCTCGTCGTGATTACTGGGGTGTGCTGGATCGCCATCGGCTGGTGTGACTACAACGGCATTGACCTAGCGCTTCGCAATGGCTTAGTAGCTATATGGGCCTTGCTTGCCGTCTGGCGCTTTGTCCTTCCCCTCATCAAAGCCCGCCGCAAGCGCTTCATCGTGACCAACCTGCGCGTCATCGCCCGCGAAGGCAAACGCGTTGATTCGATCCCACTCACCGATATCCGCGGTGCGCGCCGCCGCCGCGGTGGGATCTCGCTGGCACTTCATGGCTATGACAAGCCGATGTATTTCCCCTCCATCCCCAAGGCCAAACGAGTCGAGGACATCCTCAACGAGCAACCGGTCTGGGGTTAGTCCTTAATCTCCGTCGTATGCAGCTGCTGGTCTAGGTCCTCCGGCGCCAAGTTGGCGGAGCGGAACTCGTGGGTCAGCGGCAAGCGCAGATCGAGGTCCGTGCCGGGGCAGAGCTCAATCGTGGCCTCATCCACCGTGTAGTCCAGCACATGCCCGCCGGAGGTGCGCGCAGCGTCGATGAAGTGCACGTGGCATCCGGGAACGGAGATTCCCTTCTCAAAGACCGGCGTGCGGAAACCGCCGATGACGCCCTCGACGTCGTCAAAGCGCAGCTCCTTGTCACCGCCCACCGCCTGCGCCATCGGCGGGTAGGGCTTGCTCTGCTTGACCACCGTGCGGGTCACCACGTTGCTGAACCGCCCAGAGATGCGCACCGCGTACATGAAGTTAGCGGAAGGCTCCACCTCATCGATGAATGCCGAAAGCTCCTCGCGCCTCAGACCCTTGGGTGCGGCCACCTTAATACGGGGGACGAAGTTCGTCGCCACCGCAAACGGCGTGCCCTGGTCCAAGTCAGCCACCGTCGCGGTGCCATCGCCGCGCAGCTGGTAGCACACCCCGTCGAGGATGATCATCTCTCCGTCCAGCGCATCGAAGGTTCCAATACCGAAATTGCCCTTGCCCAAGAGCTCACCGATGGTCATTTCGCTGTCGTAAATGCCATCCAACAGGGCGGTCATGAGGGAGTTCTGAAAGATGGTATGCCGGACGATCATGGCCCCAAGGCTAGTATTGGAAGAGTGAGTGAACAACACAAACCCCTCGTTACTGTTTATGGAGACGGCCAGCTTGCACGCATGATGCAGCCAGCCGCCGCCGAGCTCGACATCCACCTGCGCGTGCTAGCCTCCGCGCCGGATAAGTCCGCCGCCCAGGTGATTCCGGACGTCGTTCTCGGTGACTATCACGATCTCGACGTGCTCACCGTCGCCGCAGACGGCGCGGATGCAATCACCTTTGAGCACGAGCACGTTCCCACCGAGCACGTGCAGGCGCTCATCGCCGACGGCCTCAACGTCCAGCCCCAGCCTTCCGCCCTCCTCTACGCGCAGGACAAGCTGCTCATGCGCCAGAAACTGGCCGAGCTGGGCGCCCCAGTGCCGCGCTTTGCCGCCATCGAGTCGGTGGAGGATGCACGGAATTTCGCCGCGCTTGTCGACGGTTCCGTGTGCCTCAAAGCCCGCCGCGGCGGCTACGACGGCCATGGCGTGTGGTTCCCGTCCACGGAGGAGCTGGAGCCGCTCGTCGCCAAGCTGCTTGCGGCCAATACCCCGCTCATGGCCGAAGAAAAGGTCAACCTCACCCGCGAGCTGTCCGTGCTCGTCGCCCGCCGCCCCTCCGGCGAGGTGAAGGTCTGGCCGGTCACCGAGTCCGTGCAGCGGGACGGCATCTGTGCCGAGGCTTTTGCTCCCGCCCCGAACCTTTCGCCGGAGTTGACCGAGCGCGCCATGCAGGTGGGCATCAAGGTGGCCACCGAACTTGGCGTTACCGGCGTGCTGGCGGTGGAGCTCTTTGCCTTCGCCACGCAGCAAGACGCCGGCTCCATCATTGCTTCCGCCTCCGGCGCGCCGGGCGCGGTTGTTGAGGAGGACATCGCCGTCAACGAGCTGGCCATGCGCCCGCACAATACCGGCCACTGGACTCAGGATGGCTGCGTGACCTCGCAGTTCGAGCAGCACCTGCGCGCCGTGCTGGACCTGCCGCTGGGCTCTACCGCAGCCCTGGCTCCGGTCACGGTGATGGCTAATGTGCTGGGCGCCGAAGAAGATCCGCAGATGCCCATGCCGCAGCGCGTTCGCGAAGTGATGGAGCGCTACCCAGAGGCGAAGATCCACCTCTATGGAAAGGACCACAAGCCGGGCCGCAAGATTGGCCACGTCAACGTTGTCGGTGAGGATGTGGCGGAAACCCGCCGCATCGCCCACGATGCCGCCCACTTCCTCGTCCACGCGCAGTGGGCTTAATCCCGCAGCGAGCTTGAAACCTATTTAATAAGGAGAGTCTTATGGAACCACTCGTCGGCCTGATTATGGGCTCTGATTCCGATTGGCCCACCGTCAAGCCCGCCGCAGAGGTGCTCGCCGAGTTCGGTGTGCCCTTCGAGGTAGGCGTTGTCAGCGCGCACCGCACCCCGGAAAAGATGCTGGCTTATGCCAAGTCCGCGCACGAGCGCGGCCTCAAGGCCATCATTGCCTGCGCCGGTGGTGCGGCTCACCTGCCGGGCATGGTCGCCGCGGCCACGCCGCTTCCGGTGATTGGCATCCCGCGCGCGTTGAAGGATCTTGATGGACTCGATTCGCTGCTCTCCATCGTGCAGATGCCGGGCGGCGTGCCGGTAGCCACCGTCTCCATCGGCGGAGCGAAGAATGCCGGCCTGCTTGCCGTGCGCATCCTCTCCGCGGGTGACCCGACACTGGTGGACAAGATGGTGGCCTACCAAGAAAACATGGCCGCCGAGGTGGAGAAGAAGGACGAGAACCTGCGCTCCCAGCTCCTCGGGGAGTAATTAGCTGGGAAGCTTGCTCTTGAGATCGGGGTAGGAGGCCTGCGCACCTTCTCCGGTGACGGCGTAAGCCCCAACTCGAGCGGCAAAGGTGGCGGCCTCCACGAGGCCGTCGCCGTGGAGCAACCGGGCGCACAGCGCGCCGGCGAAGGCATCGCCCGCGCCCGTCGTGTCGACGGCGGTGACCTGCGGGGAGGGGACGTCGACAAGCTCAGCCCCTTCGGCCACGAGCGCTCCCCGCGCGCCCAGCGTGAGGACGACCGAGGCAAAGCCGGCCTCCGTCAGGCGCCGCGCCAGCTCCTCCGGCGCGCCCTCGCTGCTCAATCCCAACTGCTCCAGGATGAGCCCGGCTTCGTGCTCGTTGGCTAGCAATGGATCGGCGCGCAGGAGCGCTTCCTTTTCAATCTCGATGACCGGTGCGAGGTTGACCACGACGCGCCCCTTCGCCAGCTCTATGGCCTTGGCACAACCCTCCGCCGGAACCTCGCCTTGGAGCAGAATGAGTTCCGATTCGGTGATGGGGGAGGAGTGGGTGGTGACGAAGGGAGCGTCGACAAGCGCATTGGCCCCCGGCACCACGATGATGGTGTTTTCTCCCTGCTTATCCACGGTGATGACCGCCAAGCCCGTCACCTCCTCGCTGGCTTCGACGTGCGTGAGGTCCACGCCGCTGGCCTGCAAGTAGTGCATCGCGGGCGTGGCGTAGGCATCGCTGCCCACCGCGCCGACGAAGCTGACCTGAGCACCCAGACGGGCGGCAGCGACCGCCTGGTTCGCTCCCTTGCCGCCCGCGGTGATGGTGCCGCCGCTGCCCAGCAGAGTCTCGCCCGGCTGCGGGTGCCGCGCGGTGTGGACCACGAGGTCAGCGTTGATGGAACCGACTACGCACATGCTCATGCTGACTAGTATGCACGCTAAGCTAGCGGGCATGCAGTTTCCGCTTCTGGTGTTGGGCGCGCGCGTGGAGGGCGGCGAGCCCGGCTCGCTGCTGCGCAGCCGCTTGGACCGCGCGGTGGTGCTGGCGCGCGTGCTGCCGGAGGAGCCGATCATCGTGTCCGGTTACGGGGAGGCGGAGCCGATGGCGCGCTACCTCATCGAGCGGGGCGTGGACTCGGAGCGGATCCGTGTGGAGCCGCTGGCTACCAGCACTAACGAAAACCTTGAGCGCGCCCACGCGCTGTGCCCGGACTATGACTATTTCCGCGTCGTAACCAATGACTTTCACGTGCTGCGCACCCGCCTGTGGGCCTGGCACCTGGGGATTCGGGTTCGCATGCATGGTGTTGGCACCCCGCGGAAAGACCGCCCATGGAATTACCTGCGCGAGGTGGTGGCGACTCCGCATTCGCTGCTGCGCATTGTGTGGCGGCGGGTCGTCGCGCAGTGGCCTATGGACTAGGCGCCGAAGAACATGAGCACGATGGCGATGAACCAAATGACAAACCAGTGGCGCTTTTGCGGCGTGGTCGGGTTGGCCTTCTGCTGCAGCGTCTTGAGGAAGTACCACGCTCCGGGCAGCGCGAAGCCGATGCCCATTGCCACATCGCCGTCAGTAATTCCGGTGAAGCCTACGAGGAGCGAGAACAGACTCAAAAGCCCCTTGAAAAAGGAGAAGCTGTGGATCGTGCCTTCCATTGGCTGCTGGGCAGGGGCATGGTCAGGCAGCGGAGCTGGGGTGTAGGCGCGCTCCGGCTCGGCAAAGGGCTCTGCGATAGGTTCGGCAAAGGGCTCCACACTCGGCGCCTCATACGAGTCAACGAAAGGGTTCGCCGAAGACTTCGCGTCTGACTCGCGCGCGGGTTCCGCGAAAGGATTAGACCCACGGCCGGGGAGAGGCTTGTCCGGCTCCTCAAAAGGGTTGGAGTCAAAGGGATTGCTCATGTGGCTTAGCCTATGTCACCAGTGAACCAAAGCCCGAATTAGAGCTTGGCCAACGCCTTCGTGATTCCTTCCTTGAGCGTTGCCTGCGATTGCTTCATTGGATGCGCAATCGCCCGCAGGCCCATGTACGCAATCTGATCCGCAGCCCGGTTCAGCGGGTCGCCCGCATGCCCCAACACGCGGCGGATGGTCACCTCGCAGACTCCTTCCACGTCATGCCACGCCTGCTGGAAGCGCGAGCGCGAGCCCGAGGACAGCCCGCGCCACACCCCGCGCGAGCGCATCGCCTTCGAGCCCTTCTTCCGAATCTGCTCCACCGCTTCCAGAGCAGCTACTGAGTCCGACTCGATGATCGCCTTGGTTGCACCGACCTTGAGCAGGTATTTCAGCGCCAAGGTGAGGGATTCGAGCTCGAGCTCATCGGTGCTGGCCGTCGTCTCGCGCGTGCGCAACCGGTAGTCGCCGTTGCTGGCCACGAAGCACATGGAGCCCTTGAACACCGTGTCCGAGGAGGCGTCCGTGGCGATGCGCACGGTGGCCCCCTCGGGCCAGGAGGAGGCCGTCGAGAAGTTCGGCCACCAGTGCGCCTTCGGTGTGTCCACCTTTACTACTTGCTTCTTGCGCGGGGCCTCGCCTTCCTTCTTGGCGCGGCGCGCGGTGATTCCGGCCTGCTTGCGCCGCACGGAGCTGGCGCTTTTCGACGCCCTATTCTCCTCCGCAAAACTCCCTGTTACGGCATAGCCACGCTTTTCCAGCGCGGCCCGCAACCCCGCCTGCCGGCGCCCGGTGACGATCCACCTGCGTCCTCGGAGCCCCTTGGTGGCCTTTTCGAATTCGCGGACGGCCACCTCAACGATGTCGCCCTTTTTAATCTGGCCCTTGCGCACGAAGCGCGTCTTCTTGGTGTTGACGGCGATGACCCAGCCGTCGACAGTACCGTTTTCGGCGGAATCCCAGCGCTCATCCCACAGCGCAATAGCCACATGCACGGGTGCTGAGATCATGTCTTTGGTGATCTTGCGCGTGCCGTAGGTGCGCGATTGCGTGCCCGTCAGGGCGGAGAGCTCGAGTGGTTCCATCCCCTTTAGTAAACCATTTCACCGCTTCCCTGTAACGCTCGGGCGTCTAGTGCAACATACTCAGTGAGCCCATTAGCATTCTGGAGTTTTATTAGTGTCTGTCCTTACCTTGCCTGGTTCGCGCAAGCGGGAGTTTTCCCGCCTGTTTCGCGAGCATTACCCGGCGGTGCTGGCGTATCTGCGCCGCCGCGTCCCACCGAGCCACGCCGAAGAGCTGGCTGCCGACGTCTTCGAGCGGGCCTGGTCCGGCTTCGACTCCTTGCGCGGCATGCCGCTGCCGTGGCTCTATGGCATCGCCCGCAACGTGATGCGCGAGTTTTACCGCACCCGGCGGGAGACGGAGAACCTCGATGATCATGAGCTGGAATCCTATGCCGGCTATGACGCCGTCGATGCCAACCTCGACATCACTCGCGCGCTGATGCAGCTTCCGCACGCGGAGCGCGAGATTCTCACGCTCCACGCCTGGGAGGGACTCGACCACCCCGATATCGCCGAGGTCCTCGGCATTTCCCGCAATAACGTGCGCGTTCGCCTGCACCGCGCGCGTACCCACCTTTCCGAACTCACAGGAGAAACCGATGCCTAGCTCTCTCGATATGCTCCGCGCCGCCAACCCCGTTCCTGACACAGCGCTTGACGACGCCTCCCTCGCCCGCTCCGAAGAGACCCTCGCAAAGATAACGAAGGGCCGGCCCACGTGGACAATAGCGGCGGCTTCCGTCGCGGTGCTTGCGCTCATCGGTGGTGCCTTCCCGCTGCTCAATAACTCGGAACCCGTGGCCTCGGCCGCGGAGATTCTGACCCAGGCCGGCGAGGCAGCCGCAACCCAGCCCGATGCCGTGGATAAGGGCGTGACCGCGAAAGAATACATGAAGCGCGTCGATACCCTCGGCGATGCCACGGCAATCACCGAATATGCGGTGGATGCTGGGGGAGCCGTGGAGGTCTCCTCGCAAGGAGAGGTTCCGGGCTTTGACCCGCAACCTTCCATCAACCCGGAGGACCTCGTCATCGCGTCCGACCGCGCCGGGCTGGAGAAGCTGGCGGATTCCTTCCCGAACCGCGCGCTGGGCGCGCTGGAGCTGCTGCTCCAGCCGGGCTTGAGCAGTGAGCAGCAGAAGATTGCCTATGACATGCTGGCGGAAGCCGACGGCAACGAGGTCGGCACCGTCGAGGGCGAAGGCGAGGACCAGCTGGTGACCGTGATTCGCGATTCTGACCGCGTCTCCTTCTCCGTCCTGCCCGCCACCGGCCAGCTCGTGCGCGTAGTCGGCCTGGTAGGGCCGGACGTGGAAACCACCATCGACGCCACCGCCATCTTGGACTGCGTGTCCGTGACGGGGCTGGAGGGCCCGGACCGTATCTCGCTGGCCTGTGCGGATAATAACTACCTGGTCAACGAGTTGGACTGGCAGCGCTGGGGAGACGATTCCGCGGAGGCAGACGGCGTGGCCGTCGAGAATGACTGTGACCCCAATTGCGCGGAAGGCACGTTCAATGAGGATCGGGTGAAGGTGGTCGTCGACAAGCGCGTGGCGTGCGGTTACCACGCCGAGGTTTACTCCCGCGTGCGAGTGCAGTACCCGGATGGGCGTGAGGAAGAGCAGCAGATTGGCTGCGCGCCCTAGGTAAGTTCTTAGGTAAGTTGGCGCAGGGCGAACTGGCCGTACATATCACCCAAAGCCTCGGCGGTGTAGTCACCGTCGGGGCTAAACCATTGGGCGACGCCGATGCCCATGTCGATGAGCGCCCAGCAGGCGATTTTGAGGTTTTCGGCGTGGAAGTTGCCCTCGTTGACCACGGCCATCCAGCGGGCGACATAATCGCGGCGCAGTTGCAGGACGACGGATTTGTGGGGCTCTTCGAGGTTGGTGAGCTCGTTGTTGACCACGCGGACGCGCCGGGCGTGGGTGGCGTGGTAAATGACGTGGGCTTTCATGGTGGCGACGAGCTTGTCGCGGGGGTCTTTCAGCCCGGCGAGGCAAGCGGCGTTGGCGCGAAGGAGGTCCTCCATGGCGGTGATGGTGACTTCGGCGAGGAGCTCCTGTTTGGAGGAGAAGTGGTTGTACAGGCTGGAGGCGCGCATGCCGACGGCTTTGGCGATGTCCTCCATGCCGGTGGCGTGGTAGCCGCGCTGGTCAAAGAGGTCGAGTGCGGCGGCGGCGATTTGGTCGCGGCGTCTCTGGTTGGCCATGGTGGGCGTCCTCCTCATTGAGCTAATGGCGGTTAGTATACCTGGTGCTGTGGGGTGGGGGGAGAACGTGTGCTTTCGGACAGTGTGGTTGCTCTTGGCAGACTTGACAGAGGGAGAGAGTCAGGTCACAATTGACGCTAATCGTCATTCGTATTGCCTGTTTGTTGGAGGATTGACCATGTCCCACAACCTCTTCGAGCCCACCACTGACTTCCTGGGCGTTTTTGACAACCTCTCTGAGGCCGATGCTGCGGGGTGGAAGCGAGCTGCTCGTTTCCGCGAGTACTCTGCTCCGGTGATTAACCAGCATTGGCAGGCTGCCGAATACCCGCTGGACTTGGTTCAGCGTTTGGGGGAGCTGGACGTGATGACTGATGGCCTAGCGGTTGAAGGCTATGAAGAGATGTCCACGCTCGGTGCTGGCTTGGCGCTCATGGAGGTCACACGCGCGGATGCCTCGATGGGCACGGTGATTGCGGTGCAGGCGGGGCTGGCTATGCGCTCTATTTCTATGCTGGGTTCTCCGGAGCAGCGGGCTGAGTACTTGCCGCGGATGGCTTCGTGCTCGCTGCTTGGGGCTTTTGGGTTGACGGAGCCGGCCCACGGTTCGGATTCGATTGCCCTGGAGACCACCGCGGTGCGCGATGGCGATGAGTGGGTCCTGAACGGCGAGAAGAAGTGGATTGGTAATGGTGCTTCCGGTGGCATCACGATCATCTATGCGCGCATGGAGGATGGCAACGTTGGCGGTTTCATCGTTCCGCAGGAGGCCCCCGGTTATTCGGCATCCGTGATTGAGGGCAAGCTCTCTCTGCGGGCCATCCACCAGGCGCACATTACGTTGACCGACTGTCGTATCCCCGCCGCCAACCAATTGCCGGGTTGTCGCAGCTTCAAGGATGTTTCCCGCGTGCTGACTGCTACACGCATTGGTGTGTCCTGGATGGCGCTGGGTTCGGCGGTGGCCTGTTATGAGATTGCCCGCTCGTATGTGCTCGAGCGCGTCCAGTTTGGCCGCGAGCTGGCGAAGGCGCAGATCATTCAGCAGCGCTTGGCCAACATGGTCCTCGATTTGAGCCAGATGATGCTGACCTGCCGTGAGGTCTCATTACGAGAAACCGCAGGTACGTTGCTGCCGGAGCAGGCCTCGGCGGCGAAGCTCCACAACACGCGTGCTGCTCGCCGTATCGCCTCCGATGCTCGTGACATGCTTGGCGGGGTTGGCATTTTGCTGGAGAACGACATCGCGCGCCACTTCGCGGACATCGAGGCCATGCACACCTACGAGGGCACGGATACAGTGCAGTCCCTCATTATGGGCAAGAAGATTACGGGCTTCTCGGCCTACAAGTAGCGATTCGAAGTGGCCCCTATTTCACCGTGCCCATCTTTTCCCCACTATCGCGGCCCCTCTAGGTTCGAGTCCTAATGGGGAGGCTACTGCTGGAACCGCCGTGAGCGGTCGCAGATGGTTCTGCTCATAAGGCATTAGCGAGAAGGTTTGTTTGGGGGCAAACGAACCTTCTTTGTGCTGTTAGAAGGTTTACTTGGGTGCAAACGAGCCTTTTGACTAGAGACTTCTGAGTGAAGCCTTGTGAGTGGAACCTTGTGGATTACTTTGTTGAAGGATCAGCCAATTCGATGGATGAGTTGAAGTTATCCACAGGCGGGGAATCGGCCGTAGCTTTTGAGGGCTGGAAGCCACGATGATGGAAGCATGATTGACGATTCACACCTCATTTACCTACGACCCCTTTCGAACAACCACCCCGTGTGGAAACAGATTGCTTCAGGTGAACTTATTCGCCTCACCTCGCGTTACGCTATAAACAGCGAGTACTATTCAACTCTTCCTTACTATCAACGCCATCTCTTTGACATCGTTGCCTTCGGACGTAGCGCGCATCGGTCAGTTCTCGTGGAAAGATCTGCGGCCAAACTGTTGGGCTTGTGGACGCTGTCGTCTCGGGACGCACAGGTTGTTCTAGCACGGCAATCCAAAACAGTTCCGCCGCGACGGCAATGGGATAGTAAGGTGATGTACCGAAAAATGTGGCTGCCAACCTCAGACATTATGGAGCGCTTCGGGCTTCGGTGCACGTCGGTTGCGCGCACCTGCATCGACGTCGCACGGCTTGCGACGTTTGAGGAAGGGTTGATGGCTGTCGACTCCGCTTTGCGCAAACGACTCGTTAGCGTTGACGAACTACGGTCAATGATCACGGCAATGGGCCGTGTAAAAGGTGCAGCTCAAGCTAGGAGAGTAGTTTCGCATGCCACCACCCTCGCCGAATCTCCCTATGAGTCCTTTGCTCGCGGCATGTTGATTGTGGAAGGCCTGGGAAAGAAACTCGTGGTTCAGCCAGAGCTTCAGGGTGGGTATCGGCCGGACTTGCTTATCAACGGCAAAATCATCATGGAAATAGACGGCGCTGTGAAGTACGACGGAGCGACCTACGGAAAATCTACCGAAGCGGTGATACGGGCTGAGCGGCAAAGAGAGAAATACCTTCAGAATCTCGGATACATCGTGTTGCGTTACTCACCACGGGATCTTCTCCAGAACCGAGAACGGGTTCTTAACGAGGTGCGCGGTGCGTTAAACACCGTGCAACCTCGTTCAGCCTAGCGAGCCTCCTTGCCAGCGCGAAGGCGCCGCCAGATGGTTTCATTCAGAAGGCATTAGTGAGAAGGTTTGTTTGGGCAAACGAACCGTTTGTAAACGCCTAGATGGTTTACTTGGGGGCAAGTAAACCATGTGACTAATGCCTTTTGAGTGGAACCATGCGCAAGGCTAGAAGCTGTAAAGAGAATGCCCAGCTCAAACTTGCAAGTGACCAGCTCAAACCTGCCTGTCAATTGCCGGTCTAGGTCGCAACGAACAAGGAGAAGCCCCGCTCCGAAGATAGGAGCGGGGTTGGGAAATGGAAGCGGCCGAGGCTAGTTGTTGAGGGGCTTGCGGGTGGCTGCCATGTGCTTGGCGCGCTCCACGTTGGCCGGGAGTAAGACCAGCGGCACGTCGAACTCCACTTCGCGCTCGCAGAACTCGGTGAAGCTCAGCGAAACCGGGGCTGTATTGGAGTCGGGAGCAGCGGAGGTGGAGCTAGGAGCGGTGTACATCTCGGCGAGCTTGGCCACGATAACGTGGTCGTTCTCGGTGGTGCCGTCGATGGGCCAGTCACGGTCCAAGGCGGGGGAGCCGGAGTACATCTCAATCTGCTCATCGGCGGGCGGGGTGTAGGAGGCAGCCAGATCGGCAGCTTCGCACAAAGCGCGGGCGAGGACGTGGTCGAAGGACATGAGTACGACGTCATCGGAGGAGAGAAAGCCAGCCTTTTGCGCTTCGAAAGCCGAGGAGAAGTTGCGGGCCGAGGCGATGAAGTCGAAGGCCTTCTGGTGATAGTCTTCGACACCGGCCGCCTTGAGGCGCTCCAGCGAAGAGATGGTTCCCGTCCAGCCGGGGTACAAGCCCACGGTGCGCTCCGGGAAGCCGAGGCGCGTATCGGCATGAGCAACAATGCGGTCGCAGGCCAGCGCAGTTTCAAAGCCACCGCCCAAGGCCACGCCACGCACAGCTGCCACCACGGGGACCGGAGCGAACTTGAGTGCACGCAGGGTCTTCGAGCCATCCGCAATCAAAGATTCGACGCGCGAAGCAGAACCCGATTCGCCCGCAGCCGCAATAGAAGCCAGGTCCGCACCCGCGCAGAAGACCGGCTTGTCGTTGCTGATAACCAGCGCGACAAGGTTGGAGGAGGATACAGCGTCGAGAGCAGCACGAATAACTTCGAGAGCCGGGGTCGGCAGCGAGTTCATCGGCGTGTGCAGGTCGATGATGCCAATGCGCCCAGCAGACGTGGACACCGCGTGGACCGCGCCCGCGTCCAGAGACACGATGGTCTCCTTCTCAAGAGAAGCCAAGGTCACGACGCCCTCGCGTGGTGCGAGCTCCTGGCGCGAACCGGTAGAGGAGAGCACCGAGCCCTCGCCATAAAAGCCGCCCGCTTGAGCAGCAGCGGAGACCAATGCCGGAACGTCTGGGCCGTAAACGGAGGCGACGTGGTCGATTCCGATGGCGTCGGCAAGCGCGAAGATGCCCTTCTTCCAGCCGAAGCCCAAGGTCAAGCCCTCGTCGATGAGCCCCACATGGTCAGCGATGTCAGGGGCGACCTCGCAGCAATAGGCCAGCGTGTCGAGGAAGACCGCGTGGGCGAAGCGGCCGCCGGGGGAGTCGGTGTCCATGACCTCGCGGGGGTCCTTGAGCCCCACGACGGGATCCGACAACGTCGAGCGGGGTACGTACTCGTAGGACTCAGAAATGACCTCGTTTCGGCCGCGGTAGAAGCCGCCGTCACCGGTGCGGCCGGTCAGCCCTCGAGACACGAGGCCTTCGATGAAGGGATCATCGCCGAGGGGAACATCAAGAAGCGGATCGCCCGCCGGCAGGGCTGTCTCCAGGGACTTCCAGATCGGCTTGACAAGCTGGAGGCCGATGTAATCGAGCAGCCCGAAAATGCCGGTACGGGGAATGCCGAAGGCGCGGCCAAAGGCGGCGTCCGCAAGCTCGTAGCTCACATCGAACTCGCGGGCGCGGGCCACGCCGGCGGCCATCCAGTAGCAGCCCACGCGGTTGGCAATAAAGCCCGGGGTGTCGCGGCATTCGAGCGCAATCTTGCCCAGGGTTTGCTCGATGGTTGTGCGCAGTGCCGCCTCCGTGGGGCCGGAGGCGATGAGCTCCACAAGGCGCATGATCTTCGGCGGGTTGAAGAAGTGCGTGATGGCGAACTTATCGCGGCGGGCCTCCGGAACGCCCTCAAGAAGAGAGGCTAGCGGCAGGGTTGAGGTATTCGAGCTCAACAGAGCGTCCGCGGGCAAATGAGGCTCGATGGCTTGGTAGAGAGAGTGCTTGGCGCCCAAGTCCTCGAAGATGGCCTCGATGACCCACTCGCGGTCCTCCAGCAGGGCGTAGTCATCGCTGGCGCGCACGCGCTCGGCGAACTCCGGCAGGTGGAAGCCCTTGCGCTTGAGCTGGATCTCGACGCCCTTTTGGGCGCCCTCCGCATTCTGGTCCAGCAGCACGACGTCCATGCCCGCCGACGCACACAGCGCGGCGATGCCCGAACCCATAGAACCTGCGCCGATGACGGCTACCTTGGTGATGCTCATTTACTTCGCTCCATTCTCAATAATCATGGCGATTCCCTGACCGCCGCCGATGCACATGGTGACCAGGCCATAGCGCTTGCCCTGGCGGCGCAGCGCATAAGCCAGCTTGGTGAGCAGGATGACGCCCGTGGCGCCAACCGGGTGGCCGTGTGCAACGGCGCCGCCGTAGACGTTCGTCTTCGCCGGGTCGAAGCCCAGCTGGTCCTGCACGGCGATGGCCTGGGCAGCGAAGGCCTCGTTGGATTCGATGAGGTCGATGTCCTCCAGTTTCAGCCCGGCCTTCTCCAGCGCCTTCGGGACGGCAGCGATAGGGCCGATGCCCATACGCGTCGGGTCCACGCCCGCGATGGACCAGGACACAATCTTCGCCAGCGGGTTCAGGCCACGCTTGGTCACTTCCTCCGCGGTGGCGAGCACAGCGGCCGCCGCGCCATCGTTGATGCCGGAGGCGTTGCCGGCAGTGACGGTTCCGTCCTTAACAAAGACCGGCTTGAGCTTCGCCAGCTTCTCGACGTCCGTCTCTCGCACCGCCTCATCAAAGTCCAGCTCGCCGACGGGGACGATTTCTTCCGCGTGGACGCCCTCCGCGCGGGCCTGGGCGGCCCGCTCCTGGGACTCGGCGGCGAACTCGTCCTGGCGCTCGCGGGAGATGTTGTTATCGGCGGCGACGTTTTCTGCGGTCACGCCCATGTGGCCGGTGCCGAAGGGGCAGGAGAGCGCGCCGGTAAGCCAGTCATAAAGCTTGCCGTCGCCCATGCGCTTGCCAAAGCGTGCGCCTTCGACGGAGTAGGGCGCGTTGCTCATGGATTCCGCGCCGACGGCGAGTGCCAGGGAGCCGTCGCCAGTTTGCAGGAGCTGGGCCGCGCTGATGACGGCCTGGACTCCGGAGCCGCACAGGCGGTTGACGCCCATCGCAGTGGAGGAGTCTGGCATGCCGACGTTCTTGGCAATGGCGCGTGAGAGGTAGAGGTCCTTCGGCACGACGGGCATGACGTTGGAGGCCACGGCGGTATCGAGGTCTGCTCCGGTAAGGCCCGAACGCTCAATAGCCGCTTCGGCGGCAAGCGAACCGAGTTCGGTAAGGGAAAGACGGGCCAGGCTACCGCCGAATTTTCCGATGGGCAGGCGTGCGGCGCCTGCGATGTAAATGTCTTGGGGCATGAGTTCCTCCGTAGATTTAACGAATCACCATTAGTTAACTCGGTATCCTAGGTCACTTTTTCGCCGCGCGCAACGGAGCTTCACTGGAGGGTGTGTGAGGGGCTGTAGTTATGGCGTGGGTGTAACGTGCGCCACCCCCGCGTTGTTTACAGATTGTTCAACAACCCTTATGCTTTCACCATCGTTAAATGCGACCTTCGTCACGAAAGGTGCCCAACAATGAGCTTGGAATCAACCAATTCCTCCGCAGCTTCCCAGGAAGCAGCCCAGGGAACTACACAGGACGCGCCGAAAGAAGCGCAAGCCCCCAAGGGCATCGGCGCCATGGCCGGTGCCATGTTCCTCATGGCCACCTCTGCCATCGGCCCGGGCTTCTTGACCCAAACCTCCGTCTTCACCGTGCAGATGGGCGCGGCTTTCGCCTTCGCTATTGCGCTGTCGATCATTGTGGACATCGCCATCCAGCTCAACGTCTGGCGCATCCTCGCTGTCTCCGGCATGCGCGCCAACGAGCTGGGTAACACTGTGCTGCCGGGCCTGGGTTGGTTCCTCGCTGTCCTAGTTTTCATCGGCGGCGTTGTTTTCAACATCGGCAACATCGCCGGCTCGGGCCTGGGCCTAAACGCCATGATCGGCATCGATGCACGCATCGGTGGCCTCATCGCCTCGGCCATCGCCATCTTCATCTTCCTGTCCAAGCGGGCGGGCGTCGCGCTTGACCGCATCGTCGCCGCGCTGGGCGCCATCATGATTCTGCTCATGCTTTACGTGGCGATTGTCTCCCAGCCGCCGGTGGGTGAGGCCCTGAAGAATACCGTCATGCCGGAAAGCATTGACTTCTTCGTCATCACCACCCTCATCGGTGGCACGGTGGGCGGCTACATTACGTTTGCCGGCGCACATCGCCTCATCGACTCGGGCCTGTCCGGCCCGGAGAACGTCGGCGCGATTACGAAGACCTCCGTGCTCGGCATCATCGTCACCGGCATCATGCGCGTGCTGCTCTTCCTCGCGGTCCTGGGCGTCGTCGCCACGGGCGTTGCGCTCTCCGAGGACAACACGGCCGCCGATGCCTTCCGCCAAGCCGCCGGTGAGTTCGGCCTTCGCGCCTTCGGCGTCGTCCTTTTCGCGGCCGGCCTGTCCTCCGTTATCGGCGCGTCCTACACCTCCATCACCTTCGTGACCACCCAGAAGGTCAGCCCGCGGACCCGTAACTTCCTCACCGTCGGTTTCATCGTTGTCTGTGCCATCCTCTTCGCTATCCTCAACTCCGCACCGCAGAAGCTGCTCATCTTCGCCGGCGCCTTCAATGGCATCATCCTGCCCATCGCTTTCGCCATGATCATGTGGGTGGCCTTCAAGCGTCATGACCTCACCCACGGTGTTAAGCAGCCGATGTGGCTGCTCATCGCCGGCGTCCTAGCGCTCGTGCTGGAAATCTTCATCGGCATCAAGTCCCTTTCCGGAATCGTTGAACTATGGGCATAATGCAGACTCCTGCGGAGGTGCGCGCCTTCGCCCGCGCGCACGACATGACCACCACCGCCGGCCACGCCCGCGGCTTCATGCAGGCTAACCTCATCGCGCTGCCGCGCGAGTACGCCTTCGACTTCCTCCTCTTTGCACAGCGCAACCCCAAGCCGTGCCCCATCGTCGGTGTGCTGGAGGCCGGGCAGTTCACCTCCGAGCTCATCCCGGGCGGAGACATCCGCACGGACATCCCGGCCTACAACATCTATGAGGACGGCCAGCTTACGCAGACGCTTGACGACGCTTCCCCCTTCTACTCCGCCGACATCGTCTCCTTCCTCATCGGTTGTTCCTTCACCTTTGAGAATGCGCTCGTGGAGAACGGCATTTCCATCGCCCACATTGATCAGGGCCGCAACGTGCCGATGTATCGCACCTCGATTCCCTGCGCGCCGGCTGGAGTCTTCTCTGGGCCGATGGTTGTCTCCATGCGCCCCATCCCCGCGAGCCAGGTTGCCGATGCCGTCCGCATCACCTCCCGCTACCCGGGCGTCCATGGTGCCCCGGTTCACGTGGGCGACCCTGCTGCCATCGGCATCGAGGACTTGTCGCAGCCCGATTTCGGCGAAGCCGTCGACATCCCTGAGGGCACCATCCCGGTCTTCTGGGCGTGCGGCGTGACCCCGCAGGCCATCGTGATGAACTCGCGTCCCAGCCTGGCCATTACGCATGCCCCGGGCAAGATGCTCGTCACCGACATCCCGGATCGCGACTTCCTCATCCCTTAATTTCTGTGCGGTGGTGCTACCACCCCAAGCCCTCAGTGCGCCGATACATGGTTCTACTCAGATGGTTCTGGTCAGAAGGTTTGTTTGGGGGCAAACAAACCTTCTTTGAGTGCATAGATGGTTCACTTGGGGGTAAACGAACCTTTTGACCCGAACCATCTCACTCGAACCATGTGGTGCCGGTTAGTTTTGCGCGGGTGGAACCGGCTAACAGGAGCGAAGGCCATAGTGGGGGACTCGGAAACTAAAGGAAGCTAAAGGACCCGGAGAATCGATTCCATCGCGCGCATCAAGTCCGCGCGGCAGGCATCGGCGGCCGCCTCGCGCTCGCCTTGCGCAATGAGGTGAGCCAAGTCGATGTTGGCTTGCACGTGGTTATCGTGAATCTGCGGGTAGCGCTCCAGCGTCAACAAGAAGGTCAAGCGCATGCGCGCCAGCAGGTGCGACATGGAGCGGTCCAGCGTCGGCGAGCCCAAACCGGCGACCAGCTGCTTGTGGAAGCGCTGGTTGATGAGGGGGCGGGGAGCGTCGTTAAGCACTGCGGATTCGGTCAGCCGCACCAGCTCGCCTGGGTCCTCGAAGGTGGCATAGCGCGCCGCGGCCGGCTCGATGGCTGCGCGCGCCAAGTAGAGATCGCGCACGAAATCGCCGTCAGGGGTGGCGATGAACACACCCCTGTGCGGGATGCGCTCCACGATGCGCTCGGAGGCGAGCATGGCGAAGGACTCCCGCAGCGTGTTGCGGGAGCATTCGAAGCGCTCGGCCGCGCGGACCTCGCTGAGCTGGTGTCCGGGCATGTACTCGCCCTCGGAGATGGCGGCGCGGAGCGCGGACGCGACGGAATCAGCAAGCATGCGACTTACAGTAGCCCGCCGCTTAGGAAATCGTGGCGATTACCGCGCCCGGTTCCAACCTCGAGCCTTCCTTCGCAACACGGCTCAGCGTGCCCGCGGACGGAGCCTTGACCGCGGATTCCATCTTCATGGCCTCAATCGTGGCGATGGCCTGGCCTTCCTCGACCGTTTCGCCGTCCGCCACGTTCCACGCCACGAGGTTGGCCTCATAAGGACAGGTCACCTCGTTGCCGCTGGCGCTGGCACCGGAGGCCGCGCTTGCCGACGCCCCCTTCACCTGCCCCTGCGACAGCATATCGGTGGGGAAGCCCACGCTGACAAGCTTGCCGTCGATCTCCAGCGCAACGCGGGTGCGCTGCGCGTAGATGGCCTCGACAGGGACGGTAGCGCTCGTGGCTTCCGCGGAGGGGCGGTAGTTGTGGTCGAGCCAGTCGGTGTAGATACCGGCTGCGGCATCGGCGTCGCCGTGATCCACGAGGACCTGGGAGGAGACCATATCGCGGTGGAAGGGCAGCACGGTGCGAACACCTTCGATGTCGAATTCCTGGAGGGCCTGCTGTGCACGCTTCAGTGCGATCTCGCGGGTCGGACCCCAGACCAAGAGCTTGGCCACGAGCGAGTCGTAATAAGGCGGCACGATGGAACCGGAGCGCACGCCGGAGTCCACGCGGATGCCAGGGCCTGTCGGCGGCTCGAAGCGCACGATGGTGCCCGGGCACGGCGCGAAGCCGTTGAGGATATCCTCGGCATTGATGCGGAACTCGAAGGCGTGGCCGTCGGACACGGGGTCTGAAGCTTGCGCTTCAGACGAGGAAGAGGAATCAGACGGGGAAGCGGAATCGGACGCGAAGGAGAGGGGTTCCCCGGAGGCGATGCGGAATTGCTCCGCAATGATGTCCACGCCCGTGACCATTTCAGTCACGGGGTGCTCCACCTGCACGCGGGTGTTGACCTCGAGGAAGGAAATCGTGCCATCCTCGGAGACGATGTACTCCACCGTGCCGGCACCGGTGTAGCCCACCTTCGCGCAGATGGCGCGGGCACCCTCGTGGATGCCGGTGCGCTGCTCGTCGGAAAGCGCAGGCGCTGGGGCCTCCTCGATGAGCTTCTGGAAGCGGCGCTGCGTAGAGCAATCGCGGGTGCCCAGCACGGCGACGTTGCCGTGCGTATCAGCCAGAATCTGCGCCTCTACGTGGCGCGGGTGGGTCAGGAACTTCTCCACGTAGCACTCCGCGCGGCCGAAGGCCTCCTTGGCTTCGCGGCCGGCGGAGTTGAAGGCAGCCTCGATGTCTTCGAGGTTTTCCACCACCTTCAGGCCGCGTCCGCCGCCGCCATAAGCGGCCTTGATGGCGATGGGCAGGCCGTGCTCCTCGGCGAAGGCGCGGGCTTCCTGCCAGTCATCGATGGGATCGGAGGTACCCGGTGCCAGCGGGGCGCCAACCTCCTCGGCCACACGGCGTGCGGCAATCTTGTCACCGAGCAGCTCGATGGACTCCGGCGACGGGCCAATCCATGTCAGGCCGGCCTCGGCCACGGCACGGGCAAAGTCGGCGTTCTCCGAGAGGAAGCCGTAGCCGGGGTGGATCGCATCCGCGCCGGCGCGCACGGCGATATCGAGGAGCGCGGGGACGTTCATATAGGTATCCGCCGCGGAGTTGCCGGGCAGGGCGTAGGCTTCATCAGCCACCTGGGTGTGCAGGGCGCCGGCATCGGCCTCGGAGTAAATGGCGATGGAGCGGATGCCCATGTCGCGCGCGGTGCGGGCGATACGGACGGCGATCTCGCCGCGGTTAGCAATAAGGACTGCAGAAATCATGTGTGGTTGTTCCTTAATCAGTGTTTAAGCGAGTTCAAAGCGGACTGTTGCCCCCGGCGGGAGCTGCGCGGCAATATCAATATCTTCTTCGAGGACCGTGGCGATGACCGGGTAACCACCGGTCACGGCGTGATCGCGGAGGAAAATCACCGGCTCACCACTCGGCGGAACCTGGACGGAGCCGGCGACCATGCCCTCCGAGGGCAGCTCGCCCTCGCGGGCACGGCTCAGTTCCACGGAGCCCTCCGGGCCCAGCAGGCGCACGCCCACGCGGTTGGACTGCGCGGTCACAGTCCACTCGGTGGCCAGGAAGGCCTCCAGGCTCTCTGGCGTGAACCAGTCATCGCGCGGGCCGAGCACGCAGCGCAGCACGCCCTCGGTCTGTCCGTGCGCGCCTTCGCGAACGCGCATCGGGTTGCTCAGCTGGGCATCGGTCATTGCGGTGGAGCGGGGGAGGACGCCGATGACGTCGCCAAGCCGCACCGGCTGCGGCCCTAGCCCAGAGAGCACGTCCGTCGAGGCAGAGCCCAGCTCTGCATCCGCCACGATGCCGCCGCGGATGGCGATGTAGTTGCGCAGGCCCACCGTCGCGGGATCCACGGTCACCGTCGAACCAGCGGTGACGAGCACCGGGCGTGCGAGGTGTACCGGCATATCGTCGAGCAGGACGCGGGATTGGGCGCCGGTGACGCACATGACGGCGTCGGTCAGCGCGCGCAGGCGGATGCCGCCGATGTTCTCCAGCACGGTGGCCCCGCGGGGGTTGCCCACCGCGACGTTGGCCGTGGCAGCCGCCGCCAGGTCCGCCGCACCCGAGGGCGTGACACCCAAGTTGCCGCGGCCAGGGCGCCCCTGGTCTTGGAAGAGTGTGAGCAGCCCGGCATCGAGGACCTCCATGCGCGGCAGGCGCGCCGGGGTGCGGCGGCCAAAAGGCGTGGTCGACACAACATCCGGCAGCGAGCTCACCGCGCGGTAGCGCACGCGGTCACCGGGCTGCACCAGCGCTGGTGGGTGGGCATCGGATTCCCACATCGGGGTCGAGGTGGTGCCCAGCAGCTGCCAGCCGCCGGGGGAGACGCGCGGGTAGATAGCGGAGAAACCGCCGGCGATTCCGACGGCACCCGCCGGCACTGCGGTGCGCGGGGTGGCGCGGCGCTCGATGTTGAAGTTCTGCGCCGGGTCAGCCGGGGTGCAATAGGTAAAGCCGGGCGCGAAGCCGCCAAAGGCAGCGAGCCACTCGGTGGACGTGTGCCAGTCAATGAGGCCTTCGCGCGACATACCCATCAACTCGGCGGCCTCGTCGAGGTCCTCGCCGTCATAGAGAACGTCGATCTCCACAAAGCGCGGATCCTCGCCCGCCTGCGCGGTGGGGTGGAAGTCCTGCAGCTTCTCGGCGGCTGCGGCCGCGGAGTTCGGGGTGGCGAAGGTCAGCAACAAGGTGGTGGCTGCAGCAATGGCGTCGACTTGGTCCTTGAGCGGATTGGCGTCGAGGGCCGCGTGCCACGCCATGACCTGGGATAAGTCCTCCAGTTCCACGAGCAGCGCGCGCGTTCCTACGGGGTGAATCTGCATCAGATGGCGCTCCGAATCTCGATTCCGCGCTCCTGCAGCTCGGCGACCACACCGCGCAGCAGTTGCACCGCGCCGGGCGAATCACCGTGCGTGCACACCGACTGGGCATCCACGTTGAGCACGGAGCCATCGATGGCCGTGATGGATCCGGTTTCGGCGACCTCGAGCACGCGCTTGACGACGTCCCCCTCATCACCCATCACCGCATTCGCCTCTCGCCGCGAGACGAGCGTGCCATCGGGGTTGTAGTTGCGGTCGGCGAAGGCCTCGCGGATGACGGTGAGCCCCTTCTTCTCCGCGATGTCGACAGCAACGCCGCCTGGCAGCAGCATGACGGGTAGATCGCCGAAGGCTTTGATGCCGTCGATGACGGCGTGGGCCTGGGCCTCGTGGTGGACGATGGTGTTGTACATCGCGCCGTGCGGCTTGACATAGGCCACGCGGGTTCCGTTGGCCTGGGCCAGGGCTTGGAGGGCACCGATTTGGTAAGTGACTTCGTCGGCAAGCTCGGCAGGTGCGTAATCGATGAAGCGGCGCCCGAAGGCTGCCGGGTCGTTATAGCCCACGTGTGCGCCGACGGTGACGCCTGCTTCTGCGGCCGCCTTGAGGGTGCCCGCGATGGAGTGCGGGTCGCCGGCGTGGAAGCCGGTGGCGACGTTGGCGGAGGAGACGAGCTGGAGCATCGCGGCGTCATCGGCAACGGGGTTGCCGGCGGTGGTTTCGCCGAGGTCAGCGTTGAGGTCTATGTGCAGCGCGCTCATATTAGGAGGACACCTCTTCTGTAGTTCCCAAATTGTTGAACAATCTATGGGTGCCTAGTGTAGCCCGCATCACGTAGGTTTGTGAAGTGTGTCCCGTATCTGTGGATAGGTGGGACGTGAAAACACCCCCATCACGACGGCGATGGGGGTGCGGCTGCCTCGCGCTGGTGGGCCGGCGCTGCTAAGAGCTTCGCGTTTGAAGCTCGATGGTGCAGGATTCAGATTAGAACGGGAGGTTGACTCCCAGTGCCTGTGCTGCGGCCGGTGCAGCTGCGGCCAGTGCGCCTACGACGCCGAGGACGATGATGGCGATGCCCAGCCCGGAAGGCTTGCCGTCCTCGGAGGAGAGCTTGCCCTTGATGTCGTCAGAAGAGCTCTGATCCTCGCTGCTCTGGTCGCCCTTGCCTTCGTCGCTGCTGCCGGCGTCGCCGCCCTGGTTGCTGCTGCCGTTATCGCCTTCGGTGCCGGTGCTGGAGGTGGCGTTGGTGCTCTGGCCGGTGGTGTCTTCAGCGTTGGCGGCGGTGACGCCTGCGAGTGCGAGGGCGCCGGCCAGGGCTGCGGCGGTGAGGTTGCGGGAAATGCGCTTCATGTTTCTTACTCCTGGGGTTAGATCGGGAAAGTTTGGTCAACGCCGTATCAGACGATGTTGTCACCGTTAACTGATGTCGACTTCCCACATACTAACCGAAAATTAGTGAGGTAGGTCAAACTATTTCCAATTTTTAAGCTACTCCACGCAAATTTTCATGGTTGTGTCAGGGTGCGCTGGCTCGTCGGGTGGTGCCGGCCCTTGTGGTGGTGGGATGAAACTTCCTGCGTGGTTCGGGTTTTGAGGCTTGCTTGCGTGCTAGTTCATCCATTGAATCTTTTAACTCCCTCCAAGGGGTGCGGCCGGAAAAGTGGTGGCCCAACGGGCGTATAAAACTGCAAAAGCCGCGTCTCTCCACCCCGGTAGGGAAAGGAAGAGACGCGGATGAGTTGCCTGTTGGCTCTAGGCCTTAAACCTCTTAGATGAAGAGCTTGCGGCGAGCAACGACAGCGCCAGCGGCGATCATCGCTGCGATTGCCAGTGCGGCGAGGCCGCGGGCAACGGTGTTGGAACCAGTCTCAGCGGAGATACCGCGGGACTGTGCTGGGGTCTGTGCGGCGGTGCCTTCAGCAACCTTGCCGCCCTGGGCGATGACCTCGTCCTTGTTCTCCTGCAGCATCTTCTCGGAAGCGGCCTTCTCCTCAGCGGAAGGAGCGTCCTTCTGAGCTGCCTCTTCGGACTTCACGTAGGTCTTGCCGTCCTTGGCCAGGTACCAGGTCACGCCACCGATGATGAGGGCGGCCGGCAGGGCCAGCCAGGCCAGCTGCTTCTTGTCGAACTCGGTGCTGGTCGGCTCAGCCTCGGACTCGCCGTTGATCGGGTAGTCAACGGAAGACGGTGCGGTAGCCTCGCCGGTGGCTGCCATGTCCATGTCCGGGGCCATCACGCTGGTGGTGGTCGGCGCGTCTTCCTCGGGTGCTTCGGCGTCAGCCGCCTGAGCCTGCTGCTGCTCCCAAACGAACTGCGCTTCCTCCTTGGTGAGCTTGGTGTCGCCAAGCTCGTTCTTGTGGATGTAGCTGCCGTCTGCCTGCTTCACGTAGGTCAGGCCATCGACCTCGATCGATTCCGGAGCCGGGATCTGGGCAGAGGCAACGGCGGTGCCACCCAGTGCGAGGGAGCCAGCCAGAACGGCTGCGGTCAGGGTGCGGTTGATGCGCTTCATAAGCTTCTCCTTGCGGGGTTTGTGAGGTATGTGAGAGGGATTCAACCCGACGTGAACCACAATAGCCACAACTTTCACATTAATCACAAGGGTTTCGAAATTTCGCTCCGTAACATGGCGGATGCTTTTCGTGCCAAACGGGTGGCATGTTCGGTGGGTTGAGGTCCTCACGGGCGGCGCTACAAGGCGTGTTAACCTGCAAGGATAAGAACGGTGTTGTCTGTTGAGCTGCGAAAATGTTCGATAACTGCGCGTAGTGGCGGAAATCCCCCTGAACGGGGGATGCTGCATGGGGCTTAGCTCTGTTCTGCGGCGGGGTCAGGAGCTTCGGTTACGCCCTCAAACTGCCATCCCACCACGGCATTGCGCACCGCAGCAGCCAAAGGGTTGGCCGGCTGGATGCAGCTGATAGTGAGAAGGCGACCGGGCTGGGCATCGGTGCCCCAGATGCTCTCATCCTGCTCAAGGCCATCCTTCGACGGATCGTGCAGATCTGTTGCGGTGTATACCAGCCATTGCTCGCCGGAGTTCTGCGTGCGCAGGTACAACTTGTCGCCCACAGAGGCTTTGTGCTCGTCGGCGCTACCGTCGTAGAGGTTATTGAACACCGCTGGTACTCCTGCACCGGTATGCCCGGCGACCACCACGACGTCCTGCGCATCCGTACCGGGGAGCGAATAGGGTTTATCGTCTGCGGTGTAGGTGCAGGCCCTATTCATCGAGTCGGGGTTGATCTTGTTGTCTTTGATCCGACAGGAGCCTTCTTCAAACTCTGCACGCACATCAATTGTCGGGATGTACATCTCCACCGCTGGGGAGGGCTCGATGACGGCGGCGGGTTCCGTAACCACATCGGTTGGTTGCGGCGCGGGCGCGTCTGGCTCCTTATTGAACTGGAGTGCGGCGACGATGCCGACGAGAACCAGTGCCAAAATAAGGAGGACTCCCAACCCGCGACGGCTGATGGGCGTGCGAGGGCGCGGTGATTTCCGCCGTGGCGCAGGGGCTGTCGTCTTCTTCGGCGCGGTTCGGGTCGGCGCTTGTTGGGATGGCGTTTGTTGGGCAGGCGCCGACGTTGAAGCGGATCGACGGGAAGGGGAAGTTGTCGACGGGGACGAAGCTGGGCGATCGTGGCTGGGGCGGCGTCGCGGGCGGTAGGAAGGGCGCTCAGGGGCAGTGCTCTCGCGGTCGTGAGTAGAGCCTCTCTGGCGGGCACGCTCGGCGCGCAGATCAATACGGATTCCTTCTTCTGGCAGGCGGTAGTTATCGCGCTGCGCCGAGTAGCGAGAATCCATAGTGAGCTCCTGAAGAGAACGATAATTAGAAAGTTACAGTACTACTCGCTAAGTAACTATTCCGTATGCGCTCACTATGGCGGCAGGAGCGGGCATAAAATGCCGGCCTGAACTCTCGGCCTGGATGGCTGGCGATGAGGGAAGCCGTTGGCTAATGCCTTCCGTCGGCAGCGAGCTGAAAGCGCAGCGCGTAGGTGATGAGCCAGTGGGTGGACATGAAGTGGCCGTCGACAAGCTGCGTTTGCGCACTGGCGGCGAGTGCATGGGTGCGGGGCAGGACGGAGGCGTCGAAATGCTCAGCGAGTTCAACGAGCATCCATGCTCTGGTCAGCGCCAGGCCGTAGAGGTGGGCCAGGCGGCCATCGGTTGGGTCAAGCACCTCTGGGATTTGTGTGAAAAAGTCCAGCGCTTCGTTGTGGTGGGGAAGAAAGCCGTCGAACCAGTGTGGGAAGTCCGGTAGCACGCGCGACATGAGTAGAGCCTCCGATAGCCCGTTGGATAGGAAATCATGTCCGGACAGCTCCCATTTGAGCGGGTAGTCGCGGTCTTCGCCGAAAAGGCGGACAGCAGCCTCGCGCACCGAGCTCGCCAGTGAATCCAGCCCGAGTTTCTCCGCGGCCTCGTGGATGAGGAAAAGGTTGAAGGCTGTATTGGAATGCATGCCGTGGCGCACCGGTTGGTTGAGTGATTCAAGCCAGTCGCGGCAGTGCTGTGCGGTTAGCTCTACGAGCTTGTCCATCGCTTCGCCAGGCCGAACGGAGGCGAGCTGCAGCAGCCAGGCGCGCCCATAGGGCATTTCATATCCGGGGCGGGCGAGGAGGTAGTTGTATTCCGTGGTGAGGGCTTCTGCGCTGAGGCGATCGTCGAGAAGCGCGGCAAGTTCTTTGGGAGACTCGGGCCCGAGAATCTTGTTTAGTAGCGCGCCTGAGTACTGCATGTGGACGCTGGAGTGCCAGTCGAAACAACCGTAAAAACTGGGGTGCAGCTCGCGCGGGCGCACGTCGCAGTCTTCTGTGGAAGCGCTCGTGTGGTGCATCGCGGCGGGGAATTCGCGCTCGGGTGCGGCCATAATTGCTTTCGCCCAGGCGCTGGCACAAGTTTCTAGCGTGGTCATGCGTCAAGTATGGCAAAGCTGAAGGTGGGATGTGCGTTTCAGCGCAAACGTCGAACATATATCCGAAAATGTGGTGTTGGTGTCCGGTCGCCCTCGTAGTCTTTAGGGCAGGCATCCAAGGGGTGGGGGATGTGTGGGTGTCTGAAAATGCTGGCAATGCTCTTCGTCTTTGGGGGTTGCCACTATCGAAGAAGGGGGAACTGTGCAGTTCTTGGAAAACAGGCCGACGACGTTTAGTAAGAGACAAGTACATCGAATAGGTAGTGCGTTGCGCACTGGGCAAGAGATCGATGAAGAGCTATATCGGCGCATACTCATACATCAGTCTGCTCTTTGTGACCATCTTGAGTCCTTGGCAGCGTCGACACTGAATGAACTGAGCGTGCCGCTGGAGCGCTCGACAGATTCCGTTGTGGAACCGGACTCGAAACGATTCCTTATAGGTTCGCGGGTCAAGACTCGGCAGGTGCTCGTTGAGAAACTGCGGAGAATGCCGAGCTTCCCGCTAGAGAGCATCCAAGATCTTTCAGGAGTGCGAATGGACTTTGATGTGGCGCTCTCTGAACAATCAAGGCTGGCGGAGCTACTCGCCCAGGACTTCGAAGAAAGGGGAGCCGACCGCGTCAAAATTCAGGACATGAGAGAAAAGCCGCACTCTGGGTATAGGGCGATCCATTTACATATTTACTCTCCGGCAGGCCGGGCTGAGTTTCAGCTTCGGACGGCGCTCCAGTCACGATGGGCCAACCTTTATGAACTTGCTGGTGACTTGTACGGTCGCGGCATCCGATACCTTGAGCTCGGAGAGCACGTACCGTTGCAATTTGAGACCCAGGTTCGCTCGTTGCATGAGCTTTCAGAAGTGGTGCATAGAGTAGAAAAATACTTCGATGTGCTCTCTTCTCCGTTTGCCGAGCGCCCAGTGGAAACGGTGGAGTTGCGTGAAGCCCGGCCATTGCGGCAAAGGACTTCTAGGATGTTGGATAGGCTAATTAGTGAGCTCGACCGGAGACGGACAGAAAACGAGTCGGAAGGGAGTAAATAGTATGCCGGCTTTTCTTATTAAGTATCACCGTCCGACGGGTGCACTGAATGTCACGGAGTTTGAATCCCTAACTGCGGCAACTCTTGCCCGTCACGACCTCGATCAAATCAACGATGACCCAGACGTTGAGCTCGTTGCCATTGGCGCTGAAAGCCTAGAGTCCGTTCGACACACGCACGCGCGCTACTTCTTCCGTGAGAAGACCGCGCCGCCGTATCCCTTTGTGGCTTAAAGCTTGAAGCTTTGAATAGCGTAGTTAGCGAAGGCTAGCCGCGAAGGATTTTCTCCATGGCTTTTCCTTTGGCTAGCTCGTCAACGAGCTTGTCCATGTACCGAATATTTTGCATCAGCGGGTCCTCGATGTCCTGGACACGGTGCCCGCAGATGCTGCCGGTGATGAGGGAGCGGGATGGGTTCAGGTGCGGGGCCTGCTCGAAGAAGTCCTCGAGGGTGACCTTTTGCTTCCGGACCCGTTCCAGCTCCTCAACCGAGTAGCCGGTAAGCCAAGTGATGACTTCGTGAAGCTCGCTGACAGTCCTGCCTTTGCGCTCTACCTTCTTAACGTAGTGCGGATAAATATCGGCGAAGGGAACGGAAAAGATGCGGTGAGACATGGGCGCAGTATATCGGTGGGCCTCATGGCGCGCGGCGGCCGTTCGTTGTCGCGGTTTAGCCGTGCCAGAGCGTCGAGATTGGCATTGCCCAGAGGTTTTCACCCATCGGCAAGACGTCCTTGCCTGTGTACAAGACAATTCCTGCGCGGAAAGAATCACCAGCTACCTGCTGAAGATAGCGCAGGCCAGCAAAGTCCTTCGGCTGGATCGACATTGCGGCTTTGACCTCCACGCCAACAACGTCCCGGGATCGTGATTCCAGCACAAGGTCAACCTCTTTGCCAGTAGAAGTCCGAAAGTGGAAGAGGCGATAATCAACTGATGACCATGCTTTCTGCTTCAGAAGCTCGTTGGCAACAAAGGCTTCGCAGATGCCGCCGCTAAGCGTGCTGGAAATGTTCATCTCCAATGCCTCTGGCTCGAGGCCTGCCAGACTTGTGGCCAGTGCGGTATCCGAGAGGAAGACCTTAGGCTTAGAGATAGCTCGCTTCTCAAGATTTGTTCCCCATGATGGTAATTGGTTAATCAAGAAGACATCATTCAGAGCAGCTACATAGGTAGGGACTGAGCGTTCGGGAATGTCGAGTGCACGCCCAATGTGCGCCGCTACAAGTTCCGCGGTGCCTTGTGCAGCAAACTTGGCGAGAAGATTGTGTAAGCGGTCAGGGAATTGAATGCCGTAGAGCTCGGCAGCGTCTTTTGACAAGACTCGCTCAATATAAGCATCGAACCACCGGTGTTGCCGTCGCCGACTAGAATCCCTAAGTCCTGGAAAACTCGGCGTGCAGAAGAGCTGGAAGTAGTCAGCCCGGGAAAGGGCGGATGCGGGTTGTACGCTTGCATCTTTTAATGACCACATTCGGCCTGCAAAGTCTTCGTGGATACCTAAACGTTCGCCCACGCTGAGGCCGTGAAGGCGAATAGTTTCTGCGCGGCCAGCGAGAGATTCTTCAGCTCCTGTGAGACTGAGGAGGTTGGATGATCCGGTAAGGATAAAACGACCCGGCCGTCGATCTTCTTCGAGTGCGCCTTTAATCGCGCGAAACAGCTCTGGTGCGCGCTGAATTTCATCTATGGCTAGTGTCCCTTCGGGGAGCTGTCTGACAAAGCCGTCTGGATCTGCTTTCGCAGATACCAGCGAAGCGCTCTCATCAAGGTTAATGAATCTATGTTCCCTACCTTCGAGTAATTGATGGACAAGGGTGCTCTTTCCTACTTGGCGTGCGCCGGAAATAGTCAGCACAGGTGTATCTGACAGAACTTCTTCCGCCAGTTCTAGTGCGTTTCTATGCAGAAAAGAATGAGTCATGGCCGTCAATCTACCTGCGGTGTTGCGGTTCTGCAAGATGTTCATTGCGGTTCTGCAATGCTCTCGTTGCGGTTCTGCAAGGTTCTCATTGCCGTTCTGCAATGCTCGCGCTGCCGTTTGATCACGCTGTGGAACGCCAAAAAGAGGGCACCCGCAGCCGTCGTGAAACGGCTTGGGGTGCCCTCTTCTGTGCGGCCTGGGGAGGTGAGCTAGTCCCAGACGGGGGCGTCGCCAAGCTGCAGCTCGGAATAGCGCGCCTCCGGAACGGTGGCGGAGTAGGGCTTGCCCACGGCCTCCCATTCCTGGTTGGTGTTGCAACGCACGTCCTGGCCGTCGGTGTCGAGCATGGTAAAGCCCCACACCAGCTTGCCCTGGGAGTTCGCTGGCAGTGTGTACGGGCCAACCTTCTGGTTCAGCTTCCAGTGCTGCTCGTGCACGTAGTTGAATCCGTAGGTCTGGGTCAGAACCTTGGCCAGCTCGCCCTCGCCCTTGATGGAACCGGAGACCTCGATGGTCTGCGTGCGGGCCTGGGTCACGGTGTGGCTGACCGGCACGGGCTCATCATTGCGGTTGGCCACACTAGCGGCATCAGTCTGCTTGAACCACCGGCGGGTGGCGGTGACGTAAGTGCCGTTCTCACCGGGCGTCGAGCAGTGCGTGCCCGGCTTGAAATCATCATTCCAGCGCTGCGGCAGCTCGAAGTCCCCGCCGAAGTCAGCGGCGTGGGCCACAGGAGCGGCCGCCAATAGGCTGAGCGCGGCGAAGGCGCTCGCGATGGACTTCTTCAGCACGTCTTAGCCCCAATCGTTGTTGTCGCGAGTGGAGACCTCCACGTGGCGCTCCTTCGGCAGGGTAGCGGTGAAGGTGCCGCCGTTGGCCTGCCAGGTGTTATCGGAACCGCAGATGGTCTTCTGACCCTCGAAGTCGGAGACAACCCAGCCGGCGCGCATGACGGCGGTCTTGCCCGGAGCAATGTTGTACGGGCCGACCTGCTCGCCCACCTCGTAGGACTGGGAGTCGGTGTAGCTGGAGGAGAAGGTGAAGTTGATCAGATCCAGCAGCTTGAAGTCAACGCCGGCGGAAACGTTCCAGGTCTTGGTCTTGGTTTCCTTGATGGAGCGGGTGACCGGCAGCGGCTCGTCGTTGTAGTTGGACACGGTCCAGGAGCCAGCGGAGCCGTCGAAGTAGGTGCGCTTGATCTTAACGGTCTGGCCGGTGTCACCCGGGTTGGTGCAGTGCTCACCGATGGTGGTCGGGTTGGCCGGGCCCAGGTCACGTGCCGGGAGGGCGTTCGCAGCCGGGGTAGCGATCAGGCCGCAGGCAATGGCCACGGCGGCGGTGGTGGAAGCAATCTTGGTCTTGAACATGGTGGATTCTCCTTGGGAAGTAAAGGGGGATTAGTAGATGGTCTGGGTTGGGACTGGGAGTTCGCGGTACTCGTCCGGGGTGACGTCCTCGGTGCGGGTGGAACCGTCCTTGCCCGTGATGGTGGCCTCCGCCCAGAAACCGCTGGGAGCGGTGGTCTGCTTGTAGTTGGAGGTCAGGCTGTACTTTCCGTCCTTACCGCAGTGGATTTCGCGGTAGTTGATGCGGGTCATGGTGGTGCCGTACTCCACGCGGACGCGCTCACCAGGGGCCAGGTCGATGTGCTGCAGCTCGGTTCCCACCGGCATGTAGGCGCGCTTGACCGCGCCAACGGATTCCAGCCAGCCCTTCGGGATATCGCCGCGGTTGCCCTGCCAGTTGGTGTACGGCGCGTGCTCGGCGCCGACGACGAAATCGGTGACCGGCGCGTACTCATAGTCACCCTTGGACCAGTTGAGGAAGTCTGTGGAGTAGCCCGGCTTGCGGAAGGTCGGCTTCACCGCAGTGATGTCCAGCGGGTACCAGGAGCTATCGCGGCCTTCGCAGGTCTCGCCTTCCTTGGGCCAGGATGGGTCGCGCTGCAGGTCCTCGGAAGGCTGCATGATTTCATCCTTCTTTGGGTCCGCGATCTTCTCCAGGCTGGGGCCGGACACGGAGGTGTAGTTGCCCTCGATGGGCTTGGAGTTCGCGCCCGGGGAGCGGGAAGGAATTTCCATGGCGAGGTCCGAAATCGAACCATCCGCCTTGATGATGTAGGCAAAGGCATAGCGCTCAGCCGGGCCCTTGCCGCGGATGACGTTGGCGCCGGGCATGTTTTCCAGGCGGTCATCGTTGCAGCCGACGAACATGGAGATGAAGTCCTTTTCCACTACGCCGTATTCCACGCGGAAGGATTCGCCCGGCTTCAGGGTGACGGGGCCGAAGGTTTCCTTCTCCTGCCAGCCGTTGCTCAGCTTCAGTCCGATGTCGGACTTGGCGGTGGTGTCCCACCCGGAAGGCATAGCGGCCTTGGAGTTGGCCTCAATCTTGTGGTTGGTGCCCGTTTCCACGGAGGCGGTGTATGGCACCTCCTGGTTCGTGGTGTTCTTAAACTGCAGGGTGCCGTCGCTCAAGTAGCGGCGGCCGGTCTCTGCGAAGTGCCACTCGGGCGTGGCGTTGTCTTCACCTGCTGCGCTGCAGCTCTTGTAGAGGTTGGTGATGGGGTAGGCCTGTGGCATGGGCGGAATGTTGGCCGCCTGTGCCGAGGGGGTAATTAATGCCGCGGTTGCCACCAGTGGTGCAAGCGCGCGCAGTCCCTTAGGGAGCACCTGTGTACCGTCCTTATATTTTATTAAGTGAAAAGTGAGAGATCTGTAGAATCCGCAATTATTTTAGGAGGCATGCAGGGGGTAGACAATGGATATAGAAAACGGCTTACGACGCTTGAAGAAAGTTAGTGGCGTTAAGTATTTGCTGGCCAGCCCATTGATCTTTCGTACACAAACTTCTGTATAACCCCGTGTGGGTGGGTTAGTGCAGACCCGGTCTCTTGACTTTATGGGATACGCGCACTGGTGGTTGGAAGCCGGAAAACCTTCTAGTAGTCCACCGCATCACGCACAATAGGGCAGGTCATGCAGTGCCCGCCCCCGCGCCCGCGGCCCAACTCCGCCGAGCCAATCTCTACAACCTCAATCCCGGCGGCGCGCAGCTTCTTATTGGTGTGCTTGTTGCGGTCATAAGCCACCACCACGCCCGGTTCAATGGCCACGACGTTATTGGCGTCATCCCACTGCTCGCGGGCAGCGGCATAGGTGTCCCCACCGGTTTCCACCACCTGCAGACTCCCGACGCCAAGCGCCTTGGCGACGACCTCGAGGAAAGACTGGGTGGGCAGTTCGACGTCGAAAGGCGCCGTGCTCGTGGAGGGATGCAAGACGATGGGTCGGATGGTGTTCACGACCTTGGGGTAGGCGGTGACCTTATCTGCATCCAGGAAGGTGAGCACGGTGTCGAGGTGCATCGAGGCGCGGTCGGCGGCCATGGCGGCGATGATGATCTTCTCGGCCGCGCCTTCCTGGAATAGGCGCATGGCCAGCTGGCTTACTCCCTGCCAGGTGGTGCGCTCACCCATGCCGACGAGGACGATGCCCTTTCCGATCGGCATGATGTCCCCGCCCTCCAAGGAAGCCAGGCCTGGCTCCTCATCGGTATTTCCGTACCAGAACTGAAAATCCGCCTGCGCAAACCGTGGGTGGTAGTTATAAATCGCTCTGGTCAGCAGCGTTTCCTGGTGGCGCGCCGGCATGCGCATGGGGTTGAGCGAGACCCCGCCATAAATCCACGCCGAGTTATCCCGCGAGTACTGGGTGTTGGGCAGCGGGCGCAGCGCAAACGCGGAAGGCCCGTAGACCTCTCGCATGGCGTCGATAGTTCCGTGGCCTAAGCCCTTCGGAATTTCGGCGAAGGGTAGCCCGCCGATGAGGAGCTCCGCCAGGCGTTTATTAGACATGTCCTCGAACCAGTGGCGCAGCTCGCCGCCGATGCCGACACCAACGTTCTTATCCAGCAGCTTAAAATCCAGGATGAAATCACGCCCGCCCGGGGTGGCCAGGGTTTCCTCCAGGAGTGTGTGCATCTCCAGCACCTCGACGCCGTAGCTGCGCAGCTTGGCGACGAACTCCGCGTGATGCTTCTTGGCTTCGTCGACCCAGAGGACGTCGTCGAAAAGCAGCTCCCCACAATTGCTGGGGGTCAGCCGCTCGTGCGCGAGCCCCGGCGCGCACACCATGACCTGGTGGAGCTTGCCAACCTCGGACCAAACGCCCAGCGGGGGAGTTGTCATGTGCGTGAACCTTTCTCGGCGCGGGTGTGCTGTGCCATCCAGTTGCGTGGTGAGCAGCGGCACCCGGGGTGGTGATATGTGAACTAGACGACAATTCTAAGAAAAGTTCGAGCTTTTTCAAGCTACCGGAAGCCGAAGAAACCCCATGTAGGTGCAGGTTTTGCGACTGGACGCATACTATTATCCGCGTTTATTCACACGGCTCCGGCGCGCACATAGTGAGGTTCCACGCCGCGCTTGTCGACGCCTCTTCCTCCGCCACTGCGACAACACCTACGCTGGCAGGTGCTGCATTTCCCGGCGAGCCGGATGAATAACTTTGAGAGGAATGGAAACTCTGCGCGAATAGTAGAGATGTAAACGCGCGGGGGTAGGTGTGGCGTGCAGTCCGAGGGCGAGGGAGGCCTCGCTACTGGGCGTCGAAGTCCTCGGCTATGAGACTTGCCGCGTGCTCGCGGAGGTAGTCGCGTAAGTACGGCAAGGCGAAATCGACTTCGCCGTGGCCCGTGGTGGTGATCATTTCGGCGTCGAGAAGCCGGCGGCGATAGTTGCCTACATAAGAATCAGTCTTATTGAAGCGTGCCTTGATGTCCGCCATCTTGGAAGGGCCATCGCTTTGAGCCATGTAGACCAAAAAGCTTCGGTCGACGGGGGAGAGGTCCGACAGCGCTGGCTCATGAACAAGTTGGCCGAGCTTGCGCTGTGCTGTTGCGACTCCGCGCCGGGCAGCGTCGATAGAAATCTCGGTACCTCCGTCAGCGGTACGTTCCTTTTCCCTGAATGAGCACTGGCCGACGAGCTGGATCATGAATGGATATCCATGGCACGCCTCAACCGCGGTTTCCAAAGCGTCCTGTGACCATGAGGTGGCGGCGCTGTGAAGGGGTTCCTCCAGTGCTTCACGTACATCCGAATCGGAGACCCTGCCCAGCTCAATGCGGTTAGCGCGTCGAAGAAAGGTAACTGGATTGGTGTCGCCACGACTGTTCAGCTTCCCGGAAAGCAAAGGTCTAATTGAGGACGGGATGCCTGCCATGACAACGGAAATGTCCTCACCCTCGCGAACTAAATGTTGAATCGTGGCGCCGAACTCTATGAGCTCCTGGCTGCGTTGATGGTGCATTTCATCCAGTGTTACAAGAACCCCACCGGGCTCCTGGCGGGATTTCCGGTCGAGCTCACGTTTATAGGCCAGTAAATCCTTGAGCGCATTGCGGAGCGAGTACGTGGACTCTGCGATAGCTCGGGTATCCCAATTGAGCCCGCCTCCAATGCCGAGGATAGAGACGTTGAGGCCTTTGAGCTGTTTCCTCTCCTTAGCCAGAAGCTGAATAATGCTGCTACGCAGTCGCTCAACAAAACCGGTCGTTGCAGTGTCACTGAGCGTGAGCCAACCGCGCTCGAGCGCTTCGTCTTCGAAGGCATTAAGAAGGACTGTCTTGCCGATGCCGCGTGGTCCGATGATGAGTGAGATCCTCTCATGGGCACCAGGGCCTTCATCGAGTGCAAAACCGAAATCACGAATGGCATCGCTGCGGCCAACCAACAGTGGGGGAGCGGCGCCGAAGGTAGCCCTAAAAGGATTGGTGTTCTTCGGCTTCATGGAACTCACGTTAACCCACGGCGCTTTTGAAGTCTTGTGAAGTTTATGAATTTTGTGAATTTTTTGAAGTTTATGAAGAGCTTTGAAATTTGAAAGAGGGGCCGCGCCGCTATCAATAGGAAGTGGCGGCACGGTCACGGCGTGATTGGGAAAGCTGATTTACCAGCCCTTTAAGGAGCATCTTTGGCGCAAGGGATGCGCCCGGACATCGTCGTGGATGAAGCGAGTTTGGGGGAGCGAGCATCCGGCCGGTCGGAACAGAAAGCGAGCACGTACTCACTCAGCAACATTTAACTGGCCACGTACTGTGAACGTATGACTCAGGACGCTTTGAAACCTATAGCGGAACTGCCCCGCGGTGAGTTCGCCTTCCCTGGCCCGCTTCGCGACGCCCTCGTCACCGCCATCCTGGACGGAACCAAAACCACTACGACGTCCTTGTTGGCCGAGCACCCGCGCGACCACGACCCGCGCGAGGACGTGGGCACTCTTGAGGCCGTCCTCGACTCACATGACAACGTGGTGTGCGCCATCCGCACCATCGAGGTCCAGGTCTGCAGACTCGCCGACGTCAGCGACGAGCACGCCATCGCCGAGGGCGAAGGCTACGCCGATGCCAGCGAATGGCGCGCCGGACATGAAGAATTCTGGCGCTCACCCGAATTCGTTGAGTACATCGGAGAGCTAGAAATCGACGACGATACCCAGGTGGTGTGCCAGCGCTTTGCTGTTGAAGGACGGTACCCGGTTAAGGCATTGGAGCCGTGGGATTCCTGAAGGGGCATGCCCGCGAGCTAGGCGTATTCGTAGCTTGGGCCCAGCGGTAAACATGTGGACGATGAATGTTCATCTAAATTTTGCTTCAAGGTTGGGACCCCTCCAACAGCGTTAGGCAAGATTCCTCTATGCGCAATCGTCACACTATTCTTGCTTGGACTGCTCTTCTTTCTCTCAACGCATCTAACGCTGTCGCTGCTGAATCGGACCCAGGTCAGGCGGCAGTAGCGACCGGAGACGTTGTCTACTTCCAGGACATGAAGGAATTTGAGCCCCGAGCCTGGGATGACGGTAGCCACCAAGGTGGCATCGCCTACTTAGCAACTGCCCTCGAGAAAACCCGCCAAGAAGAAGGCGACCCTATTGTCGCCTTTGGTGGAGAACTCGCTGCCGGCAGCCTATTCGGCTCAGTCTTTCGCGGTGAGCCATTCGTAGAGGCTTTTAACGAACTCGGTGTGGACGTCGGCAACTTTGGCAACCACGACTTTGATTACGGCGTGGACCATACTCGTAGCCTTATCGAAAAGGCCGAGTTTCCGTGGATTTCCAGCAACCTGACTACCCAGAATGGCGAGCCGATCAGTGATGACGGGACCACCTTCACTGCTAAATCCGGTGAACTCACCGTCGGGTTTGTTTCTCTTACTGCCGACCTTGATCGAACGGTAGCTGCCAAGGACGTCGTGATGGGGGACTTCGCTGAATCCGCACGCGCCGGGGTTAACAAGCTCCAAGAAGAAGGCGTCGATGCAATCGTTTTGCTGAGCCAGATTTCAAAAGAAGACACCACTCGGGTAATGGAAGAGATTCCCGAGCTTGCAGCAGCGCTGCGTGAAGAAAACGAGGCGCAATCACCGGAAGAAGTAACCTACACCGCAGATGGTCGGCCGATTGTCGCACCGCGCGCTGATTATGGAACGTTGGTTCACCTCGACATCACCGTTGACCGGTCCACGCAGAAGACCACGGTGAAAGTAGTGAACCATCCGGTCAATCCATCGCTTAACGCTAACGAAGAGTGGAAGGCACGCAGCGAAAAACTCTATGGTGAACTAGACCGCCAACTGGGAGAGCAACTTGGTACTGCGACGCAGACTTTATCAAAAGCAGAACTAGGTCCGTTGGTAGCGGATGCATACCGCGAACATTTCGATACCCAGCTCGGATGGCAGAACGGTGGCGGTCAGCGTGCCGACATGAAAGAAGGGACCTTGACCCGTCGCGATGCGCAATCGGTGCTTCCTTTTGGAAACTCACCAATCGCGATTCAAGCGACAGGCGCACAGATTAAAGATGCGCTGGAAAAGGGTATTGAATCCAACCCGGACGGTGGAAACGGCTTCCCACGAACTGCCGGATTCACGTTTGATTTCGACGCATCTGCGCCATTTGGCGAGCGTGTCACGGCGATAAAGCTCGATGATGGCACGTCAATGGGCATGAATGCCACCTATTCACTAGCCGTTAGCAACTACGTGGTAAATGGTGGCGACAAGATCGATTCATTCAGCGATGCGCGTGTTACTTCTACAGGCACGGCAATCGACGTCGATGTCTTCTCCGAGTTCATCAAGCGGCATGGTGAGCTCTTACCTTTGAAGACTCCCGATAAGTCAAACGGTCCAGCAAACGGTGGGAAGGCAGAAGAATCATCGATTGGATCTTCGCGAGGAGCAGCCGTTGCTATCGGGGTGATTGCCGCACTGGCGGGTGCTTTCGTCGCGTTTACTCCCAAGCCCGTACTGGAGGGGATTGTTCGCTACCTGAAGACCTTCTTGCCGGGCTCGTGGCAACTAAATCTTCCTTCGGATCGCTTCCCCTTGCAGGGACTGCATCAATAACCAGGGCATTTCAGTTCTACGGAGTCATTCCCACGTTTCAAAAGAGTGGCTGAGCTGCGAGTGTCGAGATATTTTTATCAGCCCAGTCGGTAGACCTCATAGTCATCCTGCACTCCTGCGCCGGGGACGTGCTGAAGTCCGAGCTTCAAGGCTAGGGCAATCGACGCTTCATTAGTGGGGTCGATTATCGCAACGACTGGGAGCTGCGGGAAACGCTCACGCGCGCTGGCAATTGCAGCGGCTGCGGCCTCCTTGGCGTAGCCTTTGCCCTGCGATTCAGGCGCGAAGCGGTAGTAGAGGTTGAGCACTTCTTCACCGGCTTCTTCGCTATGGCGCACGCCAGTAAATCCTATGGTAGTGCCATCGAGCGTGGATACCACGTAGTATCCCAGATGATTCTCGTGCCAGTTGGCCTGCCACGCGCGTGCCAGGTCCGTGGCTTCCTCCCTGGTCTTCATGACCAGTTCAGGGCGGTGCTCGTAAGTGCGGGCGTCCGAGTGGATGGCAAAGATGGCGTCAACGTCGGCATCTGTCGGTGCCGAAAGATTGAGTCGGGAAGTGCGAAGAGTATGAATATCATTCATTGTGAGTCCTGAGGTTGAGAGCGGCGTTCGGCCAGGTTGCCTAATCTGCACACACGTAGTGCCGTCACTCTTGGTCGAAAGTTGCCCGGCTGCGCCGGTCAGAGAGGAAACAACTTTGCCTTAGGCCTCCGATAGGGGGTCGACTCCCGTTTGGACAGGCTCCTCAAGCGCTTCTTCCTCGAAGAATGACGAGTCTTCCACAGCGTTTCCTTCGCTGACATCGCGCTGAACCGTCTTCTTCAGAGCGCCCTCAATGAGTGCGCAGAGTGATTCCCTTCGACGCTCGAAGAAAGCATCAAAGTTATCGCTGCGCAGTGCTTCGGGCGAAATGAGGTGTCCGCGGAGAACGTCGTCTACGCCGTTGGCATCAAAGCCTGATTCGCTCTCAACTTTGGTCAAGTATGCCGACGGTGCGACGCCACCGATGACACGGTTCGTACGTGCGCTCAGCGTCGTTTTGTTGACGATAGACTCGCGGCGTTCATCATCAATTCCGTTCTTTTTGCACCAGTCCTTAGGGAAAATATGGTGGATGTCTACGGCCATGTCCCTGTACTGGAAAGCGCCGAATTGCTTCCCTTCGACCCAGTCCGTAGAGCCCTGTGCCATGATCAGTGCAGCAATGCCCTTGTATGCCGCGGCATTGCGGGTGCGCAAGGAATGAAGGCGGGATTCCGCAAAGGTAGCGTCCTGCACGGTGCGTGGGGCGGTAGTCTCTTCACCCATCGCCCAAGCAGGCACCCCTTCAAGGTCACGCACGAAGCGCGTCTCAATGGCAGAGCCATAAAGCTCGCCCAAGACTCCACTCCAGAACCACTGCGTAATCTTCTCTTTGACGTGGTGCTTGTCTGCTTCCTTGCCAAGAACAACGGCGATGGCAGCTAGCGGAACTAATTGCTTCGGGTAGGGGACATCCCTGAATCGGTAAATATGCAGATCCGCTAGGAAGCCTGCTACCCAGATGAATCCTTGACGTAGGGCGTCGCGCCAGGTGAGGTAGTCGTTCAACTCAAGCCTTAAAACGTCTTCCCTCTTGGCAGACAGACCGACTTTGCGGCCTCCCGAAGAATGCTTGCTTCGCTCAAGAGTCGTCAGCATCGTGATTGCTTGGAGGAAGTCAGTGTTCTCCACCTTGTGGAGGACATCATGTTCTTTCCACAGTTCCTTAGTCTCCACCCAGTCGTCGTTGAGGCGGAAATCGTGCTGGTACCTGTCGTAGTACTCGGCATCGCCTGCAAACACTGCTGTGAGGAGCTCAAAAACGTTTAGTGGGAGCCCACCGACATTGACCTTTTCGAAGACAGTGGCCACCGCTGCCTTGTCCGTCTGCTTGTCGAGCTCAATTGCGGGAATCTTGTATTCGTTGACCTGACGGATGATCCCATCGCTGAATGCGGTCATGAGCTCGGTGTCACCTAGCTTGCCGAACCATTCGAAAAGCCCCATCTGATCAAGCAGTAGCGAAACGGGGATATAACCCGCTTCGTGTTGCTTCTCCAGGCTGCTGAGATCGAGAACGATGTCGCGGTTAAAGTTGGTTCGAATAACTCCATCAGCCGGTACCGAGATCACTGCTTCATCCAGCTCGAAGGGATCCTCAATAGACTTCTGGATATTGATGAAGTACCTGCGGTCGAGGCGCTTGCCGCGTGAGTCTTTGGTGTGAACAACACCATCACCCTTGAGGGCTTGGGTAAGCGATGTCAGTCGTTGCTGGCCGTCGAGAAGCAAGAACTTGGGCTCGGAGGTAGCAGTCGCCTCGGTGCTTTCGATGGGCCGTGGCTTGAACCTGACAGAAGAATTGCCGGTTTCCAGCAACATGATGATGCCCAACGGATGCCCACGGAAGATGGTTATGAGGAGCTGGCGGACGCGCTCGTCCTCCCACTTGTACTTTCGCTGAAAATCGGGGAGCTGAATCTCTCCGTTCTCGGTATTGCGCATCAGCGCCGATAGTTGGTGCATGTTGGTGTTGAAACCCACCGGAGCCTCCTCTGTAGCGAATAGTCTTCTCCAGCATGCCTTAAAAGGGGCAAAGGGGAGGAGAACTCTGGAGATTTATTTCAGCAAAAGGCTGCGTTTGGTGTTGGGCTTAGCCAGGTGAAATGTTCTCGAACTCCTGAGCCGCAATCCTCCCAAAAGGTCCAGCCCCGCTGATGCCTTGGACTCCATGAGCCTTTCCGACTACTCCCAGCTCGCCCTCGATGTACCCATCTCCTGCTGTGATGAGCACTGGCTGGTCAGCAACGTCGCGCGCACCAGCGCATCTATGGGCAGCGGTTGGTGCTGCGTGATTACGGGATTGAAACGCGAGGGCGTGCCACGACGAAGCTGCGCGTGAATTACCGCACGACCCGGCAGAACCTGGGCTATGCCACGGCGATTCTGGACGGTGCCGAGTGGGTGGATTCGGAAGAGAATATCGACGATCTGCATGGTTATCGTTCGTTGCGCCAGGGTCCTGCGCCGGTTGTCTTGAATTCTGCGAGCAAGGCGGAGGAAGCTGAGGCCTTGGCCGCGCGTATCCGGGACTGGACCTTCGGGGATGACGATGTCTCCATCGGTGTGCTGACCCGGACTAATGCGCGCAAGGATGAGATCGCCACGCAGTTGGGCGAGCTGGGCGTGGCCGTGAGCACTGGGCGGCGCACGTCCCGGGAGCGCCCGATGGCGGTGATGACGATGCACAACGCCAAGGGCTTAGAATTCACGCACGTCATCTTGCTTGATGTAAGCCGCGAGGCGCTGCAGCGCGAGCGGGCGTTGCTCTACGTAGCAGCCTCGCGCGCCCGCGATGTGCTCGTAGTGAGCGTGGTGGGGAGGCCTCCGAGCTGTTGCCAGGTTAGGTTAGTCAGTTCTCTTCCTTTGCTTCCTTTCGCTGGAAGGAGCTGCATCACAATCGCAGGAGACGTATGATGTCTTATGACTCAAGTGAAAAGGTGAATAGGAAGGGTTCAAGACATGACTGCAAGCACACAGCTCCTGCACGGCGTTGTACCGCCGCTTCTGACTCCGTTTAACGAGGACTACTCCGTCGACATCGATACCCTCAAGCGTCAGGCCGAACGGCTGATTAAGGCTGGTGTTCATGGTCTGTTCGTTCTCGGTTCTTCAGGTGAGGTGGCTTTCCTTACACGAGAGCAGCGTAAGGAAGTCATTGCAACGGTGGCGGAACAGGCTCGCGGGCGAGTTCCGGTAGTTGCAGGCGTGATTGACATGACGACTCCGCGAGTCATTGAGCATATTGAAGATGCCGTCGCGCTCGGGGTCCAGGGTCTAGTTGCCACTGCCCCTTTTTATGTTCGTACTCACGATGTAGAAATTGCTGAGCACTTCCGACTTCTTCACGAAGCCGCGCCAGAGACTCCCATCTACGCGTACAACATTCCGGTCAGTGTTCACTCGGTACTGGATATTTCTACCCTTATTTCTCTCGCCAAGGAAGGTGTGCTCGCTGGCGTTAAAGATTCTGGCGGCAATGATGGATACACGCGTGCTCTGATTAGCGCCCGCGACAAGGCTGGGGTGAAAAACTTTGTGGTTTTAACTGGCTCGGAAACTACGGTCGACTTTGCTTACCTGGCAGGTGCCGATGGCGTGGTACCTGGTCTGGGCAACGTGGACCCGGTTTCCTACGTGAAGTTGCATGAGCTACTGGTGGACGGGGCGTATGCCGAGGCCGCGGAATTGCAGTCTAAGATTTGTGACCTTTTCACCATCGTTGGTGTGGGCGATGGGACCCGCATGGGCGGAAGCTCGCAAGGTCTCGGCAGCTTCAAGGCAGCGCTTCACCACCTGGGCGTCTTTCCGTCGGGGCTGATGTCCCGTCCGCACGTCGCTCTGAATGATGAGGAGCTGGCTAAGATTCATGAGATCGTCGATGCCGCTCAGGTGATCGAGCCCTAATTTCGCTGAACTACGACGAAACGAGTGAAGAGTGACTAGTACCCTTGCGCTTGATGTCGGTGCAACAAAGATTGGTTGGGGCTTCGTGTCTGATGAAGACCCAACGCAGGCAGTTGCGTTGGGAAAGATTCCTACCCAGCCGGCCGGTGCTTCGCCACAGGAGCAGATTAAGAAAGCCGTTCAGCTGGCGTTGGAAGGATCGGGCATTGCCCCGGCGCGAATCGGCATTGGTTCGCCAGGAGTGATTCAGGCACCTGAGGGACTCGTCACCTACAACGGGGACACCATTAAGAACTGGTCTGGTACCAATCTTCGTGAGGTCGCGAAAGAGGTTGTTGACCTTCCGTGTGCTGTTCACAATGATGTGAGAGTCTGGGCGTACGGAGAGCTGATGCTCGGAGCCGCGAGGGAGTTCCAGTCCGGCAGAGTCCTGTACCTTTCGTTGGGAACTGGTGTCGGTGGTGCGGTAAGCGATAACGGGAGTCTGCTCAGCGGACCTACCGGATCGGCCGGAGAGTTTTCGGAGCTCTTGTGCGCTGATTTCCGGGGCTTTGCGGACCGCGCCGAAAACATTATGAGCGGCAATAGCTTGGCTGCGTATTATGAAGAGTTTTCTACGAACCCGGCGAGCGAGCGGGTGCAGTGGAAGGAACGGGCCCAGTTAGTGCTTCCCCTCGAAAAGGTCGTGGAAAGAATGAACCAGGGAGATGAACTCGCTTCCCGGATTATTCGAGGGAATTCTTATGGCCTTGGCCGTGCGGTGGCTGGTCTTGTTTCGGCTCTTGATCTTGATGCCGTTGTCTTGGGCGGCGGTGTGTGTCAGATTGGTGCCGCTGTGGAAGAACCATTCCGTCAGGCCATAGAGGATTTCGCATTGAAGCCGAATCGCTCCGTTGCAATTCGGGTTACTGAATCTCCGGCGACAGCACCGTTAGTGGGTGCAGCGGCTTTTGCTCGAGATAACGCTTTTTAGCACCGTTTATCTGCGATATATCCAGAAGAAGGCTCAGGTATATGTTTAGGTTTAAGAGTAGTGAACTGGCGGAACGCCGAGAAGAAGTCCAAGGGTTAATTCGAAACTCGGTGATTGTCTCGGTGCAAGCGCCAGATGGTCACCCAATGCGCGATACCCATACCTTGACGCATGTCGCTCGTGCGTGCGTTGAGGGAGGAAGCCGTGCAATCCGGTGTGGCGGGTATGGCGGCATCGAGGATGTCGAGGCAATCGCAGCTGCAGTAGATGTACCAGTGTTCGGCCTTACAAAGGAGGGGAGTGAGGGGGTTTATATCACGCCAACTGTAGAGTCCGTCCGTCGATTGGCTGAGGCAGGGGCAGCTGTTATCTGTGCAGATGCCACGGATCGCCCTAGGCCTGATGGCTCAAGCTTTTCTGATCTTGTCGCAGAGTGTCACCGGCTTAATGTCTTGTCAATGGCCGATTGTTCAACCCCGGAAGAAATGCAGCAGGCGCACCACACGGGGGCGGATATCATTTCAACGACGCTGGCCGGCTATACAGAATTCCGGAGCAAGACTGAAGGTCCGGATCTTGAATGCTTGGCAGAGGGGCGACGGCTCTGTGGTGAAGATGCTTTTTTGATAGGCGAAGGCAGGTTTGCCTCGCGCGATGATGTGGCTGCAGGAAAGCGCGCTGGCGCCGATGCAATCATCATTGGCACTGCCATCACAGATCCTGCCTGGATTACGCGGAGCTTCAATAGCTGACGCGGATTGTCACAGCGAAGTCAGCAGAGGCTCGTAATGCCTGAGTACAGACTCTTGATACTTCTTCAGGTCATTGTTCTGTAGAGCATCGACGATGTCTTGGTGCGCGCGAACCGTCCTGCTGAAGTCCTGTGGTTCTTCCAACTTGCGAAGCGGAATGACGTTCATGTGCACTTGCCAAAAGGCATCATTGAGCTCACGGATGATCGGGTTATCAATTTCGGAAAGCAGCACCTGATGGAACTCCCGATCCTCTTCGGCAAAGTTTAGGCCCTGCTTCCGCTTGGCTGACATCTTTTCCACGATGATGCTCAACTGCTCTAGCTTCGAGGGGTCGAGTTTGGCTGTGATTTCTTGCCCGATAGCAAGATCAATCGCCTGCCGGATTTCCACTACATCACGAAGTGTTTCAAGGTTGTCATCAGCGTCGAGAGTCGCTCGAAAAATGAGTCCTTGAACTAGAGCTTTGAGGGACGTGCTGGAGACAAACGTTCCTGTTCCGTGCCTGACGTCGACGATATCTAGCGTCGTTAGGATTCTGATGGCCTCTCGGACAGAGGAGCGAGAGAAGCCAAGCTCTTCGCAGAGCTCTGATTCGGTTGGCAAAGTGTCCCCGGGCTTGAGGGCGTTGTCCCGAATGTATTGTTTGATGCCTTCTACAGCCTGCTGGGTGGTTGAGGCAGGGCGATGTGTGGCTTCACTGAATCCCCACGTTCCGGTGTGCACTGGTTAATCCCTCTTTTCTTTTCGATATATCTTAAGCCTTCCACGTTGGCGGGGTACTTAAAGGATGAGCGCTGCGGGGGAGTAGCACTCCGCTCTGACGATCAGGGGTAGACGGCTATATCTTAAATCCCTTCAAACATCAGACGTCTGATGTATTGTATCTTCTAACATGCTTTGTTGCACAGACAAATTAGAGAGTGATTTAGCTCTCTATATCGAAAGCCCTGAAGGGAAGGCCAAATGCAATCATTCGGAACACTCAACTGGATAGTTCTGATCCTCTATCTCCTGGGAATGCTTCTTGTCGGCGCTTATTTTGCGCGTAGGGCCGGCAGTGATCAGGACGAATTCTTCAAAGCGGGTGGCAGGATTCCTGGCTGGGCGGCAGGATTCTCAATCTATGCCACGACGCTGTCTGCCATCACGTTTATGTCCACTCCGGAAAAGGCGTATCTGACTGACTGGGCTTACTCGGCTGGTAACCTCGCTATTTTTGCCATTGTTCCAATTTTGATCGGTTACTATGTTCCGTTCTTCAGGAAGCTGGATGTCACTACGGCCTACGAATACCTCGAGGAGAGATTCTCCGTAGCCCTCCGAGTCCTCGGCTCGCTCCTCTTCGTTCTTTATCACGTCGGGCGCATCGCCATCGTTATCTATTTGCCAACATTGGCGATCACGTCGGTGGCAGATATCAACCCGCTGGTCGTCGCCGCGTTTGTAGGCGCTCTTTGTATTGTGTACACCTTCCTGGGAGGCATGGAAGGTGTGATTTGGTCTGATGTGATTCAGGGTGTCCTGCTGCTGGCTGGCGCTGCAGCGGTAGTGCTGACGGCCATGGCTATGACTCCCGACGGATTTAGCGGTGCGGTGGTTAACGCCGCTGAAGAAGGAAAGTTCTACTCAGCGGACAACTTCACCACGAATGCAGTCTTCTCCTCGATACCATTCATCTTTATCGGAAATGTACTGAACAGCTTGCACCAGTACACCTCTTCTCAGGACGTCGTTCAGCGCTACCAAACGACTCCTACGATTCAAGCGACGAAGAAGTCTCTCATCGTCAACGGAATTCTGGCGCTGATAACTATTCCGCTGTTCTACGGGATGGGAACGGCTTTGTATAACTTCTACGAAGCGAAGGGTGGTCTGCCTGAGGGAGTCAACACTTCTGCTGTAGTGCCGTATTTCATTCTTTCGGAGCTGCCTGCAGGCATTGCCGGACTCTTGATTGCTGCCATCTTGGCGGCTGCGCAATCGACAATTTCTTCTTCGCTCAACTCGATTTCCGCGTGCGTTGTCGTGGATATCTATAACCGCTTCTCCCCGAAGGAAGCGTCGGTTACTTTCTCTCGCCTGGTCATCATCGTTGCCGGAACCTTCGGATTGGCCGTTGCGCTGTATCTCATCATTACCAACCAGTCGGACCTGTGGGACCTGTTCCTCGCGATCACCGGTCTTTTTGGAGTTCCGCTCACTGCGGTATTTGTCTTGGGTATCTTTACGAAGTCCGCAAATTCCAATGGCGTTCTCATCGGGCTCCTTTGCGGAGCGATTGCTGCGTACTTCGCTGGAAAGCTGGACCAAGGCCCATTCTTGGTCTCGATTGTCGCGTTCGTAGGAACTCTCGTTATCGGCTATCTGGCATCCTTCATCTTCCGGAAATCGGACCAGCACGACATCACGGGCTTGACTATTTACGGAAAGGACCTTGAGTACACGCGGCGTAGCGCCATGCAAACGCCTGTTGCTTAAATCAAGTAAGTTAAGCCCACGCAGCGTGAGTTGTTGCTCTCCGTGGGGTACATCTCGCATGGCCGCGGCGTGCTCGTAACGAGTGTGGAGGGGCTTCGACGCTGTTGCTGTGGTCGGTGGGGTTGCCGCCTCTGGACCGGTGTCCCAGTAGTTGTGCTTCAAGCAGCTTCATCCTGATGCTTCAAGGAAACGTGGAGGATTTCTTCGATGACCGTTGCGATAACGCCCGGTGTTCCTGGATTTATGGTCCGCCAATTCTCGCTGCCAAGGACTGGAAGGAGCCTTAAGGAGTTGTCAATGGGGTGGCTATCGGCGACAAGTAGTTCGCCCCAATCCTCTTGGTGTAGGGATAAATAGGCAGGGGAGTGGGAGTTCACAATCATTTGCTGCAGGGGATTGTCCGGGCCCACTTGGTGGCGTGAATCGACAGCCAGCTCATGCAGGAGCGTATACATAGCGCGAAGCTTGTCGGGATAAATGCCGTTTTCTGGTTCTTCGAAGCATAAAACGTCGTTCGTGCTGGGGTCGATGGCGAGGAGACCCAGGACGATAAAACGCAGTGTTCCATCCGAGAGCGCACGCGCGGGAAGCAGCGGTGCATTGCCAATTTCTGCTTGAAGCGTGATCAACTGACGCGAGCTGTCGATGTCGAGGTCAATCGAGCGAACATCAACGAGATCGAGGAGCGTGTCTTCTAATTGAACAGTTGCTTGATCGCCGATTTCCTGCGTGAGGCGGGCGAGGGTCGCCGGGAGGTTGGCGCCGCGGGCATCGACGCTTGACGGATCACTCATCGCGCTCGGAGCACGCATCGCACTCGGCTCAAGGCCCAGTAGCTTCCACGTGGAAAGCTCTCTACGTACTGCAGCAATTGCTGGGTAATCCGCGCTGCGCCCGTAGACGGATAGAACCGTGGAGCGAACTTCCTTCAGGGGAAGGTGCGGATTGCGCCCCCTTCTACCCGACTTAACCTCGATGGAGTCTTCGGCCGTTGTCTTAATGAACGCGGGGCGGCCACCTGTGCTTTTAATAGCAGTCTTGCGAAATGCTTCTGCAGCCCAGGGGTGCCTTTCACGGGCGTCCTTTTGGGTGAGTGCCGTGAGATCCTCACGGACAAGTTCGATGGTTCGCACGACTTGATCCGCAGTGAATTCCTGCTCCACGAGTTGGAATTCAAGCTCGTACCGCAGGAAAGTCGTGGTGATTTCTACTTCTTGTCCGAAGTCATCTCGAAAAGTTGCGGGGACGATCATCTCGGCGGCAAACGTGATCGAGTTCGTGTCGTTGCCAAAGATTTCGCTGATATCGCCACGCAGACCGCGGAGATTGGCGGCGGCATCGTTGAGAGAGGCATTGGCTGTTGAGCCGAAGAAAGAAATTGCGTCGAAGATATTTGACTTGCCGACAGCATTGCGGCCCACGATGCAGGTGTAAGGGCCGAGATCGACACTGAAATTCTTGAGGTTCTTGAAACCATCAACTTCGAGTCGCGTGAGCATGGAGTCCACTATAGCGTGCAGCGAGTGAACACCCAGGGGCGCAGGATGAGCCGCCTAACTGCGCCCCTTTCGGGTTTTAGATCTACCGCCCAAAGTTCTGCACGGCGTACAACCGGCCGTCGGGGGCGACGGTCAGGCCGATTCCCACGGACTTAGCGCGGGGGTCGAGCAAGTTCTTGCGGTGGCCGGGGGAATCCATCCACAGCTTCACCAGGCTGGCATCGGAGTAGTCGCTCCATGCCTGGAGGACGTTCTCACCACCAGCGGGTAGGCCGGCGGGGTAGAAGGTCCAGTAGTTCGGACGGTGGCGAGTCCTGCCATCGCGGCTCAAGGTGTTGGCCCAATCCTGTGCCAGGTTGGTCAGGTTCGGGTCAACGCGCAGCGGTGCGAGGCCATTGGCCACACGTTGCGCATTGGTTTGATTAATGAGGCCTTGAACGCTGGCTGCAGCGTGCGGAGCCGGGGCTGCCGGGCCGGCAACGGACGGCATGGTGAAGCCGAAGTCAGCCGGGTTGAATGCACCGAAGGAACTACCAGCCTGAGCAGGGGCGTTGATGGAACCGGCGAAGAGTGCTGCAACGGCAGCAACCGGGGCGACGATCTTTGTGGCTTTATGTCCGAATGGGAGGCGGAACATGGCGGGCACCTCTTTCTGCTTCAGGTGTTAAGTGGAGGCTTTTTCGACCTCGTACCGAGCGGTACTTTCACTTAAAATTAAAGCTCTTTTGGGTGCTCAAAATCCATCTGACCAGCAGTTTTAAGGTTTGCCTGTGAGTTTATGTGTCTTCGCGCGGCGGGTTTAAGTTTCTTTTGGGTTTGCCGCCCTGAAGGCTTGAAATCGCATAGTTTTCTTTAGAAATGACGGGCGGCGGGGGTGGCACTTGGGGGTGGCTTCTTAGGTTGATGGAAAGCTTTCCCAAGAAAGTGCTGGTGATGTGTCAACTATTCTCAAAAACTCAGGAATTTCTTCAAAAATCCCTGGATTAAGGCTGGGAAAGTATAGTTTGCGTTTATCCTCCGGTGAGGAACCTGAGTGAGAGGGGAACGTCGAAAAGCATGGCAATGAGCAGGAAGAAGGGCTGTTGAGGCTCAGTGCCAGAAGGTAAAAGATTAAGAAAAGTAATGCAACTATTAATGAAACCTATTGGCATGGTGGGGGTCGGCTGCCCACGTATTGCTAGGCTCGTGCGCCATGGCCCCCTTTGACGCGTCGCTGCTTTTCGGTGGCGGCCTTGGAACCCACCTCGAGGCCCTGGGGTACGACATCTCGGGTCCGCTGTGGTCGGCGCGTGTGCTGCGTGAGGACCCCGCCCTCATCGAATCTGCCCATGCGGACTTCTTCGCCGCCGGTGCCCAGGTTGCCACCACGGCCTCCTATCAAATCACCTTCGATGTGCTGGGCGGGGAGGCGGAGTCTCTTTTGCGCCGCAGCGTCACGGTAGCGCGTGACGCCGCCCGCAAGGCCGGCGACAGACATGCTGCCCACGGTGATCTATTGGTTGCCGCATCCATTGGCCCCTATGGAGCAGGCCCGGGCCGGGGCAACGAGTACGACGGTGCCTATGGTCTTTCGGCGCACGAATTGCGCCGCTGGTATGCCCGCAGGGTAGAGGTGCTCGCGGACACGGAGGCCGACTTCCTCCTCGCAGAAACCATCCCGAATGTCGATGAGGCCGCGGTGCTTCTGGAGCTGCTCTCGGCCCAGCCCAAGCCCTTTGCGTTGAGCATCACCGGCGCCATCGCGGCCGACCCGACGAAGCTCTCACAGGTGATCGCGCTGGCCAACCAGACACCGTTGCTGGGTGCGGTGGGTGTGAATTGTGTGCGCCCACCGCAGGCATGGGCGGCGGTGAAGGCATTGCGCGCTGGAACCGATAAGCCGCTTTTAGCCTGTCCCAACAGCGGGGAGAGCTGGGATGACGGCGCCCGCGACTGGCGTCCTGCTCCCGCCGGCGCGGTGGGGTTAGCCGAGGCGGCAGCCGAGATGCGCGTGGCTGGGGTCGGTCTTCTGGGCGGCTGTTGCCGCGTGGGGCCCGCTGAGATTCGGCAGCTGCGTCGATCGATCCGCTTCGAAGACAAATAGAAAACGCCGCGACAATCTTCCTGCTGGAGGATACAGTGTTCCTATGAAAAAGTTTTCTCTACTCGCCGCATCCGCTGCACTTCTCATCACAACGCTGTCCGTGCCCGCCGCCAATGCCGAGCTGACCCAGACTGAGCGGGATCAGTTCCGCACCGATCCCGTCGGGGCAGTTGCCTGGCAGGCCATCAAGGGCTCCTCGGAGTACGTGCGCGCCGATGGCAACACCATGATGGCCGCGTCCTTCTTTTCCATGACTATGCCGGGGCAGAGCATCGGCATGCCTGCTCTTGAGAATTGCGCAGAGCGCGTCGGCTCCTCCGCGCCGGAGGGCGGCGTGCGCTACGTGGCGGCGGCTTTGTGTGCCACCTTTGATCCGAATGCCCGCGGCGAGGTGCAGCGCGGCGACTTTGGCTACGGGCCACTGGGCTAAGCCGCGCTGTGGTCAGCCGCGCGACGCCCCGTAGCGCGTAGGATCGGATGCTGTCTTAAGGAGGATTGATGCGCAAGCACGTGGTGATCATGGGAGTCTCGAGCTGCGGCAAATCGACGGTCGGGGAGTTGCTGGCGCAGCGCAGCGGCCTTCCCTTCCGGGATGGGGACGATATGCACCCGGCGGCGAACATCGAGAAGATGGCCTCGGGGCAGGCGCTTGACGACGATGACCGGAAACCCTGGCTCGAATCCATCGGGCGCTTTCTCGCCGAACAAGAGTCCGGGGCCATCGTGGGCTGTTCCGCGCTCAAGCATTCCTACCGCGACATCATCCGCGCCGCAGCACCCGATACGGTCTTTATCCACCTGCACGGCTCCTATGAGTTGCTCAAGGAGCGCATGAGCCGGCGAACCGGACACTTCATGCCGGTATCTCTGCTTGATTCGCAGTTCGAGACTCTGGAGGAGCTACGGCCGGAGGAAGCAGGGCTGGTGCTCGATGTCAGCGCCACGCCGGAGGAACTGGCCGCCGCGGCGGCCGAGTACCTGCAGGCCTAGAACAGCGCGGCGGCGCCGTAGAAGATAAGGACGATGCCGAAGCCAATCGAGGAAATCAGCGCCTGATTGACGGTCCACGTCCTCAGGGTGGTGGACACGTCCATGCCCATGAGACGGCCAACGAGCCAGAAGCCCGAGTCATTGACGTGGCTGCCAAAGACGGAGCCGGCTGCGGTGGCGAGCGTGATGAGGACCAGCTGGATTTCGCTGAAGCCGCCGGCCTCCACGGCGGGCACCATGAGCGCGGCGGCCGTGGTCAGCGCAACGGTGGCCGAGCCTTGTGCCAGGCGCAGGGCTACCGCGATGAGGTAGCAGGCCAGGATGACAGGCACGCCGAGGTTAGACATGGAGTCCGCCAGCGCATCACCGATACCGCTGGTGCGCAGCACCCCGCCGAACATGCCGCCCGCGCCGGTGATGAGGACGACGGAACAGATCGGTCCGAGCGAAGACTCCACGGTCTTCTCAATTGCGCTCTTGCCTTCCCCGCGGCGCAGGCCCAGCACGGCCATCGCTGCAAGAGTGGTAATCAACAGCGCGATGGGTGTTTGGCCCAGGAAGACGAAGAAGCGAACCCACGTGGCGGAAGGATCAACAACACCAGCGGTGCCCAGCGTGGTCAACCCGGTATTGCCGAAGATGAGGATCATGGGGATGAGCAGGATGCCAATTACTGAGGCCGGGGAGGCCGGGCGATCCGGGAGTTCGGCATCGCTGACCAACGCGCCGGTGATGGCTTCCTCGAGGCGGTAGGGATACTTCTTTCCTAGGTGGAGACCGAAGCGGTAGCTGGAGAGATACCACGTGGGCAGCGCAACGAGGAGGCCAAAAATGAGAATGAGACCGATGTCCGCGCTGAAGAACTCACCGGCCGCGACAGGGCCCGGGTGCGGTGGCACGAAGACGTGCATGACGGAGAAGGCGCCGGCGGCGGGGATGCCGTAGGCCAGAACTGGGCCGTCTAGGCGCCTGGCGACGGCAAAGATGACCGGCAGCATCACCATGAGCCCCGCGTCGAAGAAGATGGGGAAGCCCATGATGAGGGAGGCCACGCCGAGTGCTAGGGGCGCTTTGTCTTCGCCGAAGAGTTTCACGAGGGCGTCGGCAAGCGTTTTAGCACCGCCGGAAGTTTCCACCAGACGCCCGATCATGGCGCCCAACCCCACCAGCAAGGCGACGGATCCCAAGGTTGAGCCGAAGCCGCTCGTCATGGTGGGAACCACACCATCCAACGGGATGCCAGCGGCCAGGGCGGTAAGCGCGGAGGCCGTGACGAGTGTGACGAAGGCGTGCACCTTGAAGTAGATGACGAGGACGAGGATGACGGCGATGGCCGCAACCGCAATCCCTAACAGTGGTCCGGTGCCCAGCGTGGGCTCCCAAGTATCCATGACATTCATGAATGTTGATTTTACTTCCGCAGCCTGCGGTGATCTAGGGTTTTACCCCTAGTGCCGGGCCCACCGTGGCCCAACTGATGGCCAGCTCGCGCCGGAACAGCCCCCATGTGTGGCGCCCCGCGGGAAGCTCGTAATAGTCAAGGTCTACGCCAGCTGCGGTGGCCTGCTTGGCGTAATAAGAGCTGCACCAATAATCCAAACGCTCGTTGAGGCCCAGCGCGGGAAGTGGTGAGTCCTCGATGTCGACGTCAAAATCGGCCGGGCCGCCGCGGGAGACGATGACGAAAGTCTTTCGGCCGCGTTGCTGATCGAGGTTGAGAACCGGCGAATGTTGCGCCCACGCCGGATCCCACGGCGCGCCGAAGGAGCGAGCCGGGTCAGTGCCGTAGAACGCAGCACTTGCCCACGCAAAGGACTGCGCGAGAACACCTGTGGTCGAGGGGCAACCGGAGAAGGAACCAGACACTTTGAAGCGCGGATCGAACGTGGCTAGCTCCAATGCGGGGCCGCCGGAGTTGCTTAGACCCGCGATTCCGTCGCGGCCGTTGCCGTGGAACTCGGCGTCGATAAGCTGCGGGAGTTCCTTTGTCAGATAGGTGGCCCACTTGTATTTTCCGTGGGTGTCATGAGGCTGCGCCCAGTCGGACATCATCGATCCATATGCGCCACGCGGGGAAATGACATTGACATGCTTGTCACGGAAGAACTCGGAGGCCCCTCCGCCGTCCCACCACAGTGCGTCCTCGCCACCGCCGGCACCACCCAGTAGGTAGTAGCTCGGGCGGGGCTGCGTGTTCTCCAATCCTCCTGGAGGAAGAATGATGTCGTTGGTGATGACACGGTCCATGGCCGGTGAATAGGCTTTTAGCTCCCACACGTTGTCCTGGACGTGACGCAGTCCGCGCAGTTGTGCCGGGGCTGCCGTCGCCGGTGGGCGCGTAGCGTCTGGTGCCAACACCGGGACTTTCAATTGCTGAAGCACCTGTGCCCAGGCGGCGAAAATGTTGTCGGCGAAGAGCAGCGGTGCCAACGGTCCTAAGGCGATGGGATCGAGGGCACTGGAGTGCTGATCGATGTTGGCAGCATCGCTGCTCATCGTATCCAGTGCTTGTGCATGTGCTGTCTGCGCTAGGGCGGGGGACAGGATCAACCCCGCCGAGAGAATGCCCGCTAGTGCGGAGCGAAAGAATTTCATTAGTTCACAATAGCCAACTAACCCTGCGGTGCAGAACTTCCCCGGCGTTAACGAAGGCGGGGGAGGCGGGGAGAACTGCGGGGTAGTTGGTGGAAGCGGATTAAAGGCATAAAGAAACCCCGACCGCTTTCACAGCGGTCGGGGTCCTCTCACTCTCTCACTGCCGGACTAAGCGCCGGCGGGCTGTGCACACTCTCTGCAGTGGGCGAGGGGTGTTCCTTAGAACAGGCCCTCAGCCTTCTTGCCGGTGTCCTTCACGGTGATCTCGCGGGAGTCAACGTTCTGGTCGTTGTCGGTGGAGTTGTCGCCCTTCAGGCGGGAAATCTGGGTGACCTCGATGTAGTTCTTCAGGCGGCCTTCCTTGGTGTTGCCGTCGCCGAAGTCCAGGTTGGCAACACGAGCGGACTCGCCAGCGTTAATCGGGTTGGCCAGGGTGACCTCGAAGGAGCGGGTCGAGGACTTCTCGTCGAAGCCCAGGTCACGGATGTGAGCACCGTTGGAGGAACGCGGGGTGATGAGGCGGTCAACGCCCTTCGGGCCCTCAGCGGTCTTCACATCAACGCGGTACTGGACAGCCGGGAAGTCGCCGTAGTAGCGCTCGGAACCGACGTTCTCCAGGCGGAGAGCAACGGTGCCAGCGTAACCAGCGTGCTTAGCGCCGGAGGTGGTCAGAACCGGCTTCAGGTCCAGCTTCTGCTTAGCCTCGTCGGTCTTGCCGTTCTCGACGTCCTCCTGGACCTTCTTGTCGGCTTCCTCTTCCTTCTTGCCCTCAGCCTCGGACACGGCCTTCTCCTCCGGAGCGACCTCGTTGTCCTTGATGACCTCAGCGTCAGCCTCCGGGGACTTCTCCTCCTCAACAACCTTCGGGTCGTTGACGTCGGTGGTGTTCTGAGCGTCCTTGTTCGGAGCGTAGGAATCAGCGATGTCGTCGTACAGCTTGACGCGAACCTCGTTCTTCATCGGCTGCATTGCAGACCAGAAGGTCGGGGTGGACCAGGTGCCGTTCGGCTTGCAGTACTGCTGGGTACCGGTCATGTTCAGAACGCGGAAGCCGTAGGTAGCCTCACCGGTGTGGTTCGGCGGAACGTCGTACGGGCCGATGGACTGGCCAGCTTCCCAAGACAGAGAGTAGGAAGCGGAAGCGCCGAGCTTGGTGGCAATCTGGTGGGAGACGCCGAAGGAACCTTCAGCACCCTTGCCGGAGCCCTTGCCGCCCATGTTCATGGAGGTGGTCTCGGTGCGGTCACCGTTGACGGACAGGGTGATGGACTGGGACTTGGACAGGTTCTGCTGCAGCGGAATGTCCTTCTTGGTCTGGTTGGTGGTGGAGATGGTGCCAGCCGGCATGAAGTTGTCGGTCACCTTGTAGACCACGGTGCGGTGGTCCTCCCACGGGTTACATACCGGACGCGGGTTGAGGACGTTGGCCTTCATGTGGTCGGAACCGTGGGAAGTGTGAACGATGGGGAGCTTGGCGTTGACAGCCGGGGTCTCCGGGTAGGACTCGGTGTGGGTTGCTGCGGATGCAGCCGGTGCGATGAGGGCGGTGCCTGCAATCGCGAGGCCGGCGATGAAGCCGGCGGTACGACGACGCTGGGTCATTGTTGTTCTCCTGGATGAAAGTTTGGGGCAATGCGGTGACGCACTGTGGTGGCGCTGTGTTCGCGCTGTCATGCCCAGTGCGTGACGTGTTGCAACAATAAGGCGCTTTTCAGGATCACGCACCCCTTGAATTGTTTATATTTTTAAATGCAGAAATACATTTCGATCGGGTGGCCCCGGGTGAACAATTGACTAAGAAATTTGCGCCGACCTTGGTTTTGTCTAACTAGACCGTATTCTGGGAAAACGTCTCTTTGACCGTTCGTGCACAAACTAAAGAATGACCCCATTAGGGGGAGTGAAAGGGTGTTTGTGGGTTCGTGTCACGCGCAATTTCAGCCTCTGTGGTCTAAGGAGCAGACCCCAACCGACCACCGTTTGCTTAAGTAATTCTTAAAAACGGCGCGTTAGTCTTCTTCGATCTCTGGGTCTTCCGCGCGTGCCTGTTCGAAGACCTCAGCCGCCGCGCGCAGGTTGATGGTGCCGATGATGAGGCCGACCACGATGTCTGGCCAGGGGCTCGCCCACGCCAGCATCACAAGACCAGCGCCGAGGATAAGAATGTTGGCGGCGACGTCATTGCGTGCGGCCAACCACGCCCCACGCGTGAGCGCACCTCCGTGTCGCAATTGCACCAGCAGCACCGCGCAGAGCAAGTTGATGAGCATGGCGAAAATGGCCGTGCCGGAAAGTGTGAGTGGCTCAGGAACGGCGCCGCTGATGATCTTCCATATCGCCATGCCATAGGACGCCACCGCGGGGATCAGGATGAGCCCGGCTAGGCCATAGCTTGCTTTGCGACGCCCCTCCACCGACCAGCGCAGCGCTAAGAGCACGAGCGCGTTGATGAGAAAGTCCTCGAGGAAGTCGGCGGCGTCAGCGAAGAGTGAGGCTGAGCCGATGATGCAGGCGATGACGAATTCGACGAAGAAACCGGCGAGATTCAGCGCGGCCACCCAGGCGACAACCCGCCGGGCGCGTGCGTTCAGGGTGGAGGAGGAGAGATCGTGAGACACGGTACCTGAGCTTAATGGGCTTGAGTGCCGTGTCCCAACTTGTTTTTCTTATGAACTGTTTCGGGCTAGTCGACGATGGTGACGACGTCTTCGCGGCGGTGCTTCTCGCCGGCGAAACCGCCGAAGGCTGTGATTAAGGCAGTGACAGCCAAGATGATGATTCCCGGTGTAGAACTGGGGGTCTCATTGGATGCGTTCAATGCAGTGGCGAGGAAAGGGAGCAGGCCCGATACTGCCGACGCGATGTTGGCGGAGATAGCCACGCCGGAATAGCGGACGTTCGCAGGGAAGACCTCCGAGAGGAGGACGCCCGACACCGAATAGGTGATGGTGACTAGGGACAGTCCAATGCAGACGGCAAGCGTGAGGAGAACGGCATTGCCGGTATCGATCATCGCCCACAGCGGCCACGCCATGATGGCGGTGGCGAGCGCGCCGTATCCAATAACTCGACCGGGGCCAATCTTCTCACCGATGCGGCCGAAGATGATGTTGATAAAAATCTGGCACACGGCACCGAGGAGGGTGGCGTTTACGACGGTCTGGCGTTCGAAGTCCAGCGTGGTCGTGGCGTAGGAGAGGACATAGGTGCTCATGACGAAGAATCCGCCGATGCCCAGGAAAGCGGCTGCGGAGGCTAGGCACAGCTGTGAGAAATGCTCAGTGAAGAGCTCTTTTAGTGAGCCCTGGTGTGCGGCCTCGTCTGCTTCTGCCTCCTCTTCAAGGGCCTTGTAAACAGGAGATTCTTCAGCCTTCGTGCGAATCCACAGTGCTACCGCTAGGAAAGGAAAGGCGATGAGGAAAGGCACACGCCAACCCCAGGAACTCACTGTGGCATCGTCCAGCATGAGTACAAGCGCGAAGGCTCCGGAAGAAAGCAGCGTGCCGGCGGGGGAGCCGATCTGCACGAAAGCGGCATAGCGACCGCGCTTCTCGGCTGGGGCGTGCTCGATGGCCATGGTTGTTGCGCCGCCCCATTCGCCGCCGACGGCAATGCCCTGAAGCAGGCGCAGGATGACCAACGTGATGGGAGCCCAGATACCAATGCTGTCAAAAGTGGGAAGCAAGCCGATGACGCCGGTGGCCACGCCGATGACGACGATGGAGATGATGAGGGCCGGTCGGCGGCCCATCCTGTCGCCGATTTGGCCGAAAATGACCGCGCCGAGAGGGCGTGCCAGGAAGCCCACTCCGAAGGTGGCGAAGGATGCCAGGGTTGCGCCGGTGCCTGACATTCCCGAGAAGAAGAGATCGTTGAAGACAAGCGCGGCTGCGGTACCGAAGAGGAAGAAGTCGTACCACTCGAGGGCTGTACCGACGAACGCGGAACTGGCGATGCGGAAGACGTCCTTTGACTCGACTTGGATTTCCTCGCTGCCGGATTGGGCCGGGTTGGAAGGGGGTGCGTGGGTAGTCATATCGAAATGCTCCTTATGTGAAACGCATTACCTTTCTAGGAAACATTAGGTGCACGTCACCTTCCGGTGAATGGTTTGAAGAGTTTTCTATGCATCGACCCATCTACAGAGAGGGAACCTTGTTCCTCTGCACAAGAGCTATCGCTCGGTCCGGTGCAACGCCAGCAATGCTCGCGCGGCGTCTTTCGGCTGCGTGATGTCGAGTCCCGTGAGTTCCGTGACCTGGCGCAGGCGGTTGAGCACCGTGTTGCGGTGGCAGTGCAGCGCCTCGGCAGAGTCTTTGATGGAGCCGCAATCCAAGTAGGTGGTGATGGTCCGGTAAAGCGGCGCGTTGGCAAGGCGTAGCTCGGTGATGGCTTGCGTGAGCTCCGTGATGCCGCTGGCTGGGAAGTCTGCAATGGCATCGCCGGCGACGGCCCAGAGGGCGTCGGGCGCTTCGGTTAAGTTGTCCAGCGGGCCGGTGGCATCGAAGATGCGCGGCGCTTGCTGTGCCGCCTCGCGAACTCCGGCTAAGCCGATGACGTCGCGGAAAAGTATGCCCGAGATCTCCGTGAGCTCTGCGCCGGTGTCCAGTGTGGGATGCTCGCTGTTCCTTTGGTCTCTAGGCCAGAAGGCAACGAACATCCCACGCGCGCCATGGCCGAAGGCTTCGCCGGAGGAGATGGGTTCGTCGAGAAACGCGCGCATCTCCACCGCAGCGGTGGGGTGGGCCACCGCGACGTCGAAGTGGCAATCTGCATCCAGGTTGAGCGCGCGGGTGATTTCCGCGATGCCGAGCGCACCCAGGGATTCGGTGGCGAAGAGCCTCTCCAAGTGTCGGGCGTGGGCGCGGTGTACGTCGTGCTGACCGCGAGCCTCCTCCAAGCGGTAGGCATCGCGCACGACCAGGTTGTACATCGTCACAACGGAGTGCACCTGCGCCACGTGGTCGATGAGTGCCTCCTGATCCGCGCCGGCGGCCCGGCGCAGGTGTTCCCAGAGGACGGTGAAGTCGAGCTGGATGGCGTCGATCAGCGTGGCTAGCTCCACCCCCTGGTGCGCGCGCCGCCGGCCCAAACTCTGGGCGTGGGTGCGCAGTTCCTCCTCATCCATCGCCCCAACCAGCACGTCCGTGATGCGCGCGAAAACCTCGAAGGCGGTCAGGCGCAGCTCGTCCTCGCTCACCAAGGAATCGCCGTAGCGCCCCGAGCGGGAAAAGGCGGCGAGGAAATCCTCAACCAAGCGGGGGATGGTGCCATGGACCTTCGCGACGATATCGTGCCAGCGCTTCTCGTGCATGTGCACAACGCTACACGTTGGGCGCTGGTGAATTGCCCTCTATGTCGAGAGGTGTATCACTGCAGCGCTTAGCATGTGGGGACTAGCACAGCACGCGCCGCGTGCAGTTTGTCGGAGAAACAGGAGAACTCAGGAGGACGCATGATCACACGCATCGACAACGCCCACATCCTGACTCAGGATCCGGCGCGGCCGGTGGCGGACTCGGTGGCTTTTGCCAACGGGCGCATCCTTGCGGTGGGGGAGGCCGCCCGCGCCCTGCCCGCCGACGAGACGTGGGATGCCGGCGGGCGCACGCTCACCCCTGGCTTTAACGATGTGCATTCCCACACCGTGTGGTTCGGCCAGACGCTGCTCGAGGTGGATCTTTCCGAGGTCACAACTCCTGATGAGGTCTACGCCGCCGTGCGAGCCGCCGACCCGAACCCCGACGGTTGGGTGGTGGCCTCCGGATTCCGTCCCTCCGGGCTGGATGCCCCGGTGGAGATAGAGCAGCTCGACCACGCTACTGGTGGCGCTCCGCTGTTGATCAAGCACAACTCCGGCCACGCCTACACGGTCAACACCGCGGCCCTGCGCGCGGCGGGCGTCGATCCCACCAACCCACCGAAGGTGGAAGGCGGCGAGTTCGTCCGCGATGCCGATGGGCACTGCACGGGGCTGCTCGATGAAAACGCCATGCGCGCCATCCAAGAGGTGACGCTGCCGGAATCCGGCGAGGAAATCGGCCGTGCCTTGGAGCTGGCCACGCGCCGCTACCTCGAGCGCGGTCTGACCTCCGTCACGGATGCCGGGGTGGCCGGCGGCTGGATCGGGCACAGCCCGCGCGAGATCGCCGCCTATCAAAACGCCACCCTGCACACCCGCATGCAGGTGATGGTGACCATGGACGTGCTCCACGAGATTCCCGGCCACGCCTCCGACGGTCCCGGTTGGGGCCTCGACGGCGGCCTGCGCACCGGTTTCGGCGACGAGTGGCTGCAGGTCGGCCCCGTCAAGATCTTCAGCGATGGCTCCCTGCTCGGCACCACCGCCGCGCTGACCGAGAATTACGCCTGCTGCTCCCACCACGGCTACTTCCAGGGGGATCCTGAGCAGATGCGAACACGTGCGCTGCAGGCGGCGAATTCCGGCTGGTCCTTGGCCATTCACGCCATCGGCGATGCGGCAGTGGATTTTGCGATTGAGACGCTGGAGGAGGCCGTCGACAAGCATGGCGCGCCTGCGATGCCGCACCGCATCGAGCACGGCGGCGTGGTGCGCCCCGACCAGATCGAGCGCCTGCGCGGCCAGCCCATCGTGGTGGTGCCGCAGCCGCTGTTCATCCCGGCTTTCGGTGATGCGATGGCGGACTCCCTTGGCCCGGAGCGCACCGCGTGGAGCTACCCGGGCAAGCGGCTTCTCGACGCCTCCCTCATCCTCCCCGGCAGCTCCGATCAACCCGTGGCGCCCGGTGTGCCGCTGGAGGTCATGCAGGCATTCGTGGAGCGGCGCACTGCCTCGGGCCGGGATTATGGGCCTGAGGATCGTCTGACCCCTGCCGAGGCTCTCTACGCCTACACCGCCGGCTCGGCCGCAGCAACTGGTTGGGCCGGGCGCAAGGGGCAGGTGATGCCTGGGCAGCTGGCGGATTTCGTGCTGCTTTCCCAGGACCCGCTGCACACTGATGACCTTTCCACCATCGACGTGGCCGCCACCATCGTGGGCGGCGAGCTGCGCTACGGAAGCTTTTAAGGAGTAGACATGCGAGCAACCACTAACGAACAATTCCTGGCCGATTTCCAGGCCATGTCCGCCAACGGTGCCACTGCGGGCGGCGGCGTGGAGCGGCAGGCGGCCAGTGAAGGCGATAACCTCAACCGCGCCTGGTTCCATGAGGTCCTGGAGTCCCTCGGGGCGCGCGTTATCTACGACGAGATTGGCAACCAGTACGGACTTTTCGAGCTCGCCCCCGGCGCCGAGTACGTGGGGCTGGGCTCACACCTGGATTCGCAGCCGCTGGCTGGCCGTTTCGACGGTGCCTATGGTGTGCTGGCCGCGGCCCATGCCGCCGGGCGCGTGGCGCAATCGGGAGCCACGGCGCGCTATAACCTGGCGGTCATCAACTGGTTCAACGAGGAGGGCTCGCGCTTTGCGCCGTCTATGATGGGCAGCTCCGTGTTTGTGGGAACGCTGGCGCTTGAGCGCGCCTACTCCGCCACTGACCTTGCCGGCGTCACCGTGGCGCAGGCCCAGGAGGAAGCGGGCTGGTCCCCGCGCGGCGAGGCCCCGAAGCTCGCGGCCTATGCGGAGATTCACGTCGAACAAGGTAAGGAGCTCGAGGCCGCCGGCAACACGATTGGTCTGGTCACCGCCACGTGGGGCGCGAAGAAATTCCAAGCGGTGGTCTCCGGTGAACAGGGTCATACCGGTTCCACTCTGATGGCCGATAGGAAGGATGCGCTCTTCGGCGCCTCGCTCATTATTGCCTCAGTAGAGCGCCTCACCCATGAATTCGAAGAAGGGCAGCTGCAGGCTTCGGTCTCGCAGCTAACACTGGAGCCGAACTCGCCGGTGACCATCGCCCGCGAGGTGCGCTTCAACGTGGACGTGCGCTCGCCGTCCACGGAGGTGTTGGACAAAGCCCAAGCGCGCCTGCAGGAGATAATCGCCGAAGCAGAGGAGGAATCCCGCACCTCGGTAGAGCTCACCCCGACGCACGAGTGGGCGCTCAACCCCTACCCGGCAGCCGGCGTGGCGCTGGCCCGGGAAATAGTGGAGGAGCTGGGGTATACGCACCAAGAGATCTACACGGTGGCCGGCCATGACTCGACCAACCTCAAGGAGGTGGTGCCGACGGTCATGCTCTTCATTCCGTCGGTCGACGGCATCTCACACAACGAAAAGGAGTTCACCACGGAAGAGGACTGCGTGGCCGGTTTGGACGTGTTGACGCACGTGGCGCAGCGCCTCGTGGAAAACGGCTGCGGGGAGGGCTAGGTTCCTCGTGTTATGCCCCTAGCTCGGCCGACGCGCTAGTCCTCATCGCTCCACGGCATATACCCGAAGGCTTTCAGCGCGGTCTCGAACCCACGCTTCATGGTGGTGAGCTCTTCCTCGCTGAACTCATAGGTGCGCAGGCGCGCCGGGCCGGTGAGAGGCACGTGGAGCAGGAAGCGCCGACCTTCCTCTGTGATGCTGCACAGGCGGCGGCGCAAGTCCTCTGGATCGTCGTCGATGGAAATGAGATCATCGCGCACCAAGCGCTTGACCGCCTGTCCGATGGTGGCGGGCTGCCACCCCAGTTCCTTGCGCAGCTGCAGGATGGGGATGGGGCTCTTCTTATCAATGAGCCGGAGGAGCGAAAGATGGGAACCGGTGATTCCATATTCGCGGCGTGCTTCAGTATCGAATCGCGCGCGGGCGCGCTCGAAGCGGCGGTATTCCGCGATGGTCTCATCGATGAGGTCAAAATCCGTCACGTGCTCAAGCCTAAGAGCTCGAGGTTGGTGTCCGCAAATGTATACAGCGGAAACCCTAACCAAAAGTGGATGGGTCGATGGGGCGTTGCGAGCGGGGGAGTTTTTCTACTACGAGGCGGTAGGAGTCCGTCACGAGTTCGGCCAGAAGTTCCGGGGTCAGCTGGGGATCAGGGTGTACCGACACCCAATGTCGCTTATTCATGTGGTAGCCGGGCGTGATAAAGGAGTGCTCGCTACGCAGCGCCTCGGCATCCAGAGGCTCGGCTTTAAGGATGGCTTGGTGCTTGCCAGTGACTGCGGTGAGGAGAAGGAAAACCTTGCCGCGCACCTTAAACACGTCCCAGTCTGGTCCAAAAGGATGCGTCAGCGTGGCGCTGGGGAGCTCCATGGCGCGGGCGGTGGCGCAGGAGTGAAGGTCCAGGATGGCGGAGCCTCTTGAGCTGGAATTCATGCGGTCCAGCCTAGGTGAAAAACACGGGTTAAGAGTCAGAAAGTGTGTCTGGGATCGGGGATTTCTAGGTTCTGACCTTTAGGTTCTCGCAGAATATACGTTTGGGGAGCATATATCTGGCTTTGGGACGCTAAATCCACGGTGTGGCTGCCTACCTGTGGTAGTCGGCGGTGGTGTGGTGATTCAATGCTAGAAATCGACCACACTAGCACTGCGGCGGCGATACAAAAAGCAACGAATCGAACAGCTGAGGCTTCGACCGATGGCGGTATAAACCAGGTGATTCTCGGCCAACAAGATTCCCGCCGATGTCACCAATGCAGCACCATTTGCCCAGCCCATCGCCTGCTGCGCTGCGCCGAGAACCTGAACGGAACTGGCTCAATGAAATGGCTCTAGTGTCGCGCACGTTGGGACGGTGGCGTAGTAGTTGCTGCCTGTCCGGCGTTTCCTAGCGCACCGTCGGCCGTACCGGCTATCTCAACGACTAGGACTTCACTAACACCGTCTACGCCCAGTCAGCCGGCCTGGAAGTGGCCAAATCTAGCCCCGGTGACACGCCGAGCCAGACACACATTTTGACCCTTACCCCAAAAACACCGATGGGCCCCTTTCCGATTCCTCGGAATAAGGGGCCCAACGGCGTCTCTATCAAGTCCCTCCAATTATCGGCCACGGGCCGCCCTCTGGAGGGTGAGGGGTTCTCTCTCTCGCATGCGCTCTCTCAAACGCACAACACTGAGTATGGGGGCTAACGCTGGCACCGCCATGAACTCTTCCTGGCAGTTTTCTGCTAGTCGCAACCTCTACTAATCGAAGCGCGCGGGGCGCTTTTCCAGGAAGGCCATGACGCCTTCCTTGTGCCCGGCAGAGCTCATTTGTGCGTACTGCGTGGGCTCTTCCCATGAAAGCTGATCCTCGAGATGGGCGAGGGCCGTGCGGTTGATGGCCTCCTTGGCCTTGGCCAGTGCATCGCGCGGCGCAATGTGCAGGCGCTCTACTACCTTGAGCGCGGTTTTCAGCGCCTGGCCCCGGGGCGCGCGCTTGGCGACGATCCCAGCTGCCTCCGCTTCCGCGACGCCGAGTTTGTCCTGCAGCAACGCCAAAGCAAGCGCGCGGTGGCGCCCCACGGAGGCAAGCGCGGTGAGGCTTACGCCGCCGTCCGGGATGAGGCCGATCTTGCCGAAGGGCAGCGTGAAATAGGATTCTTCAGCAGCCACGATGAGATCGCAAGCGAAGGCCAGCGAGGCACCGGCACCGGCGGCTGCGCCTTCGACCGCAGCGATGACGGGAATCTCAGCAGCCTGGATTTCGGTGACGAGCGCGTTGAGCTGCGGCAGCATCGTCGACTCAGCCGGGTTGGGGGTCTCGCCCGACTGCTGCGCTGCAGCCGCAACCTGTGCCGCCGCCACGATGTCCGCGCCGGCGCAAAAGGCCGTCTCATCGCCGGTGATGATGAGGGCGCGGATGGAGGGGTCTTGGGAGGCGTCGCCAAGCGCGGCCGAAAGTGCTTCGCAGTGTTCCTTGGCAATGGCGTTGCGCCGCGCGGAGTTGTTGATCTGGGCGATAAGTGCGGAGCCTTCGCGGCGGGTGAGAATGGCGTCGGTCATTGTTAGTCCTTAACGAGCTCGGTGAGGGAGGAGATGATGCGCTGGGCATCGGCGGAAATGCGGGAGACGATCTCGGAGCACGGGGCGACGTCGTGGATAAGCCCCTGCGAGGTCCCGCAGGTCCACACGCCCGCATCCAAGTCACCGGTCTCGTAGACCTCGCGGCCGCGCTTGCCGGCAACGAGGTGGCGGATATCACCGAACTCCGCACCTTGGGCGAGGCGCTCGGCCACCTCATCGCTCACGGCGTTCTTGGCCACGCGGGTGGAATTGCGCAGCTCGCGGAGGATGAGCTGGGTATCCAGCTCGGAGCGCTCCACGATGGCCTGCTTAACGTTCTCGTGCACCGGCGCCTCCGTAGAGGCCACGAAGCGGGTGCCCATGTTGATGCCCTCGGCGCCCAAAGCGAGCGCGGCGGCCAGGCCGCGGCCATCCGCGAAACCGCCCGAGGCGATGATGGGGATATCGAGTTGATCCGCGGCGGCGGGAATGAGGACCAAGCCCGGGATGTCATCCTCGCCAGGGTGGCCAGCGCATTCGAAGCCATCGATGCTGACGATGTCCACGCCCACCTTTTGCGCACTGAGCGCGTGGCGCACGGAGGTGCACTTGTGGATGACGGTGATACCCGCGTCCTTGAAAGCCGGCATGTGCTCCTTGGGATTATTGCCGGCGGTTTCGGCGATCTTTACGCCTTCCTCAATGATGACGTCGCGGTACTCCGCATAGGGCGGCGGGGTAATCGCCGGCAGCATGGTGAGGTTGACGCCGAAGGGCTTGTCGGTGAGCTCGCGGGTGCGGCGAATCTCGTGGCGCAGGTCCTCCGGGGTGGGCTGGGTTAACGCGGTGACGACGCCGAGGCCGCCGGCATTAGATACGGCAGCGGCAAGCTCAGCGCGGCCGACCCACTGCATGCCGCCTTGGATGATGGGGTGAGTGATGCCGAGCATCTCGGTAACGCGGGTGGAAATCATGAGGGTGGTGCTCCTTTGTGGGTGACTAGCAATTGGGGAGAAGTGGATGGAAGTTCTGGGCTAAAGGTGGTGAATGGCTATTCGGAGAAATGAGCGCGCAGGCGCTCGGTGAGGTCCTCGGGCAGGGGGATGGGGCGGCGCGCGGAGACGTCGATAAGCACCAGCGTCGCCGTGGCGAACACGCACGAGGTGCCGTCCTGGATGAGTTCGTGGGCGACCTGGTAGGAGGTGGTTCCGATGCGGGAAATCCACACCCGCGCCTCGATGGAATCGGTGTAGGTGAGCTCGGCCTCGTACTGCACTTCGAGGGATCGCACCACGTGAGCGTAGGTATCGGTGGCGACGGGGCCGGTCAGTGCGGCGGCTGCGCGGACGCGTGCCTCCTCGAGGAGGGTGACTATCGTGGCGTTGTTGACGTGGGCGTTCGCGTCCTGGTCGGACCACCGCAAAGCGAGGGGCACCGGGATGGCGTTGGCGGGCGCGCGCATTGTTCCTCCTTGGGGGAGCAGGTAGAGTGATGCGTATTACTATACATACGAATTGTGGTTCGTCACTCGAACCGTGAGGAGAATGCCATGACGGATCTGCTGGGAATCGATGCCCTCCTGAGCGAAAAAGAAAAAGCCACGCGTGACCGCGTGGCCGCACTGGTGGATGAGCACATCCGCCCGCACGTGGCGCAGTGGTACGAGGACGCGGTGCTGCCGGAATCGATTTTCCCGGTGCTCGCGGAGGCTGGTCTGTTCGGGATGCACCTGGAAGGCTACGGCTGTGCCGGGCGCACTGCCGTGGAATACGGGCTGGCCATGCAGGAGCTAGAGGCCGGCGATTCGGGAATTCGCACGGTGGTCTCGGTGCAGGGCTCGCTGGCGATGTCGGCCATTTATAAGCACGGCTCGGAGGAACAGAAGCAGCAATGGTTGCCTAAGATGGCCGCCGGTGACGTCATTGGCTGCTTCGGGCTAACGGAGCCGACCGCGGGCTCCGACCCGGCGGGCATGGCGACGGTGGCGCGCTACCGCTCAGGCGAGTGGGTTCTGGATGGCGCGAAGCGCTGGATTGGCCTGGCAAGCGTGGCCGGGGTGGCCATCATCTGGGCCAAGGTGTCCGAGGAGGATGCCTCCGCCGCCGGGGTGGAGGCGGGCGTGCGCGGGTTCATTGTGCCGACATCTACGCCGGGTTTTAGAGCTACCCCAATCACTCGCAAGCTGTCGATGCGCGCTTCTATCCAGTGCGATATTTTGCTGGATGGTGTGACCGTGCCTGGCGACGCCCTGCTGCCTAAGCACCCTGGCCTCAAGGGGCCGTTCATGTGCCTTAATGAGGCGCGCTTCGGTATCAGCTTCGGTGCTTTGGGCGCTGCGCGCGATTCCTTGGAGGTGGCGCTGAAGTATGCCAAGGAGCGCAAGCAATTCGACCGCTCATTGGCATCCTTCCAGCTCACGCAGCAAAAGCTGGTCGATATGGCAGTGGAGCTGAACAAGGGCCAGCTGTTGGCGCTCAACCTGGGCCGCGCCAAGGACGCGGGAACGTTGGAGCCTTACCAAATTGCGGTGGGCAAGCTGGCTAACTGCCGCACCGCCATCGAGATTTGCCGCCAAGCGCGAACCATCCTAGGCGGCAATGGCGTCACCGCGGACTACTCACCGCTGCGCCATGCCGCCAACCTGGAATCAGTGCGCACCTACGAGGGCACTGATGAGATCCACACGCTGATTCTGGGGCGCGTGCTGACGGGGGAGCAGGCGTTTAGCTAAAAGTGGCCCGAAGTCCCTTGATGAAGAGGCTTCGGGCCTAGCTGTGTTTAGTTGGCGATGAAGTACATCTGTTTATTGATGAACTCCTCGATACCAAGTGAACCAAGCTCGCGACCGAAACCTGAACGCTTGACACCACCAAAGGGGAGTTCAGGACCTTCACCAGTTGGTGTATTGACGTTGCTCATGCCAGATTCGATGCGCTCAGCAATTGCTTGGGCTCGCTTGGAGTCTTGAGAGAACACTGCTGCGCCAAGGCCGAAGACATTGTCGTTAGCTATCTCGAGCGCTTCCTCATCAGTCTTAAACTTGTAGACCGTGGCGACCGGTCCAAAGAATTCCTCATAATAGGAATCGCTACCTCGAGGGATATCTGTGATTACTGCAGGGGAGATGTAGGCGCCCTCCTCTGAGAGTTCACCACCCGCCAGTAGCTGGCCTCCAGCAGAAACAGCGCGCTCGAGCTGTTCTTTGAGGTTCTCTGCAGCGCTACGGGAAGATAGCGGGGCATACACAGTTTCCCCGGCAGTATCCGGTAGTCCTGGCTCCATTTGTTGTGCAAGATTAACTAGTTCTTGAACAAACTCGTCATAAATGTCTTCTGCGACAATAAGCCGCTTGTTTGAATTGCAGGCTTGGCCGGTGTTGTACATACGCGTACCCCAAGCGAGTTCGGCTGAAGCCTTAACATCATCCGTGTCGAGGACGACATATGGATCTGAACCTCCAAGCTCGAGTACGGCTTTCTTGAGGTGCTGGCCAGCCTGTGCACCAACGATAGCTCCGGCCCGCTCGGATCCGGTAAGAGAAACTCCTTGAACGCGGGGATCTGCGATCAAGGTAGAGATTTGCTCATGGGTAGCAAAAACATTGGTGTACACCCCTGCCGGAAGGCCGGCATCGAGAAAGATCTTTTCGATCGCCAGAGCAGAACGCGGGCAAATCTCCGCGTGTTTAAGGATGATGGTGTTTCCTGCGACAAGGTTGGGTCCTGCAAATCGCGCTACCTGGTAGTACGGGAAGTTCCACGGCATGATGCCGAGCAGAGGCCCGAATGGGCGGCGGCGAATGAATGCCTTACCGTCCGCCTCCGTAGGGATCTCTTGATCCGCGAGAAACTTCTCCGCGTTGTCCGCATAGTACTGGATGATGGCAGATGAGAACTCGGCTTCTTCAACGCCTTCCGGAAGTGGCTTCCCCATCTCTTCAGCAATGATGGCAGCGAGTTCTTCTTTGCGTTCTTCAAAGAGTGAAGCTGCCTTGGCCACAATTTCTGCTCGTTGTGAGACTGGAGTTCCAGACCATTCGGTGAAAGCTACGGAAGAAGCTTCGAGGATTGGCTCAATAGCAGCATCATCGAGAGCATCGAAAGTTTCAATGATCTTGTTGTTGACTGGATTCTGTACACGGTACTGAGACATTTTTCCTCCTAGGAAAAGTTTGGGGTTGTTGTATCTGAACTGGATTCACTACGGCTGATTACTGAGCCCGTGAAGAAATCTGGGTTGCGGAGTCGGGTAATGAACATGAGGATTAATCCGAGCACGAGGATGCTGGCGCCCAGGATGAAGACGATTCCGACCCCTCCAAGAGAAGAACCGGAACCAAAGCTCGGGTCCATGGAGTCATAAGCGGTGATGAAAAACATTAAGAGAAGGAAGCCACCGCCCAGCAACGGGCATAGAAACTTAAACAGGAAGTTCCTTACTGAAGTAAAGAGTTCTTTTCGGAAATACCACAGACAGGCAACTGCTGTGATGCCGTAATAGAAACAAATCATGAGACCAAGAGCAGCAATTGTGTCCCAAAGTGCATTCTCTGAGAGCACTCTTGTTATGGCATAAAAGGCTCCAGAAACGACGGTTGCGACAATCGTTGCGACGGTTGGAGTTTGGAATCGTGGGCTGATTCGAGCCAATTGTGGGGGAAGAGCTTTGTAATAGCTCATCGCCAGAATCGTGCGGGCGGGGCTAACCAGCGTGGATTGCAAGGATGCAAAAGAGCTAGCTAGAACCGAGATATAAATAAGGATGGCAAATGGGCCCATAACCGGGTAAGAAAGCACTGCAAAAATTGATTCCTGATTGTCTGGGTTACCGGCGCCTAGTCCGCTTTCGCCGATGCCCGCCCATGCCATAACGGCTACCGCTGTAAGTACATACAAAATGATCGTGATGACGATGACGACGGTAGCCGCCCGGCCAGGAGTTTTTTCTGGGTTTTTCGTTTCTTCATTCATAGTTAGGGTGACATCCCAGCCCCAGAACATGAAGATGGATAGGGAGATTCCGGCAGCAACCACCGAGAAGTCCTTGATTTCAAATGGGTTGAACCAGCTGAATTGGATGGGGGTGAAATCGAATCCATCTCCGTTGTAAGCCCTCCATAATGCTGCGACATCGAAGGAGACAATTGCGATGATTTGAATTGCAACGAGGATGTATTGCATCTTCTGCGTTGTGTCCATACCTCGATACGCGACCCAAGCTGCAGCAACTAAGAACACAAGTGTGGTTGGAATATTTACCCAGAGGTTGCGTGTGAGTTCAGCGAGCTCTGGTCTACCGGCAAGCTGTGCGATGAGCAGATAGAAGAAGTCAACGGCCACTGCGGCAAGGTTCGATAGGACCAATATCGTGGCGGCGATCAGACCCCAGCCACCCATCCAACCGACCCACGGGCCGAAGGCTTTGGTCGCCCATGTAAAAGTGGTTCCTGAATCAGGAGCACGGTTGTTGAGCTCGCGGTAAGCAAAGGCCACAAGCAGCATGGGGATAAACCCCAGAATGAGAACGGCTGGAACGAAGACGCCCACGGCCGAGATGGCAGGACCGATTCCCGAAGTGAGTGTGTAAGTTGGCGCCAAACAACTAATGCCAATGACGACAGCTCCGAGCAAACCGACTTTGCCGACTGCCAATCCTTTCTCTGAAACTGCTGGTTGTTCACTCATGAGGGAGCACCTCCTTTCAGCGACATGTAGCCCGAAGGGACAACAATGGTTGGAACTGGTAAGTGCTTGAGGATTCGATGAGCAGTTGTGCCAAGGAAGAGCCGACCATCGCCGGCAATACGCGCAGAACCAAGAACTGCCACTTCGCCCTCTTCCCAGCTAAGGTTTCGCAGCGCTGACTGGACACTTGATCCCGAAGTAGTGATGCGTGACGCTTGTCCCTTGGAAACCGCTTCTTCGATTGCCTCCGAGAGTGGGAGCTCAAATCCGTGCCCGGCATCTTCTCCGGAGATCTTCAAGGTAATGATGCGTAATGGAATCTCTCGGCGGTTTGCGCGGTCGAGTCCGATTGCCGCGACATCTGATCGTCCTCGGCGCGGGCCAACAAGGGCAGAAATACTCGTTATCGGTCCTGGATATGAATAGTCTTGAGGAGCTAGCGCTACTGGTGTTTGTGCTGTGTATAGCAATGAACTGGGTACTGTACCGATGCGGAATCGGTTCAAAAGTCCGCCTGAGCGTGCTCCGACGACGATTAAATCGCACTCAAGTTTTTGCGCGACATCATTCAAGGCAAGAGCGGGTTCTGTCCCCTCGACGACGTGCCATGTCGCAGAAATGTCAGCGGGAAGACTATTTAACGCACTGGCGAGACGCTGTTCGGTTTGTTCTCGCACAATCGCGTTGTAACCAGGATCTTGAGTCTGAACACCAAAACCTTGAGGACTAACAGGAGGAATAACCGAGACTATCTTCAGGTTGACCTGGCGCTCACGCGCGAGAGCAATTCCTAAATGGAGAGCATCATGACCGTCAGAGGTGTCGATGTATGCGACTAGCAGAGAGCCGTTAGCCCTGCGGCGCGGAAAATCTGTGGGTGGATTCATGAACAGTCACCGCTTATCCCTGCCCAAGAATCTGTTTCGCAACGGCTTCACCGATACGCACCGCGCCGTCGACGTGCTGGTAACCTGCACCAGCGATGTCAGAAGAGGAGTAATAGATAGGGCCGGTTGGTTTGTTCTGAAGATGGCCCCAACGCGATAGTCCACCCAAATCGTATGACGTTGCGTAGGCTCCGCGAGTCCATTCTTCGGCCGCCATATCGGAGAGGAAGAATGCGATTGGCTTCTTCACCTTGTCACCAAGGTAAATGGACATTGCATCGAGGATGCGCTCTTTGCGTTCTTCAGCGGGGAGAGCCCACATCTCTTCGGCGTAAACGTCGGAAACAAAGCCAACCAATGTGCCGAATGCGTCTTCTTTTCCTTCCTCACCGCCTGCGAAGTTTTTGCCGTAATTGGTGTTGTCATAGATTTCGGCAACGAGTCGATCGCCACCGAATGCAGTACCGGACAGTCCCTCTTCACGCCAGAAGGGAGTTTCATAGACTGCATGAACTTTGATGACGAGACCCATGGAAATGTGCTGATGGGCAACATGCTGTTCTCGCGGCAGGGGAGGCACGTAGGAAATGCGACTATAGAGGTTTGGCGGAACCGCAAGGATAGCGTTTTTAGCATGGACAACAGCGCGATCAGAGTAGGCAGTTACGGTTCCCGGTCCACCATTGTTGTCCACACCATTGCGGACGTCCGCTTCAACATTGTTGGGGGCGTCTGCCGTAGAAGGATCTGGCGTAGCCCATTCGAGAGTGCGAACAGGTGAACTGAGAATGACGTCATCGCCGAGTTCCTCTGCCATCGTTATGGAAACTGACTGCATGCCGCCGGCAACTCGCTTATCAAGCAAGAAGTTTTCATCAACAAGGTTGTCGAAAGAACCAGCAGATGAAGCCATCAGAGCTGCTTGAAGTACGGAAAAGGTGCGGGAAGGCTTAGTAAGCATTCCAGAGGAAATGTAAAGCGAGATGTTGTCAATTGCCTCAGAATCGTCAGATAGGCTTTCTAACCAGTCACGGAAGGATTGGCTATCGAGTTCTTTGGCTCGTGGGTGCTCCCAAGGGGCGTTAGCGTCGACTTCCTCGGCCAGCTGATTGAGCTCAGCGATCAATCGATTCATCTCGGAGGCGGTTTCCTCTGACGTCGGGAAGGTATCTCCCTCAAATTCGTGGCGGGTGCCATCTGGGGACACGTAGACTGACTTTCCTTCGCGGTACCGATCAAAAGTCTCGAGTCCGAGCTCCTGGACGAGTTCGGTGAGGCGCGTTTGATCGGGCGAAATCCACTGGCCGCCGATCTCAATGAAGTGTTCAGTACCTTGGTCGTCGAGTACCTTTCCGTTCCAAGTACGGCCGCCCACGCGATTGCGGGCTTCGAGAACGCAGACTGATTTTCCTGCTTTCTTGAGGGTACGGGCAGCCATTAGCCCTGAAGCGCCGGCGCCGATGATTACAACATCGACTGTGCGCTCTTCGGCGTTGGGATTACCATTACGTTGCGTGACCATTGGAGCGTTTCTCCTTCGCGTGCAGTAGGTATGCGGTGAGTGAGACCTTCGTATGGACGATGGTGTTTCAACGTTAAATTAAAGGGTTTAATTTAACGTTGTGACTACAGTAACAAACGTGCGGTAAGAATTGTAGGGATCACAATGGTAAATGTTTCGCGCCCCAAAGGGCGGCCAGTGAAAGCGCTGGTGAACCGGCAAAAAATAGCATCAGCCGCACTGCAAATTGTTGATCGCAAGGGGCTTGAATCCCTATCGATGTCAGCGGTAGCTCGGTCAATGAAGGTCAGTACCGCAGCGCTCTATAATCACATTTCGAATAAAGAAGAACTGCTGGCTCTGGTTCAAGATGACATCATCGCTAAAGTCGATACTTCGTCGCTGAAGCTCGCCCTTGCAGGGGAACTGCCAGCAGCTGATGCGCTTCGGCAATGGGCATGGTCGTATCGGGATATTCTGGCTGATAACATCCCGCTGATTCGTGTAATTACTGAGCTTCCACTTTATGGTTCGCCGCAAACGATTTCGATGTACGAATTGCTCGTCCAAGTAATTGCACTTGCTGGAGTTCCCGAACCGGAAGTGATTACGAGGCTTGTCGCAGTAGAATCTCTAGTTTTTGGATCTGCTTACGACGTTCATGCGCCTTTGAATATTTTTGAATCGCCTGGGCCTGGAGATAGCCCATTGAACAGGATGAATGACATCTACCTGGCGCAATTCCGAGAGCAGTCTTCGGAGGAGAGCGAACAATCTAAACTTCGCGCGGACAAGTCGTTTGAAACTGGTTTGGAAGCCCTGTTGGAAAAGTTCCTATCATCCGATGAGGCTTAAATTTGTGACGCCTATTTAGAGAACACAGCCCCACGGATAAAACAGATTCCATCCAGCAGCTTCTTGAATAGCTGACAAAGAAGGATGAAATGCGAAACCCTCCCCTGCAGCTAGGGATGAACTGCTATCGGGGAGGGAAGCACCTTGGGGGAATAAGCTGGTTGAGCTTAGGTCTCGCTAGATTTTGGAGAGTTTTTGGATTCTGTGCGGTGGGCGTTCGGATCGATCGGGTGCCCGTCAGCGTCCAGATCATTGAGTTCTGCCAGCTCTGTGAAATCCGCCTGGGCGTCGGCGAAGCCTTCCTCCGGATCGATCTCATCGAAGTTGCGGATGGTGCCGTCGCGCTCGTCCTTGAACATGTCCTTGCCGTAGATGACCAGCACCATAATGATGCCGGCGGCGAATCCCCACGCGGCGCCCTGGGTGGCCAGCACGCCAGCGGTTACGCCTGCGATGCCGAGGTCTTTCTGGTTCTTGGCCTCCATGATGCCCACACGCACGGATACGAAGCCCTGGATGATGAGCGTCAGTGCCAAGCCCACCGGCAGGATAGGCTCAACGAAAGAGGTAATCGGTAGCAGGAGGAGGCCCGTGTTGGTGCCCCAGCGGAAGGAGCCCGCGCCACCGAATATGGTGCGCATGGCGCGCTTGCCCTGCTTGTAGCGCTCAACGATGACCACGTGCATCGCCGCCCACAGTGGACCACACATGGCGATGTCTGGGCCGATGATGGACATCAGCATGTTGCGGCCGCCGAAGAGGAGGTGTGCGCGCGACGGGCTGTAGACCACGGCCTCATCCGTACGGACATGGTCGGCTTCCTTGAGAACGGCGTTGGCTTGCAGGACGTCACCGAAGACGACGATGTAGGCAGCCAACACTGTGGGGATGGCGGTGAGGAACATGTGCGCCGGTGGCAAGCCAACGCCGAAGACCGTGTACTCAGACCACAAGGTCATGAAGTCAGGCTTGGAGAAGCCCCATTCCACGTCCGGCCACGGTGCCTCGCCGGCCAGCGGTGCGACGAAAACCGCGACGAAGATTGCAGGCAGGATGCCTAGCGAAGCCAGGAAGCGCCAGCCGGCGGCCTTCTGCCGCAGTGCCTGGAAGCCGCGCGAATACATGAGGAAGAAGGCCACGGCCACCGCGATGGTGATGGTGATAGGGAAGGAGTGGAAACGTCCGTCTTCTTGAAATACCGAGATAATCGCTGCAATACCGGCACCAAGCACGATACCGGCGCGCAGACCTGAAGGAATGAGGCGAACGACCTTTGACGCCCACCCAGTTATACCCAGTGTTAAGGAGAATATGCCCAGCAAGAGCTGGAAACTGATCAGCGCCCAGATTCGCTGCTCTCCTTCCGGGAAGGTCTGGATGTAGACCGTCAGCAGCGGAATAGCTGGGGTAATCCAGCCCGGGACAACCGGGTCACCCAAGAGGTGGTGGGTCAGGTAGAGAAGGCCGTTGAGCATGACGACGGCCAGTGCCGCCTCATAGGGCATGCCGAGGGCCTCAGTCATCAGGGGGATAGCGCCCAGATCGACCACGCACATGAACAGGCCTTGGGCAAAGTCCGGCCACTCAATGCGGTAGTGCACGAACGGCAAGCGGACATCAAATGGCCCCATTTTCCAGTGGGGCGAAGCTTGACCGATTCCCTGTTCTTCGGGTTCGGCGGCTTCGGTGGTTGCGGCCATGACGGCCTCCTTTCAAAGAAAAGGGACCAAGCCCCACGGGCGCGAACCGCGCAGGGCTTGGTGAGGAAAGGCGAAGTGGTTGAGGTTTAGACGAGTCTTGCTTAGTCGAACTCGATGATCTGGCGCAGTGCCACACCGTCGGACAGGCGGTCCATGGCGGTGTTGATGTCCTCGAGCTTGATGTGGTCGGAGATCAGGGCCTCGGCGTTGAGCTTGCCCTCACGCCACAGCTGCTCGTACTTCGGGATGTCCTTCGACGGAACGGAGGAACCCAGGTAGCAGCCGTGCAGGCGGCGTGCCTCACCGGTCATCACGAGCGGGTCGATGGTGATGGTGGAGCCCGGTGCTGGCAGGCCAACGGTAACGGTCAGGCCACCCGGTGCCGTGACCTTGTAGGCGGTTTCCAGGGCCTTCGGGTGGCCGGCGGCCTCCACGACGGCGGTGAACTTCTTGCCGGACTCTTCAGCTTCCTGCGGGGTCATGGCGGAAGTAGCACCGATTTCGAGGGCCTTTTCGCACTTGTCCTTCTGCATGTCGATGCCCACGATCTCTTTCACGCCGAGCGCAGCGGCGGTGATGATGGCGGCCATGCCCACGCCACCGAGGCCGACGACGGCGATGCTGTCTTCGGGCTTTGGATCGATTTCGTTGAGGATGGCGCCGCCGCCAGTAAGGATGGCGCAGCCGAGAATAGCGGCGATATCCGCCGGGACATCGGAGCCCACCGGCACGACGGAGAGCTCGGAAACCACTGCGTGGGTGGCGAAGCCGGAAACACCGAGGTGGTGCTGGACCATCTCACCATTGCGGGTGAGGTGGCGAGTACCGCGGATGAGGGTGCCCTCGTTGTTGGTCTTGGAGCCGACCTCACAGGGCATCTTGCCGTCGGTCTTGCAGCCGGCGCACTCGCCGCAGCGCGGCAGGAAGGTCATGACCACGTGGTCGCCAACCTTGACGTTGGTCACGCCTGGGCCGATCTTCTCGACGATGCCAGCGGACTCGTGACCCAAAAGCATCGGCAGCGGGCGGGGGCGGTTGTTGTTGACCACGGAGAGGTCGGAGTGACAGAGGCCAGCGGCGGTGATCTTGACCAGGATCTCGCCTTCGCCGGGGGCGGTGAGCTCGAGCTCGCTCACGGTAATTGGCTTGGAATCGGCGTAGGGACGCTCATCGCCGGAGCGCTCCAAGACAGCGCCGCGAATGGTAATCGTGTCAGACATATCTACCTCCAGACATCGGGTGGGGTTAATGCAACGTAATGTACGCCACAGGATGTCGATGAGGGCAGGAACGGTATGGGGGAATCTACATCAGACAGCTATTTAGATAGGGAATTCTCTACTTGCCGAGCATGTGGGCGCGCAGCGCCACGAAGACATCGAGCCCGCGCTGGCCGACGGCCCACTCATCACCCATCAACTCAGCGATCCGGTCGAGCCGTTGGCGCACCGTATTGGGGTGGATGAACATGGCGCGGGCCGTCTGCGGGATGCTGTGCCCGGAGAGCAGATAGTGGTGGGCGGTATCGGTCAGCTCCGTGGAATGCTCCTCGTCATAACGCAGCAGCGGGCCGATGGTGCGCGTGGATAGAGCGTTCAATGCGTGAGGGTCCGCACCCAAGATGAGGCCCACTGTGCCCAGGGAGTCCTCGGTGATGAGGCGGCCGCGCACTCCCAGGGCGAGCGCTGACTCCAGGTAAGACATAGCGGAATCGTGTGCGCTGCGCGCTTCACTCAGGCCATCAAAGCCGATGGCGGAGACCGTTAAATCGGGGAACTCAGATAGCAACGGGGCCAGCGCCGTATCGATGCCCCGATCCGGCTGGTACAGAACGCACACGTGCTGATCGTGGTGCGTAATAGCGGCATTGCCCGGCAAGAGGTGCTCTAGCTGCGGACGAGTGGGCAGGCTCTTTGCTGAGTGCAGGCCCACGAAATACAGCTGTGCTGAGGAGTTCAGGCTGATACCCGTCAGATGTCGCAGGCGAGCAATCTCCTCGCGCCCGGCATTGCCGAGAGCCACGGCATAGACCAGGTCATCGACTTTGCGCGCGGTGGCGTCGACAAGCGCCTCAGCAAAAAGGGCGATTGACGTAAAAGCCGCGGAGGCGTGGCTGATGACGCGCAATTCGGCGTCGCTGAGCTGCTTGTCCACACCAATCGTGCCCAGTGCACGGCCATTAAACTCCACGGGGAACGTGCTTGCTGGGAAAGTGTCCGGGGCATCCTCCGTGGTCCACAGCATCACCGGAGCGTCGAGACTTTCAGTCAGCACGCGTTCGAGTTCTTCGAAGCTGGCATTATTCATGAGCACGTGAAGCAGTTTCGCGTTGACCTCATTGAGCCACTGCAGCTCTTCCACATGGCGGCTCAGAGCTATCTGCGATCGGGTTAGCTCGGCAACGGATTCGCCCTGGCTCTCAATGACTTGCGCATTTTCCAATGCCACAGAGGTAATAGAGCCAAGCACCTCGAGCGCGGCAATTTCCTCGTGCGTGTAGTGGCGAGGGTGGCGGTCGCCCACGAGCAGCGCACCGATGGTGCGCCCGGCAATGCGAATCGGAGCGCCAAGGATACCGCGGATGCCTTCGGCCTCCACCGCGCGGTCCACGTAATCCACGTGCGTGACGTTGGGGTCGGCGGAATGGTCATAGGTCCACGCCGGGCGGTTGGTGGCGGCCACAATGCCGAGGATTCCAGATCCCATCGGCATGTTGATGGTGCGGAAGTCCTCGGTGACGACACCGCTGGTGGCCAGCACTTTGGTAAAGCCGGAGCCCTCATCGTTGAGGCTGAGATAACCCACGTCCGTGCCAATAGTGGTGCGCGCGTGGCGCACGATGGCGTGGAAGATATCAGATGATTCGCGGCCCGAGTTGAGCATCTGGGAAACATCGAGCAGCTTGGTCGACATCACCCGCCACGTGTGGTTGGCGCGCATGGTCTCCTCAACGGCCCGAAGCGAACTGAGCTCCTCGGCATCCAGTTGCTCTCGCAGCTCGTCGGGGACACGGGTGCCGCTGGCGAGGTGGGAGAGTACGGTGCCGAGGAGAGACATGCCTACAGTTTATTTGGATCAGATTATTAGGATCAGACTTTTTTCTTAGTGCGCGGAATGGGCTTGCCAGTGATGAGCGCGTGGAGCTTGCCATCACCAATCTGCAGCTCTTCGGGCACGTCCTCGGAATCGACCTCAGTCATGATTTCTCTGATGAAGTCAGATTCGGGAATGGAGGAATTGCGGGCGATAGCGGAAAGCTCGCGCATTTCCTCATCAGAGAGATGGTTGTCATTCTCAAAACGCTTCTTGAGTAGTTCGCGGGCACGGCGGCGCAGATCGGCCTCAGACTGCAGGTCCTTGCGGTTCTTCATCCAAGCAAAGCCGATGATGAACATGATGGCGATACCCATGTAGCCCAGAATCGGATATACCCAGCCGATGAGGTTAGAGAAGCCGACGAAGGAGAGCACGAATCCGATGAGCACCGAGATGACATAAACCTTGTAGAAGTGCTGTGGCTTGCCACGGGTCAGGCGCTTGGCAAAGGCATAGAACATACCGATGGCGGTGTTATAAATCATGCCGTAGATAGCAATGGACATGGCGACTCCGAGCGCTGGATGAATCTGCTCAATCATGGCCAAGGTTGGCATTTCGGCGTCGGTAATCGGGCCCACCGAAACGTAGAGGCCGCCCACCAGGACCGCGAGCAGGAACAGGAAGCACAGGCCGCCGAGGATGCCGCCATAGCCCACTTCCTTGGCATCGAGGAAGTTGCCGCCGATGACGATCATCATGGAGACCACCACGATGACGTTGAGGCCCAAGTTATTGATGGCGGAGACCCACCAGTTGGGCAGCGTGGTGGGAATGGTCTGCGCCTGCTCGTTGAGGTGTGACCAATCGGGGCTGGACGTCAACACGGTATACACGGTGCCGATGGTCAGCAGGATGATGATGAACGGGGTGATAGCGCCAATGGCGATGGTCACCTTGTCGACATCGAGCAAACCAGTCAGCAGCGTGAGAATGAGCATGAGGATCGCACCGATCCACACCGGCCAGCCCCACTGCTGGTTGAGGTTGGTGCCGGCGCCGGCGAACATGGCGAAGCCGATGCAGAAAAGACAGGTCAGCGTGGCGAAGTCAAGGATCTTCGACACAATTGGCGTGGACACCGCGTTGAACACAGAAGTGTGTTCTTTTGCGCGGTGATAAGAACCCAATTGGAGAATGGTGATTCCGGAAATGGTCATGGCCAGTGCGGTGACGATGGCACCGACGATGCCCATGTTTCCGAAGGCAACGAAGTATTGGAGGGCCTCACGGCCGGACGCGAAGGAGGCTCCCGCGAGCACGCCGATGAAGGCCATCGCGATGCCGAATGAGCGTTTAAGCATGGTGAACCTAACTGTGGATGGATTAATGCTTCTACTTATGCAGACGGGGCAGGCCGCCTAGGAAGGGTGCCTGCCCCGTGTGTGATGGAGCGATAGCTGTTATCTCGTCACTGCCTTGATGAACTCGGCGATTCCAGCAAGCTCCTCCTCGCCGCGGTCAATGATCGCCGCGGAGGTAAAGAGCCCGTGGTGGTAGCCCAGGAGGTGCTTGTGAGTGACGTCGACGCCAGCTTTAGCTAGCTTCCCGGCATACTCGATGCCCTCATCCGCCAGTGGATCGTTGTCCACCGTGATGACGAGCGACGGGGGCAGGCCCTCCGGCAGCTCTTCCAACAGCAGCGGAGAGAGATCCGTGGCGGTGCGCTGGGATTCCTCCGTGACGAAGGTATCGATGAACCACCGCATGGTGTCGGAGGCGAGAGGGAAGCCTTCCTCCAGGCGTTTGTAGGAAGCACCGTTCTCGGTGCGCTCGCGGGAGCAATCCGTGATCGGGTAGAGCAGGATCTGGGCGCTGAGCTTGGCGACGTCGTCAAGCACCGCGAACTCATTCGCCAACGTGGCAGCCAGCTGGCCGCCGGCCGAATCACCGGCGACCGCGATGGAGGTCACGGTCAGTCCGTGCTCTGCCTCGGGGTTGGACAGCCAGCGGTAGGCGGCGCGGCAATCGTCGATAGCCGCCGGGTAGGTGTGCTCCGGGGCGAGGCGATAATCCACCGCGACGACCGGGAGGCCGGTCAGCACCGCGATACGGCGTACCGAGGAGTGGTGGGTCTCCAGGTTGCCCATGAGCCAGCCACCGCCGTGCATGTAGAGCACCGCGGGGGTCTCCTGGCCGCGTTCTGCCTCCGGGCGGGGGTCATAAAGGCGAACCTGGAACTGGTCGACCTGGAAATCTGTGGTCGCAGGTTCCTTTTCTTCGTGGAGAGGGTTGGCGTGGGCCGAGGCTACGTAGTTCTCACGCACCTGCGGGATGGGGAAGTTATGGAAGGACTTCGCTCCACCATCGCGGAAAGGCTTCAGCGCCTTCCACGCATCCTCAGCGACGGGGCGCCCGGAGTATTCGTCGTGCAGAGTGTGCATCGTGATCACTACCTTCTAGACCAGCTCGTAGTCGTTGATCTCCAGCTTGTCGGTGAGCTCGTAGTACTCAGCAACGTTGCCGGACCAGTTGTTGATGACGCGGCCTTCCTCGTTCTTGTACCACGAGGAGCAGTCAGCGGAGAACGCAGATTCCTCGAGTTCCTTCTGGATGCGGGTGTTGAACTCGTCGATGACGTTCTTCTTCACGTCGAGGGCTGCCTCCGGGTTCTCGCGCAGGTAAGCAACGGCCTGGGAGATGTAGCGGTCCTGTGCCTCGAGCATGGCTACCACGGAGTGGTGGTTGAGGTTGGTATTCGGGCCGTAGAGCATGAAGAAGTTCGGGAAGCCATCCACGGTCATACCCAGGTAAGCCTCCGGAGAGTTGCCCCAGCGCTCGCGCAGGTCGATGCCGTCGCGGCCGGCAATCGGCAGGTCGCCCTGGAATTCCTGGGAGTGGAAGCCGGTGGCGTAGATGACCACGTCGAAGTCGTGCTCGACACCGTCCTCGGTGCGGATGCCGGTCTCGGTGAACTTCTCGATACCAGCGGTGACAAGCTCCACGTTGTCACGGTTGAAGGTCGGGTAGAAGTCATCGGAGCGCAGGATGCGCTTGCAGCCGAAGGCGAAGGTCGGGGTGAGCTTTTCCACCAGCTCCGGGTCGTTGACCTGAGAGCGCAGGTGCTCCATGGCCTGCTCGACACCCTCGGCGGCGGAGTCGGTGCCCTTGCGGGTGCGGTCGAAGCCCTCCTCGCGGACCTCGTGGATTTCCTGGCGGATGGCGCGGTAGGAATCCGGGTTCTCCTGGAACTCCTTGGTCTCCTCCTCGGTGAAGATGACCTGGTTGCGCGGCAGAATGTAGTTTGCGGAGCGCTGGAACACGGAGAGCTTCTCCGCTTCCTTGGCAACCTCCGGAACCAGCTGGACAGCGGAGGCCGCGTTGCCGATGACGGCGACCTTCTTGCCGTTCAGGTCGACGTCGTGGTTCCACTCGGCGGAGTGGAACTGCACGCCCTGGAATGCCTCGCGGTTCGGGAAGTTCGGGATCTTCGGCTTGGAGAGCTGGCCCCAGGCGCCGACGAAGACGCGGCCGTAGTAGGTCTCACCGTTGGCCTCGATCTCCCATGCCTTGAGGTCTTCCTTCCACTCGGCGCGGGTGATGCGGTGGTTGAACTTGATGTGATCGTAGAGGTTGAACTCCTCGGCAAGGGCCTTGAGGTAGCCCTGCATCTCGTCCTGACCGGCGAACATGCGGGAGACGCCGAGGTTGAGGAAGTAGGAGTAGCAGTAGATCAGAGCCTGGGTATCGCAGGCAGCGCCCGGGTAGGTGTTGTCGCGCCAGACGCCGCCGACCTCGTCGGCTGCTTCGAGGATGAGGAAGTCCTGCTGCTCGTCGCGAACAAGTTGGGCGCCCATGCCCAGTCCGCCGTAGCCGGTGCCGAGGATGATGCAGTCGTAGATCTTCATAGTGGTGTGTCTCCTTGAGGTGTTGGTGTTTCGGATTAGTTCGCGCGGATAGCTTCAGCCAGAACCTGGAGGCCGTCACGCAGGGTGGACTCGTTGATGACCAGTGGCGGCAGGAGGCGGATGACGTTGCCGTCGAGGCCGCAGGTGAGGATGAGCACGCCCTGCTCGCGGCAGGTCTTGGCCACCTTGGCGGTGAGGTCGGCGTTTGGCTGGTTGTTGTCATCGACCAGCTCGATGGCGATCATGGCTCCGCGGCCGCGGACCTCAGCAACGGTGGTGAGCTCGAGCAGCGGCTCCAGCTCTTCGCGGATGATGTCCTCGATCTCGCGGGCGCGGGAGTTGAGGTCCAACTCCTCCATTTCCTCGAAGGCTGCCAGGGAAGCAGCGCAGGCCACCGGGTTACCGGCATAGGTGCCACCCAGGGAACCCGGGTCCGGTGCATCCATGATTTCGGCGCGGCCGGTCACAGCGGACAGTGGCATGCCGCCGCCCACGCCCTTGGCGGTGGTGATGAGGTCCGGGATGATGCCCTCGTCTTCACAGGCGAACCAGGAGCCGGTGCGGCAGATGCCGGCCTGGATCTCATCGGCGATGAAGACAACGCCGTTGTCGGTGCACCATTCCTGCAGTGCCGGGAGGAAGCCCTTGGCCGGCTCAACGAAGCCGCCCTCGCCCTGAACCGGCTCGATGATCACGGCGGCCAGTTCTTCGGTGCCGACGTACTGCTCGATGTAGCGCAGGGTGCGCGCTGCTGCCTGCTTGCCGTCGAGGCCGTCGCGAAGCGGGTAGGACATCGGCGCGCGGTAGATGTCAGCGGCCAGGGTGCCAAAGCCGGACTTGTACGGCTTGTTCTTGGCGGTCATGGTCATGGTCAGGTTGGTGCGGCCGTGGAAGGCGCCGTCGAAAACCACGACGCGGTTCTTGCCTGTGTAGCGGCGAGCGATCTTGATGGCGTTCTCCACTGCCTCAGCACCGGTGGAGAAGAGGCAGGACTTCTTCTCGTGGGTGCCCGGGGTCAACTCGTTGAGCTTCTTGGCTACCTGGACAAAGCCCTCGTAAGGAGCGTTGAGGAAGCAGGTGTGGGTGAGGTGGCTAGCAGCCTCGGCGACGGCTTTGGCAACGCGCTGGTTGGAGGCGCCGACGGAAGTCACGGCGATGCCGGATGCGAAGTCGACGATGGTGTTGCCGTCGACGTCGACAAGCACGCCACCGTCGCCGTCAGTGATGTAGGAGGGGTAGCCCGGGATGACGCCAGCGGCGACGTCTGCTTCACGGGCGGCATTCAGCTCCTGGCTGCGGGGGCCAGGGATTGCGGTGGAAACATTCCGCTCCTGGGGGAGGCGGTGCTTGAGATCCTGCATGCTGTCTGCTCCTTAATGCTCGGGATTTGCTATGACGTAGGTCATTCTGGCGGCTAAACTTCAGGAGGGCCACAGACGATCTGGTGAAAGAATGGTGAGAAATTGTCCACAGTGGATAAGGGGGTAGCGGCCGGGCTGGAAGAGGGGAGCGTGTCCCTCACCTGGTTGGCCAATCAACCCGATCTGGGGATAGAGATTCTGCACGATTGCAAGCGGTCCTTTTCCGTGATGCACCCGTGTGAACTGCGCGATCCGCGCGAATTTGTGGGATCCGGGGCCGTCATTTTGCTCACCGGCATGGCATTTGAAGGACAGCCTGAGGAGCTGGAAGAGTACATCCGCAAGGTGGCCGAGGGTGGGGTGACGGGGGTGGGTTTCGGCGTTGGACTGGCCTTTGCCGAGGTTCCGCCCGGCATGCTGGAGGCCGCTCGGGAATGCAATGTTTCGCTCTTCACGGTGGCGCGGCGCGTACCTTTCGTCTCGGTGCTCGCGCGTTTGCACGACGAGTTGCAGCGCCAGCGCGAGGAAGGGTTGGAGCGTTTCATCGCCCAGCAGGGTGCGCTGAACGACGCCGCCGTGGCCGGCCTCGATGCCCTCGTGGACAAGACCAGTCGCCTCCTAGGCGCGCATTCCTGTCTCGTCGATAAAGACGGGCGCGTCTTTGCGCAGTCGAGCTACCCGGGGCTGCCTCCGGTGGATTGGGCGCCTGTGATCGCCGATACTCGCGCCCAGAACTTCTACGCCGCGCGCCGCGTGGGCGGGTGGAATGTCTTGGCCCAGCGCTTGGCCGACCACGGTGCGCGCTCCTTCGGGCTCTTGGCAGTGTCGCGTGATGGCTTTGGTGTGAACGAACGCGCGCTGCTCAAGCAGGCCGCGGGCCTAGCGGAGCTTAGCGTGAAGCGCCCACAAGAGCTGCGGCGCACACAGAATGAGCTCAACTCCATGGCTTTGGCCATTCAGCTGGGGTTGGACGAACCCGAAGATCCCATGCGGCGCATCTTCCACCTCGTGGGCGATGCGCAGGGGAGGGTGCGCCCGGTCTTGGTGAAATCCGAGGGGGAGCGGGCTCACCAGCGCTTCATCCAGGCCCTGGACGCCCGCCTTCAAGACCACGGGCGTTTGCTCTTCGAGTACGCGCTGGATAAGTCCTCCAGCCTTCTGCTCTTTAGGGGAAACCGAACGATGAAAAACCTGCAGGATTTGTTGCGCGATATTCGCGGGAGCAAGCGGATCGTCGTGGGCCAACCCATGCCGTGGGCCGAGCTGGGGGTGGGGATTGTCCACGAGCTGGAGTCTTTCGCTTTCGGGCTGCAGCCGGGGATGCTTGCGGGGCCGGAATCGCGCACCTTGAGCTGGACTAGGGACCCTCGGGTTAAAGGAGCGGTGCACAACCGCGCGAAGGAGACCTGGGGCAAGGTGCGTTCCTTTGACGCCGAGCACGGCACCGACTTGGCGGAAACACTGGAGGTTTACTTGCGCGCCGGCGGGCATGTAAGCCGCACCGCTGAGGAGCTGCATTCGCACCGCCACACCGTGCGCAAGCGCATCGCGGACTTGGAGGAATTATTGGAGGTTGATCTTAAGGATCCTCTCGTGGCGGCGGAACTTCTCATCCTGGGCGTGAGCGTTCCGGACTGAGTTCTTAAGAGTCAAGGCTGAGCAAGAGCAGCTCCGCGCGGGTGACGGGATTGCTCAGGTCCACGCCGCAGAGTTGCTCGATCTTGTCCAAGCGGGCGCGCACGGTGTGGCGGTGAACGCCGAGTTCCGCGGCGGCGGTGGCCAAGTTGGCGTTGCCCACGAGGAAGGAACGCAGCGTGGCGCACAGCTCTGTGTTGTGCTGCGCATCGTGCTCGGTAAGAAGGCTGACTGTGGCCGCGCGCCGTGCAGCGAGGGCCTCGGGTACTCCGGGTTCTGCCAGCCAGGTAGGGGCAGCAGAATCGAAGGTCGCCACAGTACCGAGTTGCAGGCTGCGCGCGTGGCTCTGGAGAGAGGACAAGAGCGCCGGTGTCAACGCTTGCCATTGGGTGTGCTGCAGGATGGACGTTCGGAGGTAGCGGGTGTGTTTCCCGCACAAGTTCGTGTGCGCGGTGCCCGGGGGAAGAGCGATAAGCGCGGAATCGTGTTCCGGGCGGATGAGGCTGAGAGGCTCGGCTTTTCCAATCTCGCTTAATGCCCGCGCGAGGCGGGAGGGTGATGGTGCCGTGAGAAACAGAACATCCACGAGGTCGTGGCTATCGACCGTATGGAAGGCCGCCTGTAAGGCAGGGGAGTCAACCCCGGCCAGTTGGGCGTCAAGCGCCAACGCCCCGAGGATCGTGTGCGCAGTGGTGTCGGGATGATCTAAGAGCAGGCTGGCCAGGCCCGCGAGGTGCCGGATGAGCGCGCGGGAGTAGGAATCGAACTTCTCTGCACGCGTTACCGCGATGGCCCAGCGCCGTCCCGCCGAGCCGAAGATGCTGGTGATGGTTGCGCCTGTGCTTGTCGACGTCCCCGTTCCCCGCCCCGTCTGCTCCGCGGCCTCCACCGCGGCGTCGGCCGCACTGAGCTGACCGCGATCGCTGCGGCTGACCACCGCTCCGGAGGAACTTGCCACCGCCACTGCGGCGCCGAGTTCTTTGCTGGCTTGCATGACGAGCACCCTGATGCTCGTGGCCGCGGCCTGGTTGAGACGCTCCTGCTGGCGGTGGAGTGAAAAGTGCGCGTTGTTGTCCAAGCGGGCCTGTTCTTGAGCCACGGCCGTGGTGATGGATACAAAACGGGTGGCGCGCGGGACCTCAAAGAGGGTGAGATTGTGCTGGGAGCAGGCGCGGATAAGTTCTGTAGGAACCTCGCCGAAGGCCAGTCCAGTGCCGAAGCCAATGCCCTGCACACCGGCCGCGGCCAGGGCCGCACCATAGCGTTCGAAGCCCTCCGGTTCTTCCTGGAAGGCAAGCCCCAATGTGAGCATGAGCGCGCCGGGGGAGGTGAACTCGCTGGGGTCCGCGAGCTCGGAAGCGTGGATGGTGTTGAATGTGGCGCTACCGGTGACGATGCTTCGCAGGTTCAATGAGCGCTGGTTGAGCAGCCAGCGGAAGGAAATCTCACGCATGGTGGACAGAGTACACAGCTATGGGGAGGAAATTTATACATCTCGTCCATAGTGTGCGGAGGGTGGTGGAGACCACACTAAGGGGCACACTATTCATCCGAGCACAAAAGGAAGACCATGCAGGAACTTCAGTACCACATTGAGCAGTCTCGCCACCTGGGCCAGCAGGTCCCGGGCCCGAAGAGCGCCGCCCTGGATGAGCGCCGCAAGAACGCCCTCCCCGCGGGCATGGCGCCGTCGCTTCCGGGCTACGTAGTGGATGCCGATGGCGGCATTCTTGCCGACGCCGACGGCAACCGCTTCATCGACCTCGCCTCCGGCATCGCCGTGACCTCCGCTGGCGCTTCGAACCCGGCCGTCGTGGCCGCGGTCCAAGAGGCCGTCGCGCACTTCACCCACACCTCCTTCACCGTTTCTCCTTATGAGTCCTACGTGGCCGTGGCAGAAAAGCTCAACGAGGTCACCCCGGGTGACCACCCGAAGAAGACCGCGCTGTTCAACTCCGGCGCTGAGGCTGTCGAGAACGCAGTAAAGATTGCCCGCAACTACACCGGCAAGCGTGGTGTGGTGGTCATGGACCGCGCCTTCCACGGCCGCACCAACCTGACCATGGCGATGACCGCCAAGCAATCGCCCTACAAGAACGGCTTCGGTCCCTTCGCCCCGGAGATCTACCGCGCACCGATGTCCTACCCGCTGCGCGATGGTCTGAGTGGTGCCGAGGCAGCCAAGAAGACCATCACCATGATCGAGCAGGAAGTCGGCGCGACCAACCTGGCCTGCGTCGTTGCCGAGCCGATTCAAGGTGAGGGCGGATTCGTCGTTCCGGCTGAGGGCTACCTCGCAGCAATCCAGAAGTGGTGCAACGACAACGACGTCGTCTTCATCATCGACGAGATCCAGGCGGGCATGATGCGCACCGGTACCTGGTTCGCTTCCGACCATGAGGGCATCGTGCCGGACATGGTGACCATTGCGAAGGGCATTGCCTCCGGCATGCCGCTGTCGGCAGTGACCGGCCGCGCGGAAATCATGGATACCCCGCAGCCTGGTGGCCTGGGCGGTACCTACACCGGTAACCCGGTGGCGTGCGCCGCTGCGCTGGCAACCTTCAAGGAGTTTGAGGAGAAGGACTTCGGTGCGCGTGCTCAGAACCTGGAGAAGGTCGCCCGCGAGGAGCTGGAGCCCATCCTGGGCGATGAACGTGTGGCCGAGTTCCGCGGCCGCGGCGCCATGCTCGCACTCGAGTTCGTGACCGCTGAGGGCGAGCCGGACTCCGAGCTGGTGCACAAGATTGCTGACGGTGCCAAGGCCGAGGGCGTCCTGCTGCTGACCTGCGGCCTGGACCACAACGTCATCCGCTTCCTGCCTTCGCTGGCTATCCCGGAGGACCTGTGGCGTGAGGCGCTGCAGGTCGTCGTCAAGCAGTTCAACGAATTCAAGTAAGGCGACTGCAGTTCTCACCCGGCGATGGCCGGGTGAGTTCACGTTTTAGTAGCCGTTTAGTAGTCATTGGAGAAGTCTTTGTCCAACAACATCACTGTGCCGCAGAAGGATGAATCCACGAAGGAATTCAAGCCCGCGCTGTCCTTCGTGCAGGGCATTGCCCTCATCTTCGGCACCAACATCGGCGCTGGAGTTCTCTCCATTCCTTATGCCGCTCGCAACGGTGGGTTCCTCGCGCTCGTCATCGCCCTGCTCGTGGCTGGCACGCTCACGACCATTTCCATGTTGTACGTGGCGGAGTCCGCCATGCGCACCAAGGCCACGCTGCAAGTCTCGGGACTGGCCGAGCATTACCTGGGGCAGTGGGGGCGATGGCTGGTCTTCGTCGCCATCATCGTCAACGGTATCGGTGCGCTTATTGCCTATGCTGCCGGCTCCGGTGACTTAATCAACAACATTTTCGGTCTGCCGCCGCTTCTGGGCACGTTGATCTTCTTTGGGTTTGGCTCGTGGGTGATGTACCGCGGTCTGCACACCACGGGTGCCACCGAGGGCGCCATTACCGCCGGCATGGCCATCATCATCGCTGTCCTCTGCGGATGGACCATCCTGGGGCCAGGTATCAAGGTGGAAAACCTTTTGGTTCTTCACCCCTTCTTCATCGTCCCGATTCTGAACCTGGCAGTGTTTTCTTTCTTGGCGCAGTATGTGGTTCCGGAGCTGGTCCAGGGTATGGATCCGTCGAAGCCGCAGGAGACCGCGCGTGCGATCGTCGTTGGCATGGTCATCACGGGCTTTACCCTGGCGCTGGTGCCTTTTGCAGCCCTCGGCCTTCTCGGCATGGAGGTCACCGAAGTGGTGACCATCGCCTGGGGTGAGGCACTTGGCCCGGTTGCCTACTACCTGGCCAACATTTTTGCCCTGGCGGCCATGCTGACGTCATTCCTGGCGATTGGCTTCACCACCATGCGCAACGTCCTCGACATCTTCCACTGGGAAGGCGTGAAGGGGCAGCGCATCATCGCGGTGGCGCTGACGGTGGTACCGCCACTGGTGATCTCCATTGCAGGCCTCGGTGGCTTCGTTGCGGCGCTGTCCTATGCGGGCGGCTTTGCGGGGGCCATCATGTCCGTCATCCCGGTGATGCTGCTGCACGCCTCCCGCAAGAAGGGCTACCGCGATCCCGGCTGGACCGTGGGCGGTCTTGCGCACCCGGCTATTCAGGCAACCATCATCGTGGTGTATTTCTTGGCATTCATCTATTCGATCATTTCGATCGTCGGGTTGGTGCCGGCGGGTTGGGCTTAGTACAAGCGATTAGCCCTGAGAAAGGTACGAGATCGTAGACTCAGGCGAGCGATGTTCTTGAGCGGCGGTGGGCTACTGCGAAGTAGCCCACCG
>NZ_KV802471.1:268835-380048 GCF_001810695.1 Corynebacterium sp. HMSC065D07
GGTGGGCTACTGCGAAGTAGCCCACCGCCGCTCTTGTCGTTACCGGTAGATTTCGTTAGCTCTGCACAATCGGGGCGTACGTCCCCGAGGTTTCCCATAAGCGTTCAATACCGTGTTCACGTTTTCGTGCTTTGGATCAATCTTGTGCTGATGTGACTAGTTGAGAGTTTTTCGGCTCAGCGGTTGCCCTACTCTGCACGCGGCTTTCGCCTGGGGGATGTCCAGAACCGATGTTGCTATAGATGTGAGGATGGGAGCGCTTGAGCAGCTCGCCGCGAACAAAGCCAGCTACTCCACACAAGAGGATGATGGTTGGAATCACGAAAACCAAATACCACAGCTCGGCATCGCCAATGAGGTTCTCGAAGTTGGCCAAGATCAGCACGAACATTGTGCCGAACCCAATGATGGCGATAGTTGGCGCCACTTTTGTGACGAACACTGGGTAAAGCCCTTTGTGCTTCCTAAAATAGAAGTAAACCGAGACCGAAGTGGTTAGAAGCAAGAAGACGAGTCCGAAACCACCAGCGTTACTCATCCAAGAGAACACGATTGCTGATGGAAAGCTTTCGTCATATCCTGAGAGCTTTTGAGCAAGCAGTGCCGTGGCGATGGCAAACAAACCGAAGCAAGATTGGAAAAGCGATGCCGCAACAGGGGCACCATTTTCGCTAGTCGTGCCGAGGTTCTTCCAAATAACCTGTTCTCGCCCCAGCGCCATGAGGTAGCGGGAAATAGAATTGTGGAAGGCTGTAACGGCTGCGAAGAGGGAGGTGACCAAGAGAAGCTGAATTAGCGGAACGATGGACTCGTATCCCTGGCTGGCAATAAAGTTGAAGAACAGATCCGAACCATATTCTTGCGCAGAATCAACTACCTGAGACTCTCCAGTGCTTTGGGCAATTGACCATGAAGAGAATCCATAAAAGCCGGAAATAATCAGAATTGATATAAGCGTCGCGTTTGGGATGGTTTTCTCCGGATTGATTGCCTCCTCAGAGTACATAGCACTGCTTTCAATTCCCATGAACCCGGCGATAGTGAACGCGAGGAGAGTTCCTGTGCCAGTTCCAATGAGCGCGGACGGAGATAAGGTGCCAATCGAGAGCCCATCTGCAGGGTTGCGGATTGCGAGAACACAGAAGAACACGATGGCACAAGACTCCAAGAAGAGAAGAACTCCTAGAATTCTCGAAGTGGCATCGGCAGATTTAATGCCTAGAAATGCCACTAGGCTTAAAGCTATGAGTGCCCACACCGCCCAGTGGATATAGGTGCCTACTATCGATTCAAATAAGCTAGATGCTGTGTATCCGAGAAGACAGTAAAGTGCGATCTGCATAGCAGTGTAAGAAACGATAGCCAGTGAAGAAGCTGCTAAACCGTGACTTTTCCCGAGGCCGGCGGAGACGTAGGAAAAGAATGCAGCAGTATTGGGTATCTCCTTGGCCATAGCGCAGAAGCCGACTGAAAAGAATGCCACGAGTGCTCCGCAAAGCAGGTAGCCGAGAGGAACTCCTGGCATTCCAGATGTGGCGTATGCTGCCGTTACTCCGGCGGAAACCACCGTTAAAGGTGCAGCTGCTGCAATTACTAGAAAGACAATGTTGTGCGTCTTGAGGGTACGAATCTTTTCGCTCATACGGCACCATCACTTGTAGCAGGGGAGAGACTTTCAAGCGCGGGGCTGTCTTCTTTGAAGTGAGCGGTATATGCCTTTCTTAGATACTCGATTTGTTCATCTGTGAACGTCTTTCGAATCTGTCCTTCCACGATTTCGGCGTATTCATCCTTGAAACCGGACTCTTCACCGGTCAGGCTTTCAAACACTGCAAGACCGCAGAAAGGAACGTAGTACTGGCAATAGCCGCCTTCTTGGACCACGACTAGATTTCCTTCAGAAAGGCTGTCTGCAGCAGCTGCAAGAGCCTGAGTCATGTTGTAGTAACCCGAGGTTGTTACCATCATGCGGCCTAGAGGGTCCATCATCGCGGCATCGTAGCCTGTACTAAGGATGATTAATTCTGGCTTGAATTCCTCGAGCGCTGGAATGACGATCTCATTAAGCGCGGTTTCATACACTAGGTCGCCACTTCCTGGAGGAAGGGGGATATTCAGGTTGAAATCCTTGCCTTTTCCGGAGCCTCGTTCTTCGACGAAACCACTGTCGACCGGGAAATTTCTATCTTGGTGGATGGATACTGTGAGAACACGGTTGTCTTCCCACCAGATGTCTTGGGTTCCGTTGCCATGGTGAACATCCCAATCTACGATTGCGACTCTTTCTAGACCGCGTTCCTCGAGAGCAAAAGACGCTGCAGCCGACGCGTTATTGAAAAGGCAGAAGCCTAAGCCACGGTTCCTCTCAGCATGGTGTCCCGGAGGATTAATCAAGGCATACCCACGGTCAACCTCTCCGTCTAGTACAGCTCGAGTCATTTCAATTGCGCCGCCAGCTGAGAGCTTCGCAATGTCTGCGCCTCCTTGTCCGAACGGTGATCCTCCATCTCCACAATCGCCACCTTTCGGTAGTTGAGACTGTTGGAGCATCGACTCGATGTGTTCTTTGGAGTGAATTCTTTCGAGTTGCTCCTTCGCCGCCGGCTTTGCCGAAAGATTGGTGAGGTGTTTGCGGAGCTGCGAGGCCTGCACTAATTCGTTTAGGCGTCGCTTTGGTTCCGGCGAAGAGAAGTGGCGGTTCACGGGTTGTAGGCCAAGGGCTGGGTTCGCCGGCGCATTGCCACCCGTGCCTGTGTCGTGCCATCCGTAGAGCGTGTCCCAGAGATAACCCACAGAGACTTTATCTTGCTTTTTGGTTGACATTTACAATCCTTCCTTTCGGCTGTGGTGTTGCAGACCATAGTACTTGTCGAGTGTGATTTGAGAGACTGTTTGCGCCTTAATTGCGGGGAAGGTTAATTTCTCTAAGGTGCCGTTATGTTTTTAATATTGGCGGTGGAGTCCGCTGTTTCCGAACTGCTATTAGAGGTATTTACTAACGGCAATATAGCGATTTTGAATCGAATAAAATTCACGACTAGTTACCCCGTTGTGGGGGTGGACTGATTGCAGGTTGGGCGATCTATCGTTCGTGAATATTTGTAACTGTGCAGGTGAGTGGGTAGGGGTGAAAGTTTTTCTCGATGATTTTGCCGAGGATAGTGGTGGATAATATTATCTCGCGTGGAGGATTGTAGGTTTGTAACTTGGTATAAGAATTAATCCAACCTTGATAGGTGTTTTAATGCCGATTACAGGTGGACTCGTATTGAGTTTGATGAAACAGGTTTTACTTCAATTGGGGCGTACGAAAACCAAAAGGGTGTTGGATTATCCGTCGATAATCCAACACCCTTTTGGTGATCTATTTCGGGCTACTTCTCCACGTAGTAGAGCTGCTTGTTAACGAACTCATCCATGCCAAGCGGGCCGAGCTCGCGGCCAAAGCCGGAGCGCTTTACGCCACCGAATGGCATTTCTTCGCCTTCGCCTGCAGGAGTGTTGACATTGGCCATGCCGCACTCGAGACGGCGGGAGACAGCGGCGGCACGCTCGGTGTCCTGGGAGAACACGGTGCCGCCGAGGCCGTACTGGGTGTTATTAGCCAAATCGAGGGCTTCTTCGTCGCTGCTTACCTTGTAAACGGTCGCGACTGGGCCGAAGAACTCCTCGTAGTAGATATCGGAGCCAACCGGGATATCGGTGATGACAGCAGGGGAGACGTAAGCACCTTCCTCAGAGAGCTCGCCGCCTGCACGCAAGTTAGCACCGGCAGCAACGGCACGGTCCAGCTGGTCACGCAGCTTTTCGGCTGCCTCACGGGAGGACAGCGCAGAGTATGCGCCTTCAGGCTGGTTGTCCGGAGTGGACTTTACAGCAGCGTTGGCGAGGCGCTCGAGCTCAGCGACGAACTCGTCGTAGATGTCTTCCATGACAATCATGCGCTTGTTCGAGTTGCAGGCCTGGCCGGTGTTGTACATACGCGTGCCCCATGCCAGCTCCGCAGCTGCCTTGACGTCGTCAGTATCGAGCAGGACATACGGGTCAGAGCCGCCGAGCTCGAGAACAGCCTTCTTGAGGTTTTCGCCGGCCTGCGCGCCGATGATGGAGCCTGCGCGCTCAGAACCGGTAAGAGATACACCTTGGATGCGAGAGTCCGCGATGATGGTGGAAATCTGGTCGTGGGAAGCAAAGACGTTGTTGTACACGCCCTCAGGAACGCCAGCGTCATCCATGATCTTCTGAACGGCGAGGGCCGAGCGCGGACAGATTTCCGCATCCTTGAGAATGATGGTGTTGCCCAGCATCAGGTTGGGTGCCACGAAGCGGGCGATCTGGTAGTAGGGGAAATTCCACGGCATGATGCCGAGCAGTGGGCCGATAGGCAGGCGGCGGATGACTGCAGTGCCGTTGGAGGCAGTCGGGATCTCCTGGTCCTTGGTGAAGTCTGCGCCGTTATCGGCGTAGTACTTGATAATGGCGGAAGAGAACTCAGCTTCCTCGATGCCTTCGGAGTGGAACTTGCCCATCTCCTCGCCGGCAATCTGGGCTAGTTCTTCCTTGCGCTCCTCGAAGAGCTCGCTGACGCGGGTCATGATTTCTGCGCGCTCAGAGATGGGGCGTGCAGACCACTCTTTATAAGCCGCGGCGGACTTTGCCAGTGCTGCTTCGACTTCAGCGTCGGTAGCGGTATCGAAGGTTTCGACTACCTCATTGGTTACGGGGTTCTGTACGCGATAGGTGTTGGACATTGATTACTCCTTTTCTCGTGTGTAGTTAGACCAGCGGTTGCTGGTCGTCGTCGCGCGAGGAAATTCGCGTGAGGGTTTCGCCCTTGAAGAATCCTGGGTGGGCAAAGCGGGTGAACAGCATGATGAATACGCCGAGCCCTAAGACAGCGACGCTCAATATGAAGACCATGCCGATACCACCGATTTCAGACCCGGATCCGTAGGACGGATCCATGGAATCGTATGCAGTGATGAAGAACATCATGAGCAAGAATCCGCCGCCCACAGTGGGGAAGAGGAACTTGAACACGATGTTATGCATCGAGCTAAACAGTTCGGTTCGGAAGTACCAGATGCAGGCCACGGCCGTAATTCCATAGTAGAAACAGACCATGAGGCCCATCGTAGCGATGGTGTCCCATAGCGCGTTTTCCGAAATAAGGCGGGTTACCGCGTAGAACACGGCTGCTGCTGCAGCGGAAACAATGGTGGCCGTCGACGGTGTACGGAAGCGGGGGCTGATCTTTGCGAACACCGGCGGCAATGCGCGGTAGTAGCCCATGGCCAGCAAGGTGCGGGCGGGGCCCACCATCGTGGATTGCAGGGAGGCGAAGGAAGAGGACAGGACCGCGATATAGATCAGGATCGAGGCCTTACCCAAGACGGGCTCTGAAAGTGCCGCGAAAATCGATTCCTGGTTTTCTGGATTACCAGCGCCCAGGCCCGTGTCACCTGTGCCGGCCCAAGTGATGACTGCCAGCGCGGTGAGGATATACAGCGCGATGATGATGAGCACCGTGATCGTAGCTGCACGACCCGGCGTCTTTTCGGGGTTCTTTGTTTCCTCGTTCATCGTGAGGGTTACGTCCCATCCCCAGAACATGAAGATAGACAGTGAGATGCCCGCAGCAATGAGGGAAAAGCTACCGATGCCAACCGGGTTGAACCATTCGAGCGAAATCGGTGTGAAGTCGAATCCGCCGTTGTTATAGGCGTTGTGGATTGCGACGACGTCGAAAAGCACAATGGCAGCAATCTGAATCGCAACGAGTACATACTGCAGCTTTTGAGTTGAGTCGAGTCCGCGGTAAGAAATGTAGCCCGCGATAGCGATAAAGACGAAGGTAGTCGGGATATTAACCCACAGGTTCCGGGTCAGATCACTAATAGCCGGGTTATTGAAGAGCTGACCAAGAAGTAGGTAGAAGAAATCGACGGCCACCGCCGCCAGGTTTGATAGCACCAGAATCGTGGCGGTGATAAGCCCCCATCCTCCCATCCAGCCGGCCCACGGGCCGAAGGCCTTTGTAGCCCACGTGAAGGAAGTACCTGAATCAGGGACTGCGTTGTTGAGCTCGCGGTAGGCAAACGCTACAAGCAGCATGGGGATAAAGCCCAGCAACAGCACTGCCGGGACGTATTGACCCACAGCTGAAATCGTTGGGCCAATACCGGAGGTCAGCGTATAGGTAGGGGCGATGCAACTGACGCCAATGACGACTGCGCCAAGTAATCCGACGCGGCCCGTAGCTAGGCCTTTGTCCGACGCTGTCTCATTTACCGAGTGGGTGGTTGGCGTCGAAGGGGTCGTGGTGGTCATGTGTTGTCACCACCTTTCGATAGAAGATTGTTTTCTTCGCCGGCTTGCATGTAGCCGGCGGGCACAACAATCATGGGGACTGGGATCAAGCGGAGCATTCGAGACGCTGTTGAGCCTAAGAAGAGCCGTCCAGGAACGGCCATACGGGAGGAACCGACAACGGCGATTTCGCCGTCTTGCCAGCTCAACTTTTCTAGGGCTGTGCTGACGTCCTTGCCAGACGCCACCTCGGTGGTGGCGTGTCCGGCGTCAAGCATGTGTTGAGCGGAGTCAGCCAGTTTTCGGTTGGCATAAGCATTGAGCGCACTGGGCACGTCGGTTCCGAGCCCATGCATGTCAGACTCACCGCTTAGGACGAGCGAGACGAGGCGCAAGGGAATCTCACGGCGACGCGCACGATCAAGGCCGATCGCAATGACATCAGACGTGCCACGGCGAGGGCCAAAGAAGGTCGTGACTCGAGTGATAGGGCCTGGGTAGGAGTATCCGCGCGGCGCGAGCGCGACAGGAACGGGGGCAGAGTGCAAGAGCGCATTGACCGCGGAACCCATCTGGAAACGTCCGAAGAGGCCGCCCTTCCGGGCACCAACGACGAGCAAGTCAGCACCAAGGGTCTCCGCAGTTTCGCAGAGCGCGGCAGCTTCGGAATCTCCCGTCACGATGCGTGCGGTTGCAGTGATTTCTTCAGGAACCTCCGCGAGAGCCTCCTCCAGCCATCCAGCGATTTGTTCCTCCACAATGGAGTCATAGCCACGGTCGTGCGGGTAAACGCCCGAGAAGGAGCTATGCGCGGGGGCTACCATAACGAGTTCGAGGCGCACGTTGCGCTCTTTTGCGAGAGCAATTCCTAAGCGCAACGCGTCTTTGCCGAAATCGGTAGCGACGTAGCCCACGAGGATGCAACCACTAGTGCTGCGGCGAGGGAAACTTGCGGGAGCCATGTTTAAGCCTTCGCTGCTTGCTCTGCGATAGCCAGTGCGGCGATCTCGCCCTGGCGTACTGCGCCGTCGACGTGTTGGTAGCCTTCAGCGGCGATGTCGGAGCATGCGTAGTAGATGGGGCCGGTCGGTTGATTCTGGAGGTGCCCCCAGCGCGAGAGTCCACCGAGATCATAGGAGGTAGCGTAGGCACCACGCGTCCACTCTTCGGCTGCCATGTCAGACAAGTAGAAAGCGATGGGCTCTTTGGTCTTTGGGCCAAGGTAATCTGCCATGGCGTCGAGAATGCGTTCTTTGCGCTCTTCAGCCGGCAGGTGCCACATCTCCTCTGCATAAACGTCGGAGACAAAGCCCACGAGGGTGCCGTAGGTGTCTTCCTTATCTGCGGTCGATTCGGCAAAATTCTTGCCGTAATTGGTGTTGTCGTAAACCTCCTGAACGAGGCGGCCGCCACCAAAGCCGGTGCCGGAGAGTCCTTCTTCGCGCCAGAACGGGGTGTCGTAGATGGCATGGACCTTGATAACCAGTCCCATGGAGATGTGCTGGTGCGCAATCTGCTGGTCGCGCGGCATCGGCGGAACGAAGGAGATGCGGTTGTACAGGTTTGGCGGAACAGCAAGGACAGCGAAACGGGCCTTTACAGTGACCTTCTCCGAAATGGCGGTAACGTTTCCAGCCTCGCCATTACCCGCGACACCATTGCGAACATCTGCCTTGATGTTGTTGAGTTCGTCCGCGGTAGATGCATCCGGCTCCGCCCAGTGAAGCTCGCGCACAGGAGTGCCGAGGTGGACATCGTCGCCCAAGCCCTTGGCAAGAGTTAAGGAAACGGACTGCATACCGCCGACGACGCGCTTATCCAGGATGAAGTCCTCATCCACAAGGTTGCTGAAGGAGCCTGCGGAGCAAGCCATGAGCACTGCTTGAAGAGTGGAGAACGTGTAGGAGGGCTTGGTCAGCATGCCGGACGCCACATAAATCGAAACGTTGTCGATGGCCTCAGTGTCGTCGGAAAGCTCCTCAAGCCAAGAGCGGAAAGAGATGGAGTCTAGCTCTTTGGCGCGCGGGTGGGACCAAGGGTTTGCGGGGTCCATTTCCGCTGCGAGTTCATCCATGATCTTGATGAGGCGGTCCATCTCAGCAATGGTCTTCTCATCGGCTGGGAATACAGTGCCTTCGTACTCGTGGCGGGTGCCATCAGGGGAGACGTAGATCGACTTGCCCTCGCGGTAGCGGGAGAAAGTTTCGAGGCCGAGTTCATCAACGAGCTCGATGAGGCGGGTCTGGTCGGGGGAGATCCACTGGCCTCCGAGCTCTACGAAGTGCTCGACTCCCTGTGCATCCTTGACCTTGCCGTTCCAGGTACGGCCGCCGACGCGCTCGCGAGCTTCGAGGACGGCTACGCTCAGGCCCTTCTTCTTTAGGGTATGTGCGGCCATGAGGCCAGCGGGGCCGGCGCCGATAACGACGACATCGCGCTCGATAACGGGATTGTCTGGATTGACGAGTGAAGTCATGAAGGTGTCTCCGTTCCTATGGGACGATGAAGGGGCAGGTGTGGCAAAATGAACATCATTCATTTTGTGTCTCGTATCACTGTACAGAAGGAACGTAACGTGAGACAAGGTTTCGGAGCTGTGAATTCGCATCGGCCTAAAGGTCGTCCCCATAAAGCGCTGGTTACGCGCGAAAAAATCGCTAAGGCTGCGCTCACCATTGTGGGGGAAGAAGGATATGAAAAACTCACAATGGCGCGCATTGCCCGCCGTCTAAACGTGGGAACCAGCGCGTTGTACAACCACCTTTCGGGGAAAGATGACTTGCTCGCGCTGATCGAAGATGCAGTCATGGAGCAAGTGGAATGCAGTTCCTTGTATGCCGCATTGGAGGCCACCCCGACACTCTCACCCCGCGATGCACTCATACGTTGGGCAACGTCCTACCGCGATGTCTGCGCACGGCATGTTCCGCTCGTGCGGATTATTGCGTTGACACCTATTTCTGGAGCACCTCGTACGGTTGAAATGTACGAAGTGCTAGCCCGAGTTTTGAAGCTGACCGGTCTTCCGAGCTCGGCCATCATGCCACGCATCGTGGCATTGGAATCTTTCATTTATGGCAGTGCTTACGATGTCCACGCCCCCGAAGACATCTTTGACCTTCCGGTGGATAGTGAGGCGCGCGCACCGGCACTGGCCGATGCGCGCGGCGCTTTTTCACCGGACGCCTCCATCGCAGACAGTCAGGATCAGAGGAATCCCTACGCCGACGAGCCGTTCCGCTTAGGCCTTGAAGCCCTCCTGTCAGATCTCCCCGACGAGAAGAATGGCTAGCCCCTCCAAGGCTCAATGCCCGCGCGTCGCCAGGCCTCCAAGAACTGGGTGGTCTCGGCCTCATCGGTGATGGACACGCGCACGCCTTCGTCGAGGTAGCGGCGGATGACCACGCCTTCATCGAGCATCTTCGTTTCCACCTCCGCGGCATCCGCACGCGGCAGCCAGACGAAGTTGCCGAAGGACTTCTCGGCCCCCAGCTCCGCGCAGACGCGGTCGCGCTGTGCTTTGGTGATCTCGACGGCGTCGGCAAGCTCGTCGTGGCGCTTGAGCACCTCCACGGCGGCGGTTTCCGCCATGGCTGTCACCGTCAGCGGCAGGGAGAGCAGCCGCAGCGCGTTGATGATCTCTTCGCCGGCCACTGCGTAGCCCACGCGCATGCCGGCCAATCCCCACGCTTTGGAGAAGGTGCGCACGCCGAGCAGGTTGGGGTAGCGCTGGTATTCCTCCACTGAATCCGGGGTATCGGGGGCGTCGTTGTATTCCCAATAAGCTTCATCCAGCAGCACGACCACGTCCTTGGGCACCCTGTCCATGAAGGCGCGGAATTCACCGCGGGTAATCACGGTGCCCGTCGGGTTATTGGGGTTGCACAAGATGATGAGCTTGGTCTTCTCCGTTAGCGCCTCGAGTACTGCTTCCAGATCGACGCGGTAATCCTCCGTGAGTGGGACCAGAACCGGTTCCGCGCCGGCCATGCGCACGTACAGGGGATAGGCCTCAAAGCTGCGCCAGGGCACGATGACCTCATCGCCTGTATGGCAGGACGCCAAGATGGTGGCCTGCAGGATGGGCGTGGAGCCCGCGGAGACGAAGATATTATCCGCCGGCACGCCCAAGTAGTTGCACAGTGCATTGGTGAGCTCCAGGCTGCCGGGCTGTTGGTAGCGGTTGGTGGTGCGGGCGGCGTCGGCAACCGCGGCGATGATGTCCTCAGCTGGCGGGAAGGGGACCTCATTGGATGAGAGCTTGAGCGCGTTGGGGAAGTCCTTGCCCACCTTGTACTCGGGGAAGCTCGAGAGATCATTGCGTAGCATAATCACGTCCTTTCTAAATCATGTCCCAGATGGTCACGGCCATAATCAGCAGGCCCATGCCGAAGACGAAGTAGTTCCACGGGTCATTGCGGAAGTGCTTGTACACGTCCAACTTCTTGAACATGTACACCGGAACCAGGTAAACGATGAACGCCACGAAGACACCGGAGACCACGGAAATCATGGAAATAATGGAGGGGTTGAAGATCGCCACGAGCGTGGTGCACACGAAGGCGATGACATAAATGATGTTGAGCAGCGTGCGGTGCGAGACCTTCTCCGCCAGCTTCGGAGCGGCGTTCTTCAGCAGGTACTCCGTGCCTTCTTCTGTGCCGAGCATGTGGCCGAAGTAAGAGGAGACGATGGCGCAGATGACCACGATGGGCGCCATGTAGGCCATGAACGGCGTGCCGGTGACGTTGGCGAAGTAGGAGAGCACCGGGATGTTTTGCTCGAGGGCCTCATTCATGCCGTCGGCGCCGAGCGCGAGGACACAGGACCACACGAAGAACATGGTGAAGACCACGAGCAGGATGGAGGTGTAGAACTCCGTGCGGGAGACGCGCTTCTCGGTCTTCTCGCCGTACTGCGGCTGCATATCGAGGGCGAATTGCGACAGCGCTGCCATGTGGGAGAAGGAGAAGACCAGCACCGGCAGGATGAGGAAAATTCCCTTGAAAATGCCGCCGTAGCCATCCGAGCCGTCATCAAAGTGAAGGAAGCTTTGCAGGTCCCAGCGCGGGATGAGGTAAATGGAGGTGACGGCCAGCGCAATAATCAGCGGGTACACCAGCACCTGGGCCAGCCAAATCATGGGCTTGCGGCCGATGGCGAAGGCACCGGTCATGACGCCGACGCAGAGCATGGCCAGTAGCCACCGGTCGAGCGAAGGCCCGCCCAGCTGGTTGACGATGAAGCTATCCACCGCGTTAGTGATGGAGACACCGTAAATCAGGACCGTGGAAAAGACCGTGATCCAATACAGCACCGCGAAGACGATTCCTTGGCCCTTGCCCAGGTACTGCGAGACCAGCTCGAGGATGTCCTTGCCGTGGTCCTCTTTGGGGGCGCCCGCGACGATGCGCGCGTAGGTGCGGTGGGAGAAAAACACCAGCGGGAAGATGAAGACCGTGGCGAAGACCAGCGGCCAGAACCCGAAACCACCGGCGTTGAGCGGCAGGAAGAGGATGCCGGCACCCACGGCGGTACCGAAGAGCGTAATGATCCACGATGCGGTGGATGCGGCGGGCCGCTGCTTGGCGACGACCCCATCGCCCACAATGTGCTCGCCCTCCTTCAGCTCAGTAGTGGGTGGCGTGGTTGTTGGGGGAGTGTTGGTAGAGCTCATGATGAGCCTCCTTTAGTTGGTGGGCGGAATAGGCAGGGAATGCTCTTGATCGGTGATGACGTTGATCAGTGCCGGTACCCCGTCGTTGGCGATGGCGGCTAGAGCGCGCGCGACTGCCTCTGGTGCTTGTGCGTCATCGGTGACGAGCTCGCCGTGGGCGCCGAAGCCGCGGGCAACCGCCGCGAAATCCGGGTTCACCAGCTGCGTGCCGGAAACGCGATCGGGGAAGTGCTTCTTCTGGTGATCGCGGATGGTTCCGAACTCGCCATTGGACATCACGATGATGAGGAAAGGCGCGCCGTATTGCAGCGCGGTGGCCAGCTCCTGGCCGTTCATGAGGTATTCGCCATCGCCAGCAATGGTGACCACGGTGCGCTCCGGGAACTGCAGCTTGGTGGAAACTGCGGCCGGGATGGAGTAGCCCATCGAGCCGTTGCGCACGCTGAACTGGGAGGGGTAGACCGTCGAGCGCAAGAACTGTTGGGCCCAGATGCAGTGGTTGCCGGCGCCAAAGGTGTAGATCGAGTCCTTGGGCAACTGCTCGTGGAGCGCTGCGAGGATGGCCTCCATGTGGGCGGTGCCCTCTTTGCCTGGACGGTAGTCTGCGGGCTCGGGGAGGGTGGCGAAGTTGAGGTGGTTCGCGTGCGCGGAATCAAACCACTCGCCGCGCTGCTCCGTGCCCTCGACGGTTAGACGGTCCAGCGTGTTGGCGAAGGCCACAGGGCTTGCCACGATGTGGCTCTCGAGGGGTACCGAGTGCCCGCGCAGGCTGGTGTCGGGATTGATGGCGATGTTGCGCGCCTGCGGTGACTGGCGCAGGGTATAGCCGTCGGTAGGAACATCACCGAGAACGGCACCAACTTCAATGACGAGGGAGGCGGCTTCCAAAAGTTGCGCCGCGCGGGGGTCGCGGCCGTAGCCGAGCCAGCCGGCGTTGGCGGGGGAGTCGAAAGGCACGCGGTCGGCGGCGCGGAAGTCTTGAATGATCGGGATACGGTGCTCTTCGGCGAAGCGAGTGATCTTCTCCGCGGTCTCTGGGGTCCAGCGCGGACCGCCGGCGAAAATAAGTGGTCGCTCTGCGTGGCTCAGTTCGCGGGAGAGGAGGCCCAGGTGATCGTCGGAAAGCGCGCCTTCCGCAACCGGGATGGGCGGGTGGATGGTGCCGGTGAACTCCTTGTGGAGAACATCTTCCGGCAGGCCCACGATGACGGGGCCGGGGCGGCCCTGCTGGGCCTGGAAGAAGGCTTCGGCCACGACGCGAGAGGCGCGCTCCGGATCGTCGAGGACGAAGACCTGCTTGGCCTGGGTGCCGAACCACGCCTTGGGATCGAATTCCTGGAAGGATTCGCGGTCGCGGTCCGAAGTGGGGATGAGGCCGACGAAGAGGACGAGCGGGGTAGCGTCCTGCCAAGCGGTGTGGATGCCGACGTAGGCGTTGGCCGCGCCGGGCCCGCGGGTGACCATGGCGACGCCGGGCTGGCCGGTGGCTTTGCCCTGGGCTTCGGCCATGTAGGTGGCGCCGCCTTCGTGGCGGCAGACGATGGCTTCGACGGGGGAATCGTAGAGTCCGTCCAACACGGGAAGGAAGCTTTCGCCGGGTACGAGGAATGCGCGGGGCACATTGTGCGCGGCAAGGGATGCGGCAATGGCGGCGCCGACATGTGACATGGAGAACCTCCCTGACTTCGTTGTGGTAGTGGTCTCATTATTCTTTGGTGATGTCATGTTGTCTAATGTTGCTAAAGCTCTAAAGCCATGCATATAGGGCATGGGGGCTGGTAAAAGTAGGGGAATGGACATGGTGAAGGCCAAATATTTCCTCGCGGTGGCTGAGGCCGGGACGGTGACCGCTGCCGCCTCACGCCTCGGAATTACCCAACCGGCGTTGAGCCGCCAACTGCGGCGTTTTGAAAAAGAGCTGGACCTTGAGCTCTTTGTGCGGGCCGGTTCCTCGCTCGTGCTAAGCGATGCCGCGCACGCCCTCATTCCCACCTGCCGCCGCCTCCTCGCTGCATCCGCGCGCGCCGGGCAGGCGGTGGAGGCACTTCGGGCTGGCAGAATTCCGGCGCTGCGCGTGGCGGCCACGCCGACGACGATGTCGACGCTTCTCGCCCCGTTTATAGAGGCCGCCGGCTCGTCGATTCCTCTGCTTACGACGACTCCGGTCTCGCACTACGACGTCTTCGAGGCGCTGGAAGGAACCGCCGACATGGTGATTGCTACCATCCCGCCGGGCAATGACGTGGCTTCCTTGCCGCTGGGCACGATTCCGGTGCGCGCCTGGGCGCCGCCGACGCACCCGCTGGCGCTGGAATGCGCGGGTTCGACAAGCGTGGAGGTCGAGCGCTTGCTGCAGGAAAATGTGGCGTTGCCCTCGCGGCGCAGCGTGTCCCGCGGGGTGGTGGATTCCTTCGTGGGCACGGCCGGCTATGCCCTGGGCTCGCACGTGGAGTGCGATGATACGGCGACGTTATGCGCCTTGGCGCGTGCCGGGCGAGCCGTAGCTTTAATGACGGAGCTGCAGCCGGCGCGGCTGGTGGGCTTTGATGTCGTTGATGGCGAGCGCGCTCTAGGCGGTGTGCCGCTGGTGGCGGCATGGTCCCCGGGCCACTTCGCGGGGCAGGAGATAGCGCAGATTGCTCGGCGGTTCCGCAGTTTTATTGAGGGGTCGCTTCGCTAGGGTCTGCTTAGTTTGCAGTGGGCATAACTGTCGTTGTTGCCAAAGATCAGGCCAGATCTTGAATCAGAGGCTATAACTTTGGCAGAACGGGCAGTTGCTCGGCATGTGGCGGGGCGCCATGTTAGCGTGGAGGCCAAACTTTCCGGGGGGAATGACATGAACCATGGCGTTGTGCGCGGCCTATCTAAAGGCGCGCTTGCAACTCGCGTGAGCCGTGGGGAGATTGCGAGAATCGCCAAGGGAATCTACGTCTGGGGCAGGCCCGAGCCTTTAGAGCTTTGAAGCTGTTGCAGGAGCACCGTCCATACCTTAAGGCGACAGGTACAACGGCTGCCCAGGTACTCCTTGGCGAGCCTGTCACTTTTCCGCTGAGGCTCGCTAGTGCAGAGAGGATGCCGACATCGACCTTTTATGTGCACTCGCGGGTGAGCGTCACTAGTTTTGTCACTTTGTCGGGGATCCGGATTCTTAATCCTCTTGTCGCTATGAAGTCCGTTAGTCCTGATCTGGGGATTCGCGTCTTCGAATCTATCTATTCTTCGAAGTCGGGGCGTGCTCGCTTGGACAGCCACCGCGAAGCACTCAATGTCATCCCTGTTGCAAGCCAACGGATGCTGGAGCAAGCCGCCCTGTTCACGGATTCCGGTGCGGAGGTCAAGGTGGCGAAGGGACTGAAGAGGCGTGGGCTCAAAGTTGAGTGCAACGTTGTTATCGGCCACTACACCTGGGACATCGTGCTCCCAGAGCTCAAGGTTGCGGTAGAAATCAACGGGATGAAATTCCATTCCCAGCGAGAGGCATGGCTACGAGACCATTGGAAGAACAACGAGGGTGCGCTGATTGGGTGGCTCACGTTGCGCTACACAGGTCATTGCGTGGCACATCATCTGGACATAACACATCTGGACTATGTCATCGACCAGATAGCCAATGCCAGGAATCCGGACTTCGAGAAGCGCTACTTCAAATTCATCGGCTTCTGGCATGAGGGAGTGTTGCCGCCCAAGCCAAAGCCCTGGGAATACAGCGAGCACTTAGGGTATCTGCCGCCCGACTTGCCTGAGCCACCCGATTACCCGGAACCGCCAGATTTCCCGGAGCCACCCAACTGCCCTAGTTGACAAAGTTATTGCCAGATCTTGAGTCGGAGGCGAGAACTTTGGCAGAACGGGCAGTGCGGAGCGTGGTCGTGGCAGTAGGCCGCGGACGCTAGGCAGCAACCAGCCCCTCAACAATGAGCGCCACAGCCGCGCTGATGGCCACGATGATGACGATGCGGTTGAGCACCGTGGCGTTGATGAATCGGTTGAGGTATCCGGCAGCGATGAGGCCGACGATGGCTACCGGAAGGTAGGCCGCGGCCGCGGTGAGCTGCAGGCTGGTGATTTGCCCGCTCAAGGCCAAGGTGGCTAGCGAGATGGTGGAGCCGATGATGAACGTGCCCGACAGGGTGCCGCGCACACGGGTGGGGTCGTATCCTTTGAGTACTAACGCCATGGGTGGACCACCGATGGAGGTGGACGTGCCCAGGAGCCCGGAAGCAGCACCCGCGACCGCGATGTTGGTGGTGGTTCGCTTCGGCGACCAGCCAAGACTAGACAAGGTCATGGCAAAGATGACGGCGCAGCCGATGAAAAGGGAGAGCCCGCGGTGGGAGAGGGAGGCAATGGCCCACGCGCCGAGCAGGGAGCCGGGTATTCGCGCGATGGAGGAAATGGCCACGATGTCCCACGACACCGCTGAGCGTGACTTGAGCATTGTCGTGGTTGAAATGACGAAGGCCAGCAGGAGGATAAGCGTGGGAACAAGCTCCGGCTTAATCAGCGCCAAGATTGGGGTGGCGATGGTGCCCAGGCCGAATCCGATGGTTCCCTGGCAGATTGTGCCCACAAGGATGAGTAGGCCGATGAAGACGTAGAGCCAGCTGAACATCGCTCTACTATCTCACGACAAGCTTTAAGCGCGGACAGTGACCTTCTCGTTGGCCGCGATTTCCTCCAAGCGGTCCGCCGAGCACAATCCGGACACGATGACGGCCGAGCCACCCGCAGCCAGTGGCTCTAACACAGCACGTTGGAAGGAGGCGGTGTCGCTCCACCCTGGAGACAACACGCGCTCAGCGCCCAAATCCGTGGGGAAAAGCTTCGGAAGCGGAGTGGTAGAACCATAGAAGTGATCGCCATAAAAGCGCACCGTGGGGCCGAAGTCGATGGTGCCGAGCGGCAACTCGCCGCCGCTTTCGACAACGCCGCGGCCAAAAGGATCTCGCGTGACCAGCACCGTGTCGACCAGTGGGGTAGAAGCCGAGCCGGCGGTGGCCTCGAGGTAGGCCTCCGGGGAGGTGAAAACTACGGCGACATCATCGACGTGCGGCTCTGGGGCAGCCGCACCATCCGTAATGTCAAAGGGGATGCCCGCGGCTAGTGCCCCAAGCGCAATGACGGCAGCCTGCCACGACACCGGAAGGTCGATGAGGATGCGGGCATCGGTGCCGGGCTCAAGGTCGAGCTCTTCCAACAGCATGTTGGCAATCTTGGAGGTCCAGTTCTCCAGCGTTTGCGCCGAGAAGTCCATGCGGGTGCCGTCAGCTTCGTTGTAGACGCTGAGGCGGGGAGCGGAGGCATCGGCGGTCAAGAGATGCTGAAGGAGTTCCATGTCCGCCCATCGTAGGTGGCGGGCGCTCAGCCCGCCACGACGCTGTTAATTCACGCAGCGCGGGCCGTCGCCGCCGGCGTCGATTTCCGGTGCCACCTCCGCGGTACCGAAGTCATCGCCCGGAGTACCCACCTGCTGGGTGTCGCCGCCTTCGCTCGTCTCGGCGGAAGCCTCCTCTTCCTGCGCGGAGTCATCCTTCGGGCCAGAGTAATCATCCGTAGCCACCACGATGAAGGTATCCGGCTCGAGCTCCTCGTTGGCCGTGACCGGCAGGCCGCCGAGCTGCTCAGCCAAGGCCTGGGCGCGCTCATCGTTGGCATCCGCGGCCACAATCTGGGACTCGGTATACAGGCCCGACTGCGCGTTGGCGGTGCGCTCAACGGTGTAGCCCACGTTCTTCAACCACGCACCGATTCCGCCGGCCATGCCGTCGACGGTGCCTGCATTCAGGACGTGGAGGTTGAGGTCCTCGGCCACGGGCTTTTCGCCGTCTTCACCTTCCTGGTCGGCTGGGGCATCCTCAGACTTCTTTTCTTCCTCAGCCTTCTCTTGGGATTTGGCCAGATCATCCATGAAGCGATGTACCTCCGCAGTATCGATGGTCACCACCGATTCGCCATAGTCACCCACGCCGGTAATTGAGGTCACCGGGATCGTCGTAAAGGTCACGTTGCCGCCGGCCAGCCCGGCCAGCTGGGTGACAAATCCCATGATGTCCCAGCCATCATCGATGACAACGGAGCGCTCCACGGCATCGGCAATCTTGTTGAGCTTGCCCGGGGACGTCAGCGTTCCCGAATCCAAAACCTGCGAGGTCAGGGATGCCATGTATGCCTGCTGGCGCACGATGCGGTCAAGGTCGCCGCGCGGCAGGTCATAGCGCTGGCGCACGAAGGACAAGCCCTCGGAGCCCTTGAGGGTCTGGCGCCCCTTCGGGAACTTCGCACCGGACATCGGATCATCCACGTCATTGTTGAGGCAGACATCGACGCCCCCGACGGCGTCGGTAAGCAGCACAAAGCCCAAGAGCCCCACCTCAGCGTAGTGATCAACGCTGACATCCGTAAGCGTGCGCACCATCGAGATGAGCCCAGCACGGCCGGCCTCCGTGCTTTCCTTCTCCATCTCCTTCTCCGTGTAGGGAGGCTTCTTACCTGCTGCCTCAGCTTCAGCGTTCTCCTGCTGGAGCTCCTCCATCTTGGCGGACTTGTGGAGCGCGAAGACAGCATTGATCTTGGTGTTTCCGAACTCGCTGTCGTGGACATAGGTATCGCGCGGGATAGACACGGCAGTCGCGCGCGAGCCGTCGTTCGGAATACGGATCACCATGATGGTGTCCGTGTTTTCCTCACCTTCGTCCACGCCGGCATGCAGATCTGCCAGCTCCTGTTCGGAAAGCGGATTCCCCTTGGCATCGGTGCGGGAGTCCTTGCCCACGAGCAGGATATCGACCGCGCCATCGAGACTGCTGTCCTTGAAACCACCCTGGTTACCCAGTGCCAGGTTCGACGCAGAGGAGATGTCATTTCCCAGCTTGCCCACGGTGAAGTAACCCACGCCGGAGACCACGAGGACAACGGCGGACAAGAAAGCGACGATGGCTTTCACCGGCGTCGATCCTCGTTGGGCGGTGGGCGCGGACTGCGAGGGCGCGGCCTGGATATGGCGGGCGGCGCGCGGGGAGTTCGGGGAAGTCACGGGACTAGTTTAGGTGAGCTCGCTGCAAAAACGTGAAGCAGTGTCGCGGGCGCGTGCGCGCGTTGGCGTTGGGTACGCTCAGATTCATCGTGAAGAATTTACAGAAACCCCTGGCCGTGGTCACCGTGACCTTTTCTCCTGGCCGTTACCTCAGCGACTTCTTGGCATCGCTGCGCTTGGCGACGTCCCGCCCTACCCTCACCATCCTTGCCGACAACGGCTCGACCGACGGGGTGCCGGAAGCCGCCGCGCGGGAACACGTGGACGTGGAATTCCTCGATACCGGCGGCAACATCGGCTACGGCGCGGGGATGAATGCCGGCGCGCGCTTTGTGCGTGCGCGTGGGGTCGATGACGAATTTTTCCTCATCGCCAACCCGGACGTGACCTTTAGCGAAGGCTCCCTGGATGAGCTGATTGCGTGCGCACGCCGTCACCCGGATGCCGCGGCGGTGGGGCCGCGCATCGTGGAGCCGGACGGCAGTAACTATCCTTCGGCGCGCGCAGTGCCCACGTTGCTCACGGGAATTGGCCATGCGCTGTTCGGAACGATCTGGCCCTCCAACCCGTGGTCGCGCGCCTACCGCGATGACGCCGACATGGACAGCGAGCGCCCCGCCGGCTGGCTATCCGGCTCCTGTCTGTTGGTGCGCTGGGAGGCTTTTGCACAGATTGGCGGCTTTGATGAGCGTTACTTCATGTATTTGGAGGATGTGGACTTAGGTGACCGCTTCGTCCGCGCCGGCTGGCGCAATATCTTCTGCCCCACGGCGGTGATTACCCACGCCAAAGGCCATTCGACGCAGGCGCACCGCGGCGCAATGCTGCGCGCGCACCATGATTCGGCCTATCGCTTCCAGGCGGACAGGCACCCGCACTGGTACCAAGCGCCCCTGCGCGTGGCCTTGTGGCTGGGGCTGCGCGTACGTGGGCTGGTATTAAGCGCGTGCCGCGACGGCTCCTGAGCTAGGTGCGCCTATACACTAACGGTGGCTTATCTGAAAAGAGATTAAGGAACGATATGACTGAATCAGCGCCCCAGTGGGGATCGACGGCCGATGCCGTCATTCTGGTGGGAGGTCGCGGCACTCGCCTGCGCCCGCTGACGATTGGCACACCGAAGCCGATGCTGTCCACGGCCAACTACCCATTCCTTCAGCACCTCCTCGCCCGCATCAAGGACGCGGGGATTGAGCACGTGGTGCTCTCCACCTCCTATAAGGCGGAGGTTTTTGAGGAGTACTTCGGGGACGGCTCAGATCTGGGTCTGGAGATCGAGTACGTCGTGGAGGAAACCGCACTGGGTACGGGCGGCGGTATCCGCAATGTCTACGACAAGCTGCGTCAGGATACGGTCATGGTGTTCAACGGTGACGTTTTGTCCGGTATGGACCTCAACGGCATCCTCGATACTCACCACTCGAAGGATGCCGACGTGACGATGCACCTGCTCAACGTCGCCGATCCCCGCGCGTTTGGCTGCGTCCCGACGGATTCCAACGGGCGGGTGACCGCTTTCTTGGAGAAGACCGAGGATCCGCCGACGAACCAGATTAACGCTGGCTGCTACGTGTTTAAGAAGGATGTTATTGCGACCATCCCGGAGGGCCGTGTGGTTTCCGTGGAGCGCGAGACCTTCCCGCAGCTGCTGGAGTCTGGCCGCCTAGTGGTTGGGCATGTGGACAACTCCTATTGGCGCGACATGGGCCGCCCGGATGATTTCGTCCGTGGTTCTTCCGATCTGGTGCGCGGCATTGCGCATTCACCGTTGCTGGTGGGCCGCACGGGCGAGTCCGTGGTGGATGAGTCCGCGGGTATTGCCGGTGGCGTGCTGTTGCTGTCGGGTACGGCTGTGGGTCGCGGGTCTGTCATTGGGGCGGGTTCGCGTTTGGACGGCACGGTGGTCTTTGACGGCGTGACCATTGAGCCGGGTGCCATCATTAACAACTCCATCATTGCCTCGGGCGCGCACATCGGTGCCAACGCGCATATTGATGGTTGCGTTATTGGTGAAGGCGCCACCATTGGCGCGCGTTGCGAACTGCAGGGCGGCATGCGCGTCTTCCCGGGCGTGAGCATTCCGGACGCTGGCGTGCGTTTCAGCTCCGACGCCTAAGCGCTGCGCCGTAAAAGGAGGAAAAGGCACCGAGGAGGAAGGAACCTTCTCGGTGCTTTCCGTATCTTTTGGGCGTGACGCATGGTTTTCATGGTGCGAATGAGATCCATGTGTTTTGCCCAACTGGGTGGCGACACGCCGAAGCAACCTTAGAATTGTTCACAGGGTTGGGGGTGGCCACTACATGTAGTACCCCCGATGATTGCCCCCTAGATGGGCGATCTGTGACGGATGTGAAAGTTGGGGATGCTGTACAGCGTTTTCGCTGGAGCCGCCGAAAAATCTCTCGCGACAGGTTGACGATATTTAGTGATTCGGTGTGAAATGACATCAGTGTAATCAACGGCACGGCGGGCACGGCACCGAAAAATCTTTTCGGTGTAGGGTCGGTGCCATCGAATTAAGAGAGAAACGACCTCGGAGAAAGGAAGCGGCGTGGACAATACAACGAATAACAGCGCTATTCTCCGTGGCGGTGCTGCTGCAGAGATGTCGCTCGATGAACTCTTTGGTGCCGTCGAGCAGGAGTGGCAAGACCAGGCGCTGTGCGCCCAGACGGATCCAGAAGCATTCTTCCCGGAAAAGGGAGGATCTACCCGCGAGGCTAAGCGTATCTGCCAGGCCTGCGCGGTGCGTGATGAATGCCTCGAGTATGCCTTGGAGCATGACGAGCGCTTCGGTATCTGGGGCGGGCTTTCGGACCGTGAGCGTCGCCGCCTCAAGCGTGAGATTGGTTAGAGCTCAAAGCAGCTACTAACCAGCATCAGTGCTCCCCCTCACTGCACAGTCCTATGTCATTTGGCTCGGGTCTCGGCGGTGAGGGGGAGTAGTGGTTTTAGGGCAGGGGCGCTCTGCACCCCTAGCCTTTACCAAGTAAAACGCGGATCGATATCACCGGGATCGACGTTGAGGTAATTGGCCACCAGAGCGGTTAGCACCGTGGACAGTAGCTCTTCACGCTCCTGCGCGGAGTGCACGCGCTCCTCCACGGGCATGCGGAAAATGACGAGTCGGGCGCGCGTGGGTTGGCCTTCGGAATCCACGCCCGCCGGGACGATGCGCCCGAGCGGAACGGGGCCATCCGCGATGATTTCATCCGGCAACACAGTCATATCAACTGAGAGGCGCATGCGGGGCACGGTATCAACGGCGAGATCGAGTCCGGTGAGCTGTTCGGCAAAGGCATTGTGAATGGGGGAGTAGGCCTCGAGCACGGCCATGTCGAAGCGCTCGGCGCTGCTGCGGTAGCGCGGCGTATTCTGCGGCAACAGCGGCCCGCGGGCACCACGGCCATGGCGGTGGCGGGCCGGGCGAATATGCGGGCGAGGCGTGGTCATGCGGCTTAGTCTAAGCCGCATCGAGGTGGGCTCGCGGCGAGACGCGCCGCGCTGAACTATCTAAATCTCAAGTTAGGGTTTAGACTTGGGCCCGTGAATAGCTCTCGCCATTGCTCCCGCCCCGGCTGCGGCCGTCCCGCCGTGGCGACGTTGACCTATGCCTATGCGCAGCAAACCGCCGTCGTGGGCCCGCTCTCCGAAGAAACCGATCCCCATGCCTGGGATCTGTGCGAAAAGCACAGCGCACGAATTACCGCCCCGCAAGGATGGGAAATGGTGCGCGTTGACCGCATCGAGCTCGATGAGGATGATGACCTTACAGCTCTCGCCGAGGCGGTCCGTGAGGCTGGGCGCGTGACCACTGGCTTGGTGGATGATTCCACTGCTGGTTCCGGCGCCGATCCCATTGACTATTCCGCTACTTTCGACGGCGCGGATCCGCGGAATTCGAACCACCCCGTGTTCCGAACCCGCCGCGTCCACGATGCCCGCCAGCGCCGCCGAGCTCACCTGACGGTGGTTCCGGACGCCGACTAGTTCGTCGCACGCGGATTACCGCGACTGACGGGGGTATGCTTGTGGGTTATGCGAACTCGTGAACAGCTCAATGCAGTGATCAAGGCCTATGACGTCCGTGGCGTCGTGGGTGAGGACATCGACGAAACCCTCGTGCGCGATACTGGCGCGGCCTACGCCGCCATCCTCCGCGGGGAAGGGGAGACCACCGTGGCAGTAGGCCACGACATGCGTCCGTCCTCCCCGCAGCTGGCAGCCGCCTTTGCTGAGGGCGCTGCCGCGCAGGGCCTTGATGTTATCCAGCTCGGCCTCACGTCCACCGATGAGCTGTACTTTGCCGCCGGCCACCTCAATTGCGCGGGCGCTATGTTCACCGCCTCCCACAACCCGGCTAAGTACAACGGCATCAAGCTCTGCCGCGCGGGCGCTGTTCCGGTGGGGCAGGAGACGGGGCTGGAGCAGATCAAGGACATGCTGATCGACGGCACCCCGGCCTTCGACGGTGAGCCGGGCACCGTCACTGAGCGTGAGGTTCTTCCGGACTACGCGGCATTCCTTCGCGGCCTGGTGCCGCTGGAGAACTCCCGCCCATTGGTCGTGGCTGTCGACGCCGCGAATGGCATGGGTGGCCACACCGTCCCGGCGGTCTTTGAGGGCCTGCCTTTCGACGTTCGGGATCTCTACTTTGAGCTCGACGGCACCTTCCCCAACCACGAGGCTAACCCGCTGGATCCGAAGAACTTGGTGGACCTGCAGAAGTTCACCGTCGAACAGAAGGCGGATATCGGCCTTGCTTTCGACGGCGATGCGGATCGCTGCTTCGTGGTGGATGAGAAGGGCCAGCCGGTGTCCCCGTCCGCCATCTGTGCGTTGGTCGCGGAGCGCTACCTGGATAAGTTCCCTGGTGCCACCGTCATCCATAACCTGATTACGTCCAAGACCGTTCCGGAGCTCATCGCGGAGAAGGGCGGCAAGGCCGTGCGTACCCGCGTGGGTCACTCCTTCATCAAGGCCCAGATGGCCAAGGAGAAGGCGGTCTTTGGTGGCGAGCACTCCGCGCACTACTACTTCCAGGAGTTCTGGAATGCGGACTCCGGCATGCTCGCTGCCATGCACGTGCTGGCTGCTCTGGGTGAGCAGGACAAGCCGCTGAGCGAGCTCATGGCGCAGTACTCGCGCTACGAGGCCTCGGGTGAAATCAACTCCACTGTGGAGGACCAGAAGGCTACGACGCAGCGCGTGCTCGATGAGTTGGCGGACAAGATTGAGTCCGTCGACGAACTCGATGGCGTGACCGTAGAGCTGAAGGGCACCGACGCGTGGTTCAACGTCCGCGCCTCCAACACTGAGCCGCTGCTGCGCCTCAACGTTGAGGCCAAGACTGCCGACGAGGTGCAGGCCATCGTCGACGAGGTCCTCGGCATCATCCGCGCCTAGAAAACCGCCGCCGCCCCTCCAGCTGAAGGCATGAACATGACAAGCGAAGGAGCCTCCGTGCGTGACATCGAAAGTCTCATTGCCGTCGACGAACCGGCCTGGCCCCACCTGCAGAAGCCGCTGGCCGAATCTGATGCAGTCGTGCTGCCCATTGACTCAGAGCGAGGGCGGCGCTCGCTGTGGGAGCTGCAGGTTACCGCCGCGTCGACGATGGGAGCTGTCGCTTTGCACACCGGCGGCATTGTCGTCGACCACGGCTGGATACGTTTGTACGGCGGCGGCAGCGAACACTTGCCGAGCATTGCCGAAGCCAACGGGTTGGGAGGCGACATGTCGGCGCCGCCCGGCGAGCTGATTGTCGGGCACGATGTCCTCGGCGGCCTATTCGCCATCGACGGCGGTGCGCTGGGTGTTGCGCCCGGCGAGGTCTGCTATTTCGGGCCGGACACCCTCACATGGGACAGGCTTGGTGGCGGCTACTCGGCTTTCCTTCTTGCTGCGCTGGGTGGTGGCCTCGATGTGGTCTTTGAGGGGCTGCGCTGGCCGGGCTGGCAGGACGATGTGGCGTCCTTGGCGCTCACGCAGGGCATTTTCCTGTACCCGCCGCCCTCCTCTGTCGAGGGCAGCGACGTGAGCAAGGCGACGAAGGCGGTCGTCAGCATCCAGGAACTGCTGGGCACCAAGTAGCACTGCACCGCCTAGGAGTGGCCACGGGTCAGCTCAATTTACTCAAACTGCTTTCACCGCACGCGCAACCTTGAGTGGTGAGCTATGAAATATCTAGTTTGTTCCACCCAGCGGTGGAGTGGTTGGGGCAGACATCCAGGTGGAGAGTTCTTGGATGACACTTGCGGCGTCGTTCTTATCGCACCAGTAGTGGTGCAGAGCATCGCCGAGGCGCATTTCTACGCGGTAGTTGTTGCTGTCTGGGCTGAAGTAACACTGGATGTAATGCTCAATTTTGGTGTTGTCACTGATGATCAGGAAATCCCGCGGATCGGTTCCCACATTGAGGTTCGCTAGTGACCAAGCATTTGTAGTGATGTAATCAATCCAGTAAGGAATGCTGCGGAGACTAGCCCAAGGCGCTTGGTACTCCATCGTCTCGGTGGTGAAGTTTGAGTTTTCATCACCAAATGTCCACACCAACTGCTCGTTCTCGAGGACGGTGAGCGTTGCGAAGTAGGAAAGCACGGGGCTGACGGATAGGAGTAACTGGGCGATGTGGTCGTCGAAATCGCTGATGGCAAGGCAATTTGATCCGGTGAGCTCCACAGCTATGTTGTGTGGCGCTAATACTTTGGTGAGGTATTGGTAGAGCTGCAGAGCTTGTTGCGAGAAGTGGTTTTCTGCCTGGCTAGCGGAGATCACGAGGTTGTAGATCTCATCTGGCGCGGCTGGAGTGGTTGGGAGGTGGATGATTACTCGTTCTGTGCTCATTGTTGCTCCGTCGCTGGTGCCATTGTTGGTTGTAGAGTAACTCAGTTTTCCCATGCGGGAATAGTATTCCTCCCACTCCTCTAGAGTCGGTTCTCGGTTTGTGACGAGGAAATATCGGGCATTTCTTGGTGAAGCTGAAGACATGGCAACGTCGAGGCCGTTTTCTTCAAGGAATTCGAGAAGGCGCTGTTCGTTCATATCTTGAGCTTTTACTGGAAAGTCGGGAGCCATTGAATCTTCGGTGGTCTTTTTCCCGAGCCAATGTTGGGAGTAGGAACGCGTCATCGCATCTAGCTGATTCGAGTAAGTAATGAGTACCCATTGCTGGGAAACCTCGGTCTTCGTAATCGCCATCCCTAGGGGCGGATGTTCGAGTTCTTCATGGACGTGAATGAGGAGCTGGAAAAGGCGATCTGACTCGTCGAGCGAATAGCTCACCGCGGTTACTCCGTTTTGTTCTTGGAAGATCCAGACTCGATCGAGATTTGATAGTGGCTTAGTGGGTTTGTCAATTTCAACGAAGTTGAGAAAAAGCGGATCAAAGTTGCTCTTGACTGTGGCGATGGTGGATTCAAGGTCTTGCCAGAAAAACGCTGTGGGCTGGTTATATGCAATCTCGAAAGTCAAATCTTATCTGCCTTGGATGAGGGTGGGCTCCATTCTAAGGACGCGTGCGCCACCATCGTAATGATTGGCTGCACGGGCCTCCCGAAACGCACAGCGGGCGCAGGGAGAAGCGTGTGTGCTTCCTCCCCGCGCCCGCTGTGTTTGTCTTAGACATGCACGGTTAGGTGCTCGGCGCGTGCGCCTTAGTCACGCGAGTGGGTGACCATCTCTTCCCACTCGACGAACTTCTTACGCTCGCGGCCCTCGGCCTCACCCAGTGCGCGCTCGGCGGCGTCGAGCTTCTTCCAGCCCTCCCAGGTCAGGTGCTCCAAGCCCTTGGACTTGAAGAGTTCCACGATGTCCTCCTCGCGGGAGTGGGAGAGGTTGCCCGCATCGGCGTCGGCAAGCAGCATGCCGATGGTCTCCGTGGCATCGGACTTGGTGTTGCCGATGAGCCCCACCGGGCCGCGCTTGATCCAGCCGGTGGTGTAGAGGCCCGGCACGACGTCACCGTCGAGGTCGACAACGTGGCCGCCGTCGTTGTTGATGACGTTCTTCTGCTTGTTGAAGGGAACGCCCTCGATGGCATCGGAGCGGTACCCCACGGCCAGGTAGACGGCCTGTGCCGGCCACTCGGTGAACTTGCCGGTGCCGGTGACGGAGCCATCGCCGTTGAGGGCAGTGCGCTCGGTCTTTACTGCCGTGACCTTGCCGTTTTCACCGATGAACTCCACCGGCTGTTCGAAGAGGTGGATCTGCAGGGTGTGCGGGGCATCCTTGGGCTCACGGATGGCGTAGCCTTCCAAGGTCTGGCAGACCAGGTCGCAGGACTTGGCCTCTTCGCGGGCCTTGAGGGAGGCCTCGTCGTAGTCGATGTCCTCCGGGTCCACCACCACGTTGATGGTGGGGGAGTGGTCGAGCTCCTTGAGCTCCAGCGGGGTGAACTTAGCCTGTGCCGGACCGCGGCGGCCGAAGACGCGCACGGTGGTGGCCTGATTCTTGGCCAGGGACTCGTAGACGTTATCGGGGATCTCGGTGGCTTCCTTAAGCTCATCGCCGGTCTTGGCCAGGATGCGGGCCACGTCGAGGCCCACGTTGCCCACGCCGATCACGGCGACGTCGGTGGCGGACAGATCCCAGGAGCGCTCGAAGCGCGGGTTTCCGTCGTAGAAACCGACGAACTCGCCGGCGCCGTGGACGCCCTCGAGATCGGAGCCCGGGATCTGCATGCCCCGGTCACCAACGGCGCCGGTGGCGAAGACGACGGCGTCGTAGTATTCCTCAAGCTCGGAGACGGTGACATGGCGGCCCACAGTGATGTTGGACAGAAGGCGGATCTGTTCGGTGTCGAGCACTCGGTGCAGGGAGTTAATGATTCCCTTAATACGCGGGTGGTCCGGAGCCACTCCGTAGCGGATGAGCCCGAAGGGGGCTGGCATCTGCTCGATGAGATCGATCTGAACGTTGCCGCCGGTCTTCTTCACCAGGATGTCGGAGGCGTAGATGCCGGCTGGGCCGGCGCCGATGACGGCTACTTTCAGGGGCTGCTGGGTCATGATGGCCTTTCGGAATGTTGTAGTAACTAACGAAAGCTTAGGTCTAAACAAGCGTGGGTTTCATTGAACCGGCTTGTCTGCTGTAGGGCAACTGGGCCTAATTACATTCGGAGAACATTGTGGCATAAACCCAGCGTGCTTTGCATATTCGGGCGAAAATAAAAAAGACTGCTTTGTCTGTTTTGGCTAGACCGGTAGGTTTTCAGTAACCGACGAAAGGCAGCAGATTATGACCACCGCCACACAGCGAAAGCCACGCACGAAAAAACCGGAAGGCCAGTGGAAGATCGACGGCACCGCCCCGCTTAACGCTGACGAGGAGATCAAGCAGGCCGACGACGCTTTAGCCGTGCGCCAGCGCGTCATCGATGTCTACTCGAAGCAGGGCTTCTCCTCCATCCCCGCCGAGGATCTTGCCCCGCGTTTTAAGTGGTTGGGCCTGTATACCCAGCGCAACCAGAACCTGGGCGGTGAGATGACCTCCAAGCTCACCAACGCCGAGCTGCAGGATGAATACTTCATGATGCGCGTGCGCTTCGACGGGGGCCGCGCGGATCCCGCCAAGCTGCGCGCGGTAGGCGAGATTAGCCGCGATTATGCCCGTTCCACCGCGGACTTTACGGACCGCCAGAACATTCAGCTGCACTGGATTCAGATTGAAGATGTCCCCGCTATTTGGGAGAAACTGCGCTCCGTCGGCTTGGATACCTTGCTGGGCTGCGGCGACGTGCCCCGCGTCATCCTTGGCTCACCGGTAGCGGGTGTGGCGGCCGACGAGATTATCGACGCCACCCCGGCCATCGAGGAGATTAAGAACAACTATCTCCCGCGCGAGGAGTTTCACAACCTCCCGCGCAAGTTTAAGACCGCCATTTCTGGTAACTCCCGGCAGGACGTGACGCACGAAATCCAGGACATCGCTTTTGTTGGCACCGAGCACCCCGAGTACGGGCCGGGCTTCGATTGCTTCGTGGGCGGAGGCCTGTCCACCAACCCGATGCTCTCGCAATCCCTTGGCGCGTGGATCCCGCTTGAGCGCGTCCCTGAGGTGTGGGCCGGTGTTGCGCGCATCTTCCGCGACTATGGCTTCCGCCGAAACCGCAACCGCGCGCGCCTGAAATTCTTGGTGGCGCAGTGGGGCATTGAGAAGTTCCGCAGGGTCCTAGAAGAGGAGTATCTGGACGCGCCGCTTCTCGACGGCCTCCCGCTCCCCATCGCCCCCGGTAACCGCGACCACCTCGGCGTGCACCGCCAGCGGGACGGCAAGTTCTACGTGGGTGTCAAGCCCACTGTGGGGCATGCCACCGGCGAGCAGCTCATCGCCATCGCCGACGTGGCCGAGAAATTCGGAATCAACCGCATCCGTACCACCCCGATGAAGGAGCTTCTCTTCCTCGACGTCGCGGAAGAGGATATCCCCGCCCTGTCCCGCGCTTTGGATGAGACGGGCTTGTACTCCCAGCCCTCGGAGTTCCGCCGCGGCGTCATCTCCTGCACCGGCCTGGAATTTTGTAAGCTCGCCCACGTGACCACCAAGGCCCGCGCCATCGAGCTTGTCGACATCCTGGAAGATACCCTTGGCGACCTCGATGTGCCGCTGTCCATCGCCCTCAACGGCTGCCCCAATGCCTGCGCGCGCTCGCAGGTATCTGACATCGGGCTTAAAGGACAGATCGTGACCGATGCTGATGGCAATCGCGTCGAAGGATTCCAGGTCCACCTCGGCGGTGCCCTCGGCCTATCCCCGGACTGGGGGCGCAAGCTGCGCGGGCACAAGGTGGTGGCCGATGAAGTGCCCGACTACGTCATCCGCTTGGTCAATAAATATAAGGAGCAGCGCGAAGACGGCGAGCAGTTCCGCCACTGGGTGCTGCGCGCGGACGAGGAGGACTTGCAATGAATTTCCGCCGCAAGCCCAACCCCAACCGCAACCATCCCGCCTACTGCCCCTATTGCGCTGGGACCAACCTGTTCCCCGATGAAGAAGATGACTTCGCATGGAAGTGCGAAGAGTGCCTCCGCATCTTTTCCGTACGCTTCCACGGCCAAGACGATGCCCCGGTAGCGCCCGCGCCGGCGGTGTCCTCAACGGAGGCTTTGCAGCGCTCCCTCGCTCGCCGCGGCCACTCCACCGCCACCGCCTAGGAAAAAGGACACCGCCCAGCCATGACAGCCCCGAATTCCACCACCGCACTGCTGACCCTCTCGCACGGCTCGCGCCATCCCGCGGCCGCAGCGAGCGTGGCGGCCCTGACCCGCGCTGCCGGCGAGCTTGCCGGTGCGCCAGCCACCGCCGCGCACCTCGAGTTCAACGATCCTCCCCTCGAAGAGGCCGCGCGCAACCTTGCTGAACAAGGCGTGCGCGAGGCGGTTGTTGTGCCCTTGCTTTTTACAGAGGGCTACCACCAGCGCGTCGACGTTCCCGCCGCACTGGCCCAGGCCTCCGCGGCTTCCGGAGTCACCCTCCACCAAGCACGTGGCCTCGGCACTGGTGAGGACATGGCCAGGCTGCTCGCGCAGCAGGTGCCGGAAGGAACGGATACCGTCGTGGTGTACTCCGTCGGTTCCTCCGATGAGCGTGCTAATGCTGCGGTAGCTGACCTAGCAAGGCGCGTGGGCGAGCTCACCGGCTGCGCGGCGGAGGTCTCTTTTGCTACGCGCGGCGAGCGCCGGCCCGTGGGGCCGGAGGGGAGCCAGGAGGTCGTAGTGCCGCTCTTCGTGAGTCCCGGCTTGCTCTTGGATCGCCTCGAAGGGGATTCTAGGCATACCAGTGAGCAGCCCAGGCGTGTGCTCCCTCCGCTAGGGGAGGCCCTCGCCGGCATTGTGTCCCATCGCTATGCGGAGGTGGCCCATGCGTAGCCTCATCCTCATCGCGCTGGCGGGTGCTGCCGCGCAGCTTGTCGACGGCGGCATCGGCATGGGCTTTGGCGTAACTTCCACGACCATCCTGCTGCTGGCTGGTCTGGGGCCGGCAACAGCCTCTGCGGTAGTGCACACCTCGGAGCTCGGCACCACCCTGGTCTCCGGAATCAGCCACTGGCGCTTCGGCAACGTGCACTGGCCCACCGTGCTCAAGCTCGGTGTGCCGGGAGGCCTGTCTGCCTTCATCGGGGCGACGGTTCTGTCCAACCTCTCACTGGAAGCAGCCGCGCCCGTAACCTCCGCCATCCTCATCGCCTTGGGCATCAACCTGGTCTGGCGCTTTTCGCGAACGCGCAGCGCCGCACCGCGAGAATCCCGGCCGCATTCGACTCCTTTCCTCGCCGGCCTCGGCGTGGTGGGAGGCTTCGTCGACGCCTCGGGTGGCGGCGGATGGGGCCCGATTTCCACCTCGACACTGTTGGCGGTCGGCCGCGAACAACCGCGGCGCATTGTCGGCACCGTCAACACCGCAGAATTCCTTGTTACCTTTGGCGCGACGGCAGGCTTCATCGTTGGCCTCTGGGAAGAAATCGTGGCCAACGCTGCCGCGGTCGTGGCCCTGCTTATCGGCGGGGCGATCACTGCGCCGGTTGCGGCGTGGCTCATTTCCCGCATCAATCCCACGCTCCTCGGTGGATTCGTCGGAACGGCCATCGTGGTGCTCAACATCCCCAAAGCTCTGGGGTGGGCCCTGCAGCACCCGCAGACCCTCATCGTGCAGTCCATCGCGTTCGTTCTGGGCGTGGCGGTGACCGTGTGGGGAAATGCCCGCCGTGCGCGCCGCGCTGGCGGCAAGGAAAACGAGCGCAGCGGTTCCAACACCGCGCCCCAGCGGGGCGGCAACCGCGTTGTCGAAACCACGGAGCCGACCGGACGCGATGGCTTTCCTGCCGGCACTCCTGCGGAGGAATCAGAACCCGTCGGAGTGAGCTCGCCGCGATCCTAGGAACGTGCCGTATTGGCGTTGACTAGAGTCCGGCGACCTTGCCGATAACAATGACCGCTGGTGGAGCCACCGAGTTTTCCTCCATTGTGGGTCCTAGTTCGGCGAGCTCGCAGTGGAAGGCCCGCTCACCATCGAGGGAGCCCTCCTGGATGATGTGCACGGGGGTGTGGGGTGAGAGGGAGGCGTCGATCAGCGCGGTGGCAATGGCCGCCGCGTTCTTCACGCCCATGATGACCGAAAGCGTGGCCCCAGACCGCGCGAGTGCTGCCCAATCCACCAAGGACTTGGGGTGGCCTGGCGGCAGGTGCCCGGAGACCACCGTGAAGGCATGGACGACGCCACGGTGAGTCACCGGCGTTCCTGCCAGCGCGGGGACGGCCACCGCCGAGGTCACTCCGGGGATGACCTCCACCGGGAGACCCGCGGCGGTAAGTGCGGTGAGCTCTTCGAAGCCGCGACCAAATACATAAGGATCGCCGCCCTTCAGACGCACCACGCGGCGGCCTGCCAGGGCGTGCTCGATGAGGACCTCGTTGATGCGCTCCTGGGCCACTTGGGCGCGGTAGGGGATCTTGGAGACGTCGATAAGCTCCTTGGCGTCAACATCACACAGCTTATCCAGCTGGGCAGTGGGGCCGAGGTGATCAGCCACGATGACCTCGGCTTCCTGCAGCGCCCGCATGCCGCGCACGGTGATGAGATCCCACGCGCCAGGGCCGCCGCCGACAAGGACTACCGGATGAATGCTCATGGCCACTCATCCTAGCTATGCTCGGGCCTATGACTTCCTATGACCCCGAATCCGTGAGCTTCTTTGACATCGCCCACGAAGGCGCGCAAGCTCGCGTGGTGGCCGCCGCCGTACCGGAGCTGGCTCGCGTGCTGGGTGGGCTGCGCCCGCGCAGCATCGTCGTCCTTGCCGCTGACCAGGTTTCCCGCGCCGCTGCCCACGTCGCCGTGGGCCTAGCCGAGCCCGCTGAGGTTCCCATCATGGTCAGCGAATCGCTGCCGCTCTTTACCGGTGCCCTCGACGTCGTGGTGGTGGCGGGGGATAGCCCATGGGCAGAGCGCGCGCTGCACGACGCCGCGCGCCGAGGGGCGACGACGATTCTGCTGAATGAAATCGAGGATGCTCCTGAGGACACCGTCGTCATCGACACCCTTCCCACGGCCGAAGGGATTTCACCGGTGCGCGCCATCACGGCCGTGCATGCGGTGAGCGCGGTGTTAAGCGAAGACCCGGTGTTGGTCTCCCGCCGGTTGGAGGACGTTGCCGATGCCGTGGACCGTGAGCTGGAAGCGCTGTCACCGCAGCGCGATTCCACGACGAACCCCGGGCGCGCGTTGCGTGAATTTGTGGAAGGCGGACGAATCATCCACAGCTGTGGACCCGATCCCTATGCGTTCTCGGAGGAGCGCACGCGGGTGCACCTCGACGCTCTCGTTGCCCGCATGGCGGGCACGCTGTGGGCAGTCCATGGGCTAGGCGGGACCGTCGTCGACGCGGAAGGCTTAGGGCCGATTCTGCAGACAAATCCGACGGACATCTTCTATGACCCGTTTGAATCGGAAGAGCCTTTGGTACCCTTGAAAATTGTTTTATGGGGACAGGAAGAGGCGAACCTTCCCCACTCGTTCGCAGCGGCGAGCGCCGATACCTCCTGTGGGGAATTGGCCCGCGCGCTGCAGTTGATTACGCGCAGTTATGCCGCGACCGCCTACGACGTGAAATAGAGGAAGTCAATGAAGTTGCTCACCAGTGCTGCCCGCAATTACTCGTGGGGCTCGCGCACGCTGATTCCGACGCTGCTCGGCGAGCCCGAGGCTCAAAGCCCGGTTGCTGAGCTGTGGTTTGGTGCGCACCCGGCGGATCCCTCAACGATTGAGGGAGAAAAGCTGGATGAGATCATCGCGGCGGATCCGCAAGGCCAGCTGGGGCAGCGGGTGGCTGACAAGTATGGCGCCGGCCTTCCCTTCTTGCTGAAGATTCTGGCGGCTGCAGAGCCGCTGTCGCTGCAGGCGCACCCTTCGAAGCGGCAGGCCGAGGAAGGTTTCGCCCGCGAGAACGCGGCGGGAATCGACCTCACGGCGTCAAACCGCAACTACAAGGATGACAACCACAAGCCAGAGCTCATCGTGGCGCTCACGGAGTTCTACGCCATGGCGGGTTTCCGTCCGCTAGCGCAGACCCGCAGCCTCTTTGCGGCCTTGGACTGCGAAGAACTGGCTCACTACGAGGGCATGCTCGACACCGATCCTGCCGCTGAAGGCGACAGCCTCCGCGCGCTGTTTACCACGTGGATTACGATCCCGGGTGCCAAGCGCAAGGAGCTGATCAGCGCGGTGGTAGCGGCGGGCGAGCGCCTGCGCGGCAACCAGGCGGGCGAGCCGTGGATGGCCACCGTGATGGCAACCGTGGCCAAGCTCAACGAGCAATATCCGGGGGATATCGGCGTGTTGGGCGCGTTGCTGCTCAATCACATCGTCCTGCAGCCGGGGGAGGCGATTTACCTTGACGCTGGGCAGCTGCATGCCTATGTCTCTGGCCTGGGTGTAGAGATCATGGCTAACTCCGATAACGTGCTGCGCGGTGGCCTGACCCCGAAGTTTGTTGACGTCCCCGAGCTGGTTAAAGTCCTCACCTACCAGGCGGCAGAAGATCCGCGCGTGGACCTGAAAGACGCAGCCGAGACAGGAGGCATAAAGGGTGCAGAGGCATGGTCCTACCCAGTGCCGATTGAGGAGTTCCTGCTGGATCGCGTCGAGCTTTCTGGTGAGGAGAGCGTCGAGGTCGACAGCGATGGCCCCATGATTGTGTTGTGCACCTCCGGCTCGGTGGCATTGAGCAATGCCGAGGCAGAAAACGTCAGCCTTGGCGCGGGTCACGCGGCGTGGATTCCCGCTAGCGACCCGGCCGCCATCGTTCGTTCCACCGGTGGCGAAGACGCCGAGGTGTTTATCGCCCGCGTTTAGTCGGCGGCCGTTTAGTTAACGGCGCGGGTATTAGGCGGACTGCGTCAATGCTGATGCGGCGGTAGTTTCGCCGTTGTCGGCTAAATGAGCAGCGGTGGGGGTCGCTGCGGAAGGCTCTGCCGCCGCGGGAGCATCATCCGTCGGCGCGGCGGGAGTCGGGGCGGCCTCGTTGGTGCGGTAAGCCGCGGATTCGCGCTCCACTGCTTCCACTACATCGGCGCCTTGTACCTCGCCGCCCTGTGGAGCGACATCGATAGGCTCGCCCTGTTGCGCTTTCGGCTCCGCATCAGGCGCGGGCGCGTTCTGAGTGAACCCGGCGGGGTGCGGGATGAAGGAGCCAAGCGGTTCAGGAACTCCAGTGTTCTGCGAGGGCGTAGGTTCCTTGGGTTGCGGCTGCTCAGCGGGCTGGCTGCCGTCCTGGTCCTCCACTGGGCCCTCTTGCGGCACGGCGGTCTGAGATTCCGGCGTGGCCGACGGCTGAGTGGGCTCGGAGCTTTGCTGAGGAGTACCCGGAATCGGTGTTTCGGAGGCCGGAGTAGAGCCGTCCGTTGGCGGCACGGCAGGGGCCATGCTGACCGGCGCCTGCGGGTACGGATTGTTCGGAGTTGCCTGCGGCTGCTGGTTCTGCAGTGAGGAAACATTGTCTGGGCGGTAGACGGCCGTGGGGCCAACCGGCTCCGTGCGGTTCACCACGGCATTCGGCGCCAGGTAGGGATCCTCTGCCGGCGCGGCGACATTAGTTTTCGATTGCTTCGACTGCGTGGACGTCGGGGTAGCCGTGGTCGTATAGGAATGCGTTGTCGAGGGAGCGGAAGATGCGGTGCTCGACACAGCGGTGGCAGCGGAGGGCTTAGACACGACGGATTCGGGCGCGCTGATGCGCCACACTGCGACGCCTACGGCGACGGCGCAGAGGAGGCCGGCCGCGACAAAGACCAAGATGCGGCGTGAACTGCTCGTCATGCGGGGCGCTCTCCTTCCTGCACAAAAGCCTGCGTAAATGTCACAAGTCGGTAACAACGATAACACGAATCTGGAGATAGTAAATGGCCTGGGCAAAATTCCCCGTTCAGGCGTGGTATAGGGCAGTGGGTGAAATGCAACATATGGAGGAGGACAGGAGGAGGGGCAGTCGGAAGACGGCACGGAGCGATGTGACCGTAATAAAACCGCGCTCTTGACCGAAGCCTTGCATGAGGGCATCTAAAGAATGGTAGAAATTGGATTAGATACCGGCTGCGCGGAGCGCCCGCCCGTAAAGCTGCACCGGCCCACCGTGGATACAGGAACGCGGATAAAAACACAGACCCCTAATTCACTTAAGGATGAAGGAGAAAGCAATGAGCTCATGGGATGAGGACATCTTCGCCGACGAGGTCAACGTCGACTTCCTGGATGAACTGGCAGACCTCGAGGATGAAGAAATCGTTGCCGCGGTAGATGATGCCTGCGCGCTTGCGGTCTCGGGCGAAGAACAGACCGAGGAGGAGCAGCGTAACGCCTTGGCGGCGGCCACGATAGCCGCGATCTGGGCAGGCGCCCCGTTCAGCGCCGGGGAAGTCGTCGAAGACTATCCCTTCATCCGGGATCTCGCCGGATCCGGCAGCGAAAACCTCAACGAACATGCCCTGGAGTTGCTCGAAGAGGTCGAGGAAGACTACGACCTCGAACCCTTTATTGAGGCCCTGTCCTAACGGCAGTACTAGGTACACGCTAGATATAACAGCATGCTGATCAGTATTGAAGGAATCGATGGCGCGGGTAAAAACACCATTACCCAGCGCCTGCGGGAAGAACTAGCCTGCGATGTCGAAGTCTTGAGCTTTCCCCGCTACGAAGAGTCCATCCATGCGCAGCTCGCGCAGGAGGCCCTGTATGGGCGTATGGGGGATCTGACCGATTCGGTCTATGGAATGGCTACGCTCTTTGCGCTGGATCGGCACGGAGCCAAAGAGCAGCTCCTTGCCGCCGCTGAGTCCACGGATACCCTGCTCATCTTGGATCGCTATGTGGCTTCCAACGCCGCGTATTCCGCGGCGCGGGTTGGCGGTGAGCTCATCGTCGATTGGATCTATGAGCTCGAGTTTGAACGCTTCGGCCTGCCGGTGCCGCAGCTGCAGATCTTTTTGGATACCGACGTCGCCCTTGCCGGCCAGCGAGCCGTGGCCCGTGCAGCAGAGGATGAAGGGCGCAACCGCGACCGCTATGAGCGCGATGCCGCGTTGCAGTCTCGCACGGCGGCCGCCTACCGTCGCTTAGCAGAGCAGCAGTGGGCAGGGCGGTGGATCGCCACCGCGGATGCCGATATGATTATCCAAGCTGTCAAGGAGCTTGTAGGAGAACAATAAAGTGGCACCGAAAATCTTGGTCGTGGATGATGACCCGGCAATCGCCGAAATGCTCACCATCGTGCTCGAGGCAGAAGGGCTGGAGCCTATTGCCGTTAACGATGGAAATGAGGCGATCCCGGCCTTCCGCGAGCATGACCCGGATCTGATCCTGTTGGATCTCATGCTTCCGGGCATGAATGGCGTGGATATTTGCCGCGCCATTCGTACTGAGTCCTCGGTGCCCATCGTCATGCTGACGGCGAAGACAGACACCGTTGATGTGGTTCTCGGCCTCGAATCGGGTGCGGATGATTACATCACCAAGCCCTTCAAGCCGAAGGAGCTCATCGCCCGTATCCGCGCGCGCCTGCGTCGAATCGATGGGGGCACGGGAGAAATTATTGAGGTGGGGGACCTGCTTATCGACGTCCCCGAGCACACCGTTACCCGCAAGGGCGGCGAGGAAATCTCGCTGACTCCGCTGGAGTTCGACCTTCTTCTGGAGATGGCGCGCAAGCCCGGCCAGGTGCATACTCGCGAGGCGCTGCTTGAATCTGTCTGGGGTTACCGCCACGCATCCGATACACGCCTTGTCAACGTGCACGTCCAGCGCCTGCGCGCGAAGATTGAGCACGACCCCGAGGATCCCCGTATCGTCCTCACCGTGCGCGGCGTGGGGTACAAGACTGGAAAAACCGCCGAGTAAAGGACTGCCGCTATTTTTGGTTGGTTAAGGCGAGTCCGGGATGGCGTCGTCGAGCGCTGGCGCACCTCCCTGCAGACACGTGTCCTGGGCATGATGTTGGTGGCCTCCACGGTGGTCATGATCATCCTGGCCTACGCGCTGGTGTCGGTGCTGACGCAGCAGCTGGTGAGCCAGAAGGAGGACACGGCGCTTCAGGAGCTTGATCGCGCCCGCGTGGCCGTGGAACAGCAGATCGATGCCACCGGTACGGCAAACTCAACGCAGGTGCGCATCAATTCTGCACGCGCCGCCTTGGGCCAATTATCGGCGCAACAACCCGACGCCCAGGCCGTGTATGAACCGGTCATCGTCGTGGAGAATTCCGACGGCACGGCCACAACGTCCCCGGAGGGCTACCGCATCCCCGGCGGGATGCGCGAGCTCGTTGGCCGGGGCCAAGTCGTGCAGCAATACGCCACGGTGGACCAGCAATCGGGAGCAACCTATAACGCGCTGATGGTGGGCACGCCCATTGAAAGCGACATTCCGAATACCCAGGTCTACCTCGTGTTGTCCATGGAATCTGAGGAATCCACGATGGCTCTCATGCGTGGTTTGCTCTCGGCTGCCGGAGTGGTGGTGGTTGTCCTCCTCGTCGGCATCGCCTGGCTGGCAACCCAGCAGGTGATCGTCCCGATTCGCTCCGCCTCGCGCATTGCGCAGCGCTTTGCTGCCGGCCACCTGCGTGAGCGCATGGTGGTCAACTCAGACGATGAAATGGGCCGCCTCGCCTCCTCCTTTAACGACATGGCAGATAAGCTGTCTAAGCAGATCACCCAACTGGAGGAGTATGGCGATCTCCAGCGGCAGTTCACTTCCGACGTGTCCCACGAGCTGCGCACGCCATTGACAACGGTGCGCATGGCGGCGGATGTCATCGCGGAAGATGCGGATGAATTCAACCCTTACACCAAGCGCTCGGCGGAGCTGCTCATCAAGGAGCTGGATCGCTTCGAGGACTTGCTCGCGGACCTGTTGGAGATCTCTCGCCACGATGCCGGCGTGGCTGACCTCTCCACGGCTTCCATCGACATTCGCTCCTGCGTGGACTCCGCGCTGAGCCAAGTGGAGCACCTCGCCTCGGAGCTCGGAGTGGAGGTCGTCCTTCATTTGCCGGAGGAACCCGTCGCCGTGGAATGCGATTCGCGTCGCGTCGAGCGCATCCTGCGCAACCTGCTTGCGAACGCCATCGACCACTCTGAGGGCAATCCCGTCATCGTGGACGTCGGCGCGACTGAGGATGCCGTCGGCATCGCCGTCACCGACTCCGGTGTGGGGCTCAAGGAAGGCCAAGAAGAGCTGGTGTTCAACCGCTTCTGGCGCGCGGATTCTTCGCGCAAGCGCCATTCTGGTGGAACCGGCTTGGGCCTTGCCATCGCTCGCGAGGATGCCGTGCTCCATGGGGGCACGCTCGACGCCATCGGCTACTACGGCGTCGGTTCGCGCTTCCGATTGATCCTTCCACGCACTCCGGGGCAGCAGGTGGAGTCCGAGCCCATTGCTCTGGAAGTGCCGGGGGCACCGAAGCCCATAGAAGCAGAGGAACAATTCGCTCTTGAGCTGAGCGCTGATCCGGAGGCTCCTGCGGTTAAAGCAGAAACGGACAACGGGATTGTGTGGCCCTCCGAGCGTGAGGCCCGCGCCGTGGATCCGCCTTTTAACCAAGACAGCGTGTCCGACTTCGAGGAGGAGGCTCAGCGATGATTCCAGCCCGCCGCCCGCTCGCAGTACTCAGTTGCGTCGCACTCACCGCTCTCGTTGGTTGTTCGACGTTGCCGCATAACACCGATCCGCAGGTGATTAGTACCTTCGAACCGCATGACCGGGCCGACGATGCCGTCGTCGAGCCGCGCGCCGATAGCGAACCTGATTTGCTTGTCCGTGACTTTTATTCGGCCGTGGCGATTCCCACCGGAAACTACGCTGCCGCACGCACCTTCCTTTCCTCTGAGATAGCCAATTCTTGGGACCCTACTGACACCGTTCTCGTGGTGGATTCCATCGATCTGGTGACCTCGAACATGGAGGACGGTGCCCTGGAGTATTCGGTGCGTGGCAATATCATCGGCCGTCTGGCCAACGGCGGGGCCTATGTCCCCGATAACTCGCGTCTTGAGGCGACCGTTCGGCTGCGCCAATTCAATGGGCAATGGCGCATTACGGATCTGCCTACCGGTGCCGTGATTGAGCGCACCGAATTGCGCAATCGCTATCGCCCGCAGTCGCTGTACTTTTTCGATACGACTCAACGCCTGCTTGTGGCGGATCGTCGCTGGCTTTATTCGGGAAAGGATTCGATTGCCTCGGAGCTGGTCACGCTTTTGCTGCAGGGACCATCCTCCGATATCGCGCCGGCAACTTCCAGCCTGATCCCCAAGGACGCCACCTTCTTGGGAATCAATGATGGAGTCTATGAGTTCAGCGGCATGGCTTCGATGACTCAGGAGGAGCGCCTTAAGTTCGCCGCCCAGCTGGTGTGGACCCTCAACAACGCCGAGATCACGAACTCCGTCCGAGCCACCATCGATGGCAGCCCGCTTGTGGATGGCATGGAGGAGATGACCATTGATGATTTCGCGGAGTTTAACCCCGAGGTAGCCGCCCAATCGGTGCCCAAGCTCTATGCAGTCAACGATGGTTCGCTGCTTGAGGTTAAGGGTGAAGGCAGCGCCGAGGTGCCGGGCATGGCCGGACAGATTCATGACATTCAGTCCGCCGATATCTCCGATGAGGGGATGGTGGCCGCCGTGCGCAAGCGCTCCGAGAAGGAGTCGCAGCTAACGATGGGCGAGCTGGGCCACGAGCTCGAGAATTCGATCAAGGGCGAGACTCTGGCCCGCCCCACTTTTGAGGTGGGCGGCCAGGTGGCGTGGACCGTCGTCGACGGCAAACACGTGGTCCGCGTGACGCGTTCTCCGGCCACCGGAGAGCTGAGCACCGCCGAGGTTGACACCTCCGCGTTGGAGAACGTGGAGGGAGAGATTTCGGTCATCCGTCTGTCACTCACGGGAGCGCGCATCGCCATGATTATCGACGGCAGCGTGTACACCGGCGTGGTTGCCCGCGCGACGTCGGGAGAGCGCCGCATAGTCAACGTCCACCAAGTAGGCCCGGAGCTGACCGGTTCGGCGCTGTCGGTGGAGTGGCAGACGGACGGCTCCCTGCTCGTGGGTACCTCCGCCTCGAACTCTCCGGTGTGGCGCATCGAGCAAGATGGTTCTTCGGCAACAACACTGCCTACCGGAAACATTACCGCGCCCGTGGTGGCGGTGGCGTCCTCACCGTCGACGCACTACGTCACCGATGCGCACGCCCTGTTGCAGCTTCCTGCGGGCGGGTCCGAGCGCTCCTATTGGCGTGAGGTCGAAGGTCTGCAGGGCGTGCGCTCCTCACCCATCATCGCGCGCTAGAGTCGCGCTAGAGTGGGGCGCATGCCGAAAAACCGGGGGATAGGGGAGGCCGCCGCCGCACTTCTGGAACTGTTCCTGCCGCGCCCGTGCGCGGGGTGTGGCGGTGAGACCACCGCAGGCGGGGTGCTGTGCACGGCCTGCCAGGAACACCTTCGACAGGTGCCACGCCGCGTGGAACGCCCGCAACCCCTAGGTTTCCCGGCCTGGGCCCTTGGCCCCTATTCCGATACTCGCCGTGGGGTCATCATCGCTATGAAAGAACGCGGGCACCAGGCGGTGCGAGCTCACCTCGGTGCGGTGTTGGCTGCCGGCATCGAGTACCTGCGCGCACGCGGCGATATTCCGGAGACCGCGCTGCTCGTGCCGGCACCCACACGCGCGTCGTCGGCCCGCCAGCGCGGTGGTGATCCCGTCGCTGCGCTGTGCCAGGCGGCGTCCGCCCGGCTTCCGGGCTGGGACGTGGTCAATGCCTTGAGCACAGCCGAAGGTAGTGCGGACCAGTCGCAGCTCGGCGCGGCGGAACGCGCCGACAATATGCGCAGGGCAGTGCTCTTGCGGCCCTGTGCCCGCGAACTGGTGGGACGCAGTGTGCTGCTTGTCGACGACGTCATCACGACCGGCGCAACTCTTCGCGCCAGCGCCGCTCGCGTGTGGGCCATCGGGGGTGACGTGGCCGGTGCGATTGTGCTGGCAGATGCGTAGGGAGGGGCGTCGCCAAGCATGCGCAGAGGGGGCCACTGACCGGGTTGGTTATGACCAGTGGTAGCATGAGGGGTGTCACAGGGAAGCGGGCATCAAGCCCCTCATCACAGGGCTGTGAGCGTCCGCAGAATGTGCAGTCATTCAGTCCCCACGAGAATAGGGAGGCATTTAATGTCCCAGCAGACCAACGCTCAGGTCACCATCACCGGCCGCAACGTGGAGGTTCCGGAGCACTTTCAGGACCGCGTCACTGAAAAGCTGGCCAAGATCGAGCGTCTTGATCCGACCCTGACGTTCTTCCACGTGGAGCTGCAGCACGAGCCGAACCCGCGCCGCGAGTCCGAGGCTGAGCGCCTGCAGATCACCGCCACCGGTAAGGGCCACATCGCACGCGCCGAGGCCAAGGAAGATTCCTTCTACGCGGCGCTCGAAACCGCCCTGGGCAAGATGGAGCGCTCCCTGCGCAAGGTCAAGGTACGTCGCGAGAACGTGAAGTCCGGCCACCGCGCTCAGAAGGGTACTGGTGAGATTGCCGCTGAGCTGGTCGCAGAGGCTGAAGCAGCCAAGCCGGCCAAGGAAGAGCGCTACATCGACCCCTACGCAGAGACCGTCGAGGATGTTCGCCCGGGCCAGGTTGTGCGCTTCAAGGAGCACCCAGCCACCCCGATGTCTGTTGATGATGCACTCAGTGAGATGGAGCTGGTTGGCCACGACTTCTACCTCTTCATCAACGAAGAGAACAACAAGCCTTCCGTGGTCTACCGCCGCCACGCATTCGACTACGGTCTCATCTCCCTGACGGATGCTGATGCTTAAGGCCTAAGCCTCCAAGGGCCTTAGCGCCCTAACCCACAGGCTCCCTGCCCCGCAGCGCACGCGCGCAGCGGGGCAGGGAGCCTTCTTATGCCTCTATTAACATCTATTAATCCCTGTCTGCTGAGCTTTGCGTGGGGAGGAGGCGGCCGCAAGAGGGGTGCCGGGCAGTGGCCGGATTCGCCCTTTGGGTTGGGTGGCGAATCATTACAGAAAAGCTAGTGAGTACAATGGCGACGAGTTAACTTATTTGTCGCGACAAGAAGGATTATCTAGACGTGTTTGGACTTTCCAAGCTGCTCCGTGCCGGTGAGGGACGCACCGTCAAGCGCCTGGCTAAAATTGCAGATGATGTTATTGCCCTAGAAGATAAATTCGCGGCGCTGTCGGATGATGAGCTAAAGGCTAAGACTGACGAGTTTAAGAAGCGTCTGGCGGACGGCGAGAAGATGAATGACATTCTTCTCGAAGCATTTGCCACCGTGCGTGAGGCAGCCTGGCGCGTGCTCGACCAGAAGCACTACAAGGTGCAGATCATGGGCGGTGCAGCCCTGCACTTCGGCAACGTCGCCGAGATGCGCACCGGTGAGGGCAAGACCCTGACCTCCTTGCTGCCGGCCTACCTCAACGCGCTGGAGGGCAAGGGCGTGCACATCGTGACGGTCAACGATTACCTGGCCAAGCGTGACGCCGAGATGATGGGCCGTGTCCACCGCTGGCTGGGCCTTACCGTGGGCGTCATCCTTTCTGAGATGCGCCCTGCGGATCGCAAGGAAGCATATGCGTGCGATATTACGTACGGCACCAACAACGAGCTGGGCTTTGACTACCTCCGCGACAACATGGTCCGCTCGCTGAATGACACGGTCCAGCGCGGCCACAATTACTGCATCGTGGATGAGGTTGACTCCATCCTTATCGATGAGGCCCGTACCCCGCTCATTATTTCCGGTCCGGTTGACGGCTCCTCCCAGTTCTACGGCGTCTTCTCCCAGCTGGCGCCGAAGATGCGCGAAGGTATCCACTACGAGGTGGACCACAAGAAGCGCACCATCGGTGTGCTGGAGGAAGGCGTGGAATTCGTTGAGGATCAGCTGGGCATTGAGAACCTCTACGCCCCAGAGCATTCCCAGCTGGTGTCCTACCTCAACAACGCCCTGAAGGCCAAGGAGCTTTTCACCCGCGATAAGGACTACATCGTCCGCAACGGCGAGGTTCTCATCGTGGATAGCTTCACCGGCCGCGTGCTTGCTGGCCGTCGCTATAACGAGGGCATGCACCAGGCCATTGAGGCTAAGGAAGATGTGGAGATTAAGAACGAGAACCAGACTCTGGCCACCGTTACGCTCCAGAACTACTTCCGCCTGTACGAGAAGATTTCCGGCATGACCGGTACCGCAGAGACCGAGGCAGCCGAGCTGCACTCCATCTATGGTCTCGATGTGGTGCCGATTCCGACCAACAAGCCGAACCAACGTATCGACCACTCCGACCGTATCTACAAGACCCAAGAGGCGAAGTTCGCCGCGGTGGTTGATGACATTGAGGAACACGTCGCCGCAGGTCAGCCGGTGCTGGTGGGTACAACCTCTGTGGAGCGCTCCGAATACCTCTCCCAGTTGCTGAGCAAGCGCGGAATCAAGCACTCGGTGCTTAACGCCAAGCACCACGAGGAAGAGGGCCAGATTGTCGCCCGTGCCGGCCGCCCCGGCACCGTTACCGTAGCCACCAACATGGCCGGCCGTGGTACCGATATCGTGCTCGGCGGTAACCCCGAGGTCATCCTGGATGAAAAGCTGCGCGATCGCGGCCTCGATCCCTTCGAAGATGAAGAGAAGTACCAAGAGGCCTGGGACGCCGAAATCGATCGCGAAAAGGAACACTCCAAGAAGCTGGGTGACCAGGTCCGCGAGGCCGGCGGCCTGTACGTGCTGGGTACCGAGCGCCACGAGTCGCGTCGTATTGATAACCAGCTGCGCGGCCGTACCGGACGCCAGGGTGACCCGGGCGAGACCCGCTTCTACCTGTCCATGCGTGATGAGCTTATGGTGCGCTTCGTGGGCCAGTCCATGGAGAACATGATGAACCGCCTCAACGTGCCGGATGACGTGCCAATTGAGGCCAAGATGGTGTCCAACTCTATTAAGGGCGCACAGGCGCAGGTTGAGAACCAGAACTTTGAGATGCGTAAGAACGTGCTCAAGTACGACGAGGTGCTGAACGAACAGCGCAAGGTGGTTTACGCTACCCGCCACGACATCCTTGAGGCCAGCGACATCAAGGACAACATCCGCGAGATGATCGACGACACCGTGTCTGCCTACGTGGCGGGTGCTACGGCCACCGGCTATGTGGAGGACTGGAACCTCGACGAGCTGTGGAATGCCTTGGAGTCCCTGTATGGGCCGACCAAGACGCATGAGGAGCTTGTCGACGGTACCGAGTACGGCTCCGCCGGCGAAATCTCCGCCGAGCAGCTGCGCGATGCACTGGTGGCTGATGCCAACTCCGAGTACGACAAACTTGAAGAGTCCGTCAGCGCCATCGGCGGCGAGAGCCAGATGCGCAATGCAGAACGCATGATCATCTTGCCGATCATTGATCAGAAGTGGCGTGAGCACCTCTATGAGATGGACTACCTCAAGGAGGGCATTGGACTGCGTGCAATGGCACAACGTGATCCTCTGGTGGAATACCAGAAGGAGGGCGGCGACATGTTCAACGCCATGAACGAAGCTGTGAAGGAAGAAACTGTGCGCCAGTTGTTTATGTTGCGTAAACAGTTCAAGGCTCAGGAAGAGGCGAACGCCGCGGACGAGGCGGAAGCCTAGTAAATGCCAACACCACAGCGTTATTGAGCGCTGAGGTGCAGCGAGGCGCCGTGTGGGAAGTGCTCCCCGCGGCGTCTTTTTTATTGGAGGCACTTAGGTATATACTGGCAAATTAGTAATTATTATTCTTCGGAGGTTGAGTGAGTATGCGCCGCTTGTCTGTGCGAGTAGGTCTATCCGTGTTCGCATCTGCCACCCTGCTGGGTGGCGGCGCGGCTGCATCTGCTGTGGAGCTTGCTCCCGAAGAACAGTGCCAGCTCTCTTCCGTTTTGAGCTCGCAGGGAGATGAATCCGCCAAGGACACGGTACTCAGCTCCCAGGACATTGTTCCCACCGAGTGTGGCGCAGTGGCCACGCCGGAAAGTGCGGAAGAATCCACCAAGAAATCACCGGTAGTGGGGGCCACGATGTTCGGCGGTATCAGTTTGGCTTTGGTGAGTGCTTCCGCTGCATTCGCGGGCATCGACTGGACGCCAATCTTGATCAAGCTGGGGTCGCTTTTCTAAACTTCCGGCTCCCCATTGCCGTGGGGATGCATGCCGACTGAAAGCAACCGGAAGGAACTCAGGTGCCGTCCAACGGCGGCGCCGGTAAAGGCGCGTCGCGTCGATCCCATCAGCACCGAGCCGAAGAACTCGCCATTCGAGCGCGCATGCAAGCTACGCAGCGCCATCCCTCCGCGCCACTCCGAAGACGCCTGGGCCTTCCGCCAAGCACGGACATGGTTTGCAATTTCCGGTGCAAAACGTGGGTTGTTGAGATGACTCAAAGGCCGCAGCGCGGCGGCAACTTCTAGAACTATGACTACAAGCCCGTGGATCTCTTTCCGCGTAGCGAGGTCACCCGCAGTAGGTTGACGCTCGTAGCGGATACGTTGTGGGGCGACATACAGCTGCAAATGGCTCATGCCAGGGATGGGGGTGTACATGGGGATCGCGTCCTCTTCCGCGATAAGCGGGGCGGAGGAGTGCACGAAGGCTAGGTTCGGGGCGGGCGCGGTGAAGGAAGGTGGACGCACGTTCATTGTGCCACGGTAGGCCTATATGCGGCTAGAGCACTGCAGTGCATAAGCCGGTGAGAGCGGGCAGGCGGTATGTTCGCTATACTTTCGGACGATAAACACAGTTCAATGCGAAGGGTAGATAATATGCGTGGACTCATCGTCGATTTTGTAGGCGTTCTTGACGGCACCGAAGAAGACGTCAAGCGCTGGCGGGATCTGTTCGCCGCCGCGAAATCAAACGGAGTTGCCACCGCAATCCTTTCCAACGATCCGGGCGGCCCGGGCGCTGAGCACATTCGTGAGTGGGAATACCGCGGCATCGTTGATGCCGTTGTGCTTTCTGGTGAGGTCGGCGCTGAGAAGCCGGAGCGCGCTGCTTTCCAAGCCGCAGCGGATGCCATTGATCTGCCGATTAATGACTGCGTCATGGTGGATGACTCCATCGTTAACGTGCGTGCGGCGGTGGAAAACGGCATGGTCGGCATGCTCTACACCGTCTTCGACCGCACGAGCGTAGAGGTTCAGGCAGTCTTCGACATTGAAGGTGAGTTCTAAGTGTCGAAGGATGTGCGCGTCTTCCTGCCGGCAACCTTTTCTATGCTGGCTGAGCTCGAGGAAACCGGCCAGCTTGCTGCCCGCAGCGGTTGGGGTTTTGCGCTAACCCCCGCGCTGCGCGAGTTCTACACCGAGGGTGACGAGGAAGAGATCGAATACTCCGCGTTCCTCGAAGCATCTATGGCTTCGCTGAGGCTCTTGGCTATCGGTGATGAGGAGAAGTTTCCGCACCGCCGAGTCGTCATTTCCGTCGACGTGGACGAGTCCGTGGTGACCCCGAAGCCGGACATGGGGGAACCGGTCGTGGCGCTGGATCCCGCGACCATCACGAAGGACAATCTTCAGGCCATCCACGTGGACATCGAAGAGTCCGAAGCCGCTACTGCCAAGGCTATCGACGCCATCGATAACGCCGACCTTGGTGACGAAGATGCTGAGCTCGCCGTCGGTGATGCCCTGGATAATTTCATGGCCTTCTATGACCCGACCGAATTGCCTATCCTCGTGGAGCTTCTCTAAGCATTTTCTGGGCTTTCATCGCCGTGGGCTCATGCATGGTGCTAATCTGAGCCTTTATTGTCGTCGCCAGAAAAGGAGCACCACCATGAAGGCAACTCGCTTTGCTAGCCTTGTCACCGCTGCGGCCCTGAGCACCGCATCTCTCGTCTCAGCGCCAGCTGCCGGAGCTGAGGAAGCAGTAGCGCCGACAGTGCAGACTAACCAGACCGCGCAGGGGAGCTCTCTTCAAGGAACTGCTAACAACAAACCGGACCCCAGCAATCCGGACCCCGACATGGCCGTGATGCCTAAGACTCCGTGGCTGCGAATTCTTGAGGGCTCTTCGCAGGGGCCGGCAGGCGTTATTATCGCCATCCTTTTCGGCATCGTGAGCATCGGTCTGGCCGCGTACAAGGAGTTCGGTGATTACCTGCCCAAGCTGGGCTAAATGCTGATAGCCTGCAGGGGTAATAGTCAGCCTGATCGAAAGGTCCCCTCAGCATGTCTTCCTCTCGTCTTCGCCGGGTAGTTGCCGCCTCTACCGTGTCTGTTGCTGTCCTAGCCAGCGGTGTCGTTGCCCCCACGGCCGGAGCCGTAACCACTTCCATCAAGGATGAAAAGTGCACCATTACCTTGAGCGAGGAGGAGGCGAGCGATCTTAAGAATGCGGAGTCGAAGGACAACGATGTCGATAGCAGCCTGCTGAAGGATGGCCTTAAGATTCTTCCCAAGGACGCCGAAAAGCGTGCACGTGACGTGGAGAATCAGTCGGAAGAGCTCTACCGTGCCCTAGCTGGCTATGAGGTAGACGCTGAACTCGGTGGTGAGGAATCCGCCAAGCGCGCCAAGAACAACATTGCGGTGGTGGAGGCCTTCCGCAAGATTGCGCCCGACTACGTTAAAGCTCTCAACGCCTGTGCGAAGAAAGAAGAGCTCAATAAGGAACAGGAAGGCGGTGGCAACACCTCCTCCAACATTGACACGGGCGGCGCTATCATCCTCGGGGTTTCCGGTGGCTTGGCCGTAATCCTCATGGCGCTTCGCGCGGCAGGCCCCTACCTGAAGACCGTCCTGCCGCCGCAGCTGACGGCAATGCTCCCGATCTAAAGCCTCGGTGCCTTAAGAACGCGCAAGCCCCTTCCTTTAGGAAGCTTCGGGCTTAAGGCGCTATGGGCCTTAAGCCCAGTCAACATTGGTGCGCAGGGACGTCAGCAGGGTGCGCACTGCATCGCGACGGCGCGCAGAAGCCGTGCCTTCTTCGATGCTTAGGTCGAGCCCGCATTCGGGGTCCGCGGGTGGCCCGGCATGCGTGCAGCCACGCGGGCAGTCCTCGATGGCTTCGGCAAGATCGTCGAAGACCTCGATGACGTTCTCCGCGTCAATGTGGGCTAAGCCGAAGGAGCGGATGCCGGGGGTATCAATGATCCAGCCGCCGTGTGGCGTGCTTCCTTCAGCGGGCAAACGCAACGCCACCGACTGCGTCGACGTGTGCCTTCCCTTACCCACGGCGGAAACCTCGCCGGTCTCCCGGTTGGCATCGGGGACAAGCCGGTTCACCAGGGTGGACTTTCCCACGCCCGAGTGGCCGATGAGAGCGGTGACGTGGCCGTCGATGGCCGCACAGACGTGCTCCAGCCCGTCGTCGACGCCAGCCTCCACCACGGTGACATCCAGATCCGCAAACTCCTGTGCAAACGGAGTGGGATCAGTGAGGTCTGTCTTCGTCAGACACAGCACCGGCTGGATATTTCCGGCAAAGGCAGCGATCAAGGCGCGCTCCACGAACCCGGAGCGCGGCGGCGGATCAGCCACGGCGCTCACGATAAGTAGGCGGTCGGCGTTTGCTACCACGATGCGCTCATAAGGGTCGGTGTCATCTGCGGTGCGCCGGAGGACGGAGCGGCGCTCCTCGAGCTTCACGATGCGTGCGAGGGTGTCTTTCTTACCCGAGGTATCGCCTACGACGCCGACCCGATCACCAACCTCGACCGGAGTGCGGCCCATCTCGCGGGCGCGCATAGCGGTAACCACGGGGCCGTCGTTATCAAGCGCGACACCCCAGCGCCCGCGGTCTTTGGTGATGACCATGCCAAACTTGGCATCCTTGTGCTTCGGGCGGTCCTTCGTGCGCGGTCGCGACCCCTTTCCGGGCCGGATGCGGACGTCGGATTCGTCGTAGCTACTTGCGCGCCTAGCCACGGATCATGGCCTCCCACATATCAGCAAAGCCAGGCATAGTCTTGGACGTGGTATCAATATCCTCGACCTGGACGCCGTCAACGGCCAATCCGATAATGGCTCCGGCTGTCGCCATGCGGTGATCCGCGTAGGAATGCCATACCCCGCCGTGGAGTGGGGCAGGGGTGATGCGGAGGCCGTCGTCAAGCTCGGTGACGTTGCCACCAAGGGCGTTGATCTCCGCAGCGAGAGCCGCCAGGCGGTCCGTCTCGTGGCCACGCAGGTGTGCGATGCCAGTCAGCGTCGATGGCGTTGAGGCCAGAGCACACAGCGCAGCCACGGTGGGGGTGAGCTCACCGATATCGCCCATGTCGAGGTCGATGCCGCGCAGGCTGCGCGGGCCTTCCTGCGGGCCGGTCACCTTTAAGTAAGACGCCTCGCCGGGAGCCTGGGGGACATACTCGACCTTCGCGCCCATCTGCTCCAGGATGCCTCGGAAGGCGTCACCCGGCTGGTGGGTTTCCTCCGGCCAGTTCGGAATGCTCACGCTGCCGCCAGAGACGGCGGCAGCGGCAAGGAACGGAGTGGCATTGGAAAGATCCGGTTCAATGCGCCACTCACGGCCCTCAATCTCACCATGGTGCACGTCCCAGGTGTCCTTGCCCACCTCGACGCGGACACCGGCTTCGCGCAGCATACTGACGGTCATCAAGATGTGTGGCTGGGAGGGCACTGTGCCGCCTTCGTGGCGCACGCTTAGTCCCTTGCGGTAGCGTGCTCCGGCCAGGAGCAGACCGGAGACGAACTGGGAGGAGGCGGAGGCATCGATGGTGACCTCGCCGCCCTCCGGAACGCCGTGGGGGGTGATGGTCAGCGGCAGGCTGTCGCCCACAATGTCCACGCCCAGCTCACGCAGAGCCGCGGTCATCGTGGACATGGGGCGATTGCGGGCATAAGGGTCACCGTCGATGACAACGGGGCCATCCGCTAGCGCTGCCACCGGTGGTAAAAAGCGCATAATTGTGCCGGCTAGGCCGCAATCTACCTTCGCTCCATGCAGCTTTCCGGGAGTCACATGAAGATGCGAGCCTTGTTCGGAGATACCCACGCCCATGGCCTGCAAGGCCTCCTTCATCAGGTTGGTATCGCGGGAGACCAGCGGGTGATAGACGATAGACGGGGAGTCAGCCAGCGCAGCAAGGATGAGGGCGCGGTTGGTCATCGATTTTGACCCGGGGAGGTTTTGCGCCCAGGACAATGGCCCAGACGGTTGGGGTGCGCTCCAGAATTCAGACATGTAGTCCATAATAAAGGGCATGTGCGGAAGATTTGTTCTGTTCACCGAGTCCCTACTGGAGGAAGTAGGCGCGTGGGAGTCCATCACGGAGGTCCACGCGCCGGAAGGTCTGCCACCGGCGCGGTATAACATCGCCCCAACCCAGACCATCGCCATCGTCCGAGCTGAGGAGCATACCGCTCGCGTGGAGCCCGCACGCTGGGGGCTTATTCCGCACTGGAAGAAAGATCCGGACGGCCCGCCGCTATTCAACGCACGCGCGGAGACCGTGGCGGAGAAGCCCTCCTTCCGCGATGCCTTCAAGGCACAGCGCTGCGTCATCCCGCTGGACGGCTATTACGAGTGGAAGGCTGGGGAGGACAAGAAATCCAAGAAGCAGCCCTATTACGTCACCGGCCCTGATGGGCTGCTGTGGGCAGCAGGGCTGTGGGCCACGGGTATGGATAGGCTGTCGGCCACGATGGTGACCACGGATGCCACGGAGGAGATGGCATGGCTGCACCACCGGCTGCCCAAGTTTTTGACCACGGAGGAAATCGCGCCCTGGCTGGCGGGGGAGGCGCTTCTGGAGCCGAGCACCGTGCGGGGCTTTCAGGCACGCCCCGCGGATCCGGCGGTGGGTAATGTGCGCAACGACTACGCAGAGCTTATCGACGAACCACCGTCGACCACCCTGTTCTAACTCACCCTGTTTTAACGTGTGAGTGTTATGTCCATAGTGGCGTAAGGCGACCGGCTAACGCCGGTGGAATTTGCCAGACATGTGGTTGGATACTGGTATGGACAGAAGGCATATTGTCGACCGATTGTCGGATGCTCGCATGCAACCGTTTTTGGATGAGTGTGGCGGGAACTGTAAGCGCGCGCTGGCGTTATATGGATGGCATGCAGAGTTATCGTCTGCTGTTAAAGATGTTTTGGCGTTAACAGAAATCTTTCTGAGAAACGCAATTGACAAGGAATTGCTTGCTTGGAATGCCCGTAATAATGGTCCTCAAAGCTGGCTACTTGATCCGCCTCCTCGCCCCTTGCGTTCGATTGTCGGCTCCCAGAGGGAAAAGGCGATTAGGCGTGCACAAGCAGCGGTAGATTGCCGTCCTTCATCTCATCCTCGTCACGGTTGTGCTATCACTCATGATGATGTGCTTTCCCATACGACTTTCGGTCTTTGGCGTACGCTACTACCGAATCATCACCCTAACGCTAATCACGCTGCACCCGAGAATGTAGGACGACAAGTTTTATGGAATCAGGCTATTAAGTCTGCGTTCCCTAATGTGACCGACCCCGACGGATCGATTACGTATTGGAACGTATCGCACTGTAACGATTTGCGTAATAAAGTCGCTCACATGGACAGTCTTCTGAATGTGAACGTGATTGTCGAATCGCGGAGAGCGTTTGAATTGATTGATTCGATGGATCACCAAATTGCAACGTGGGTGTCGTCCCGAAGCCAGGTATCAAAGGTATTTAATAAGCGTCCTGGTCAATAAAAAAGAGCCATCTGGCGCATACGTCCAGAAGACCCTTTTTAGTCATAGCAAGGGACCATGTCCTTACTTTCTGACTCTGACTATAGGTGGCACGTCCCCGTGGTGTCAAGATTTTTGACTAGTACGGCTATTTCACTGCCGTAAACGTCCAAAAAGCCACTAGACATCACAGTTCTAGCGCGTGAGGTTTAGGCGGCGAGCACGTCAGCGAAGGAAAGGTCGAGCACACGGGGGAGATCCTCCGGGTTCATCTCGATGTCGAGTCCCCGCTTGCCACCGGAGAAAAAGATGGTGTCGAAAAGCAGCGCCGTTTCATCAACCACTGTCGGGAGGATGTGCTTGTGTCCCAGCGGGGAGATGCCGCCGGGGATGTAGCCGGAGGATTTGGAGGCGTCGGCAGGCGCGGCCATCGTGGCCTTAGAAGCGCCGAAGGCAGCGGCGGCCTTCTTGAGGCTGAGCTGGTAGGTAACCGGAAGGACGCACACGGCGAGCTGGCGCTTGGGGCCTTTGCCGGCGCTCAGGTCGATGACGAGGGTTTTGAAGATGCGCTCAGGCTCGACGTCGAGCGCCGCCGCGGCTGCGTCGCCGAAGTGCTCGCGGCCACCGTCGAAGGTGGAGACACTGTGGTCGATTCCTGCCTCTTCGAGGATTTTGAGAGCGGGGGTAGCGGCGTGCGGGGTCTTCTTGGCCATAGAATCCACCCTAGTCCGGAGCGCTAGGATGGTGAGCATGGCCACCGAAACGACGAGCGAGACGCTTCAGAAACAGCGATTGTTTGAGGAGCAAGCCTTGCCCTTGCTGGATCAACTGTATGGCGGAGCGATGCGCCTAACGCGCAACCCCCAGGATGCAGAGGATCTCATCCAGGAGACCTACCTCAAGGCCTATAGCAATTTTGATTCCTTCAAACAGAGGACGAATCTCAAGGCCTGGCTGTATCGCATCATGACGAATACCTACATCAACTCCTACCGGAAGGCCAAGCGTCGTCCGCTGGAATCCTCTGCGGATGAGCTGAGCGACTTTCAGCTGTATACCACGGCCGGGCATGACTCCACGGGCTTGGAATCGGCGGAGGTCGAGGCCCTCAAACAGATGCCGGATTCGGAGATTTCCGAGGCCATGAATGACCTACCGGAGGACTACCGCATGGTGGTGTACTACGCGGATGTAGTGGGCCTGGCTTATAAGGAAATCGCGGACGTGATGGGTACACCGTTGGGAACGGTGATGAGCCGCCTCCACCGCGGAAGAAAACTGCTTCGCGCGGCGTTGAAGGACGTAGCACGAGAAAAAGGCATTGGTCGCAACCACCCAGAGATGGAGGAGAAGTAATGGAACGCGCAACAGGACGCAATTGCGGTGCGTGTAACTCTCCGGAGGTTGAAGCGCTCTTTAGGGAACTATTCGATGAATCGACGAGCTACGCGCGAGCTATGGCAATCCGCGAGCATCTTGCGCAGTGCGATGCCTGCCAGCAACGCCTTGAGAGCGAGGAAGTAGTTCGGGCACTCGTACGCAAGTGCTGTGGGGGACAGGCCGCGCCGCAGTCGCTGCGCCAACGCATTAGCGTGCAGATTACGAGGACTGAAATTACCTGGGGATAGGTAAATTACCTGGGGATAAGCAAAGGGCTCGTTCCCGCCCACGGTGTTGGGGTGAGGAACGAGCCCTGAATGCTGACGTTATGCGTTAGGACGCTTGCCGCGGTTAGCGGACTTCTTGCGGCGATCCTTGCGCTTACGGCCACGCTTGCTCATCGCGTACTCCTTCGGTTAAGGGTAAATGAACTTATTCAACTGTAGCGGCAGGGTATGCCTGGGTGTTAATCGGGGGTGTGTCTGTTTAGGCAGATACGCGGGCACGGCCGCGGCTGCGGTTGCGGCGCTTGATAGCGCGGCGCTCCTCCTCAGAAAGGCCGCCCCACACGCCGGCATCCTGGCCGGACTCGAGGGCCCACTTGAGGCAGGAAGAGGCAACTGGGCAGCGGTTGCAGACCAGCTTGGCCTTAGCGATCTGGGTGAGTGCGGGGCCGGAGTTACCGACAGGGAAGAAGAGCTCCGGGTCCTCGTCGCGGCAAACGGCTTCGTGGCGCCAATCCATGATTGAAATCTCCTAACAAATTTTTGACAGCAGTGGGCGAAGTAGGCGCACCAAGGGCAGTCCACGGTGGTGAACTGAACTGAGTGCTACTGGGTGTAAGTGGACTGGTCTGCGGTCAGTGGGGCCCTGTCTCGAGTTAGGGCCAGCGTCGACGCCGCCGTGGTTCACTTTCTGTTAACTCGAAGGATTCTCCGAGTTAAGAACTGATTTAACAGCTCGTTGTTTTTGCTACCTGAGAATAATGACACGTTTACTCAAAGTCCGCTAGGGGTAAAGGGTTAAAAGTGTCCAACGTCACTAAATAAATTCTTCCAATTTGCACTTTTCTAATGGGTGGGCGGCTGTAAGAAGCCTGTCAGTAGCGTCTCTACCTGCGGCGACGGGGAGATTGGGGTGAGTGTGGTGACCTGGATCGCGTCAAATCCATCAACCTCCTCGCTGCCCCCGAAAACACAGCAGGAGGAAAGTCGAAGCTGAGTACAGGACGTGCGAGTACCGCGGCGGCCGAATTGGCAGTGGGTGAAGCTTTGGCGTGGAGACTGCCTAAACCATGGGGCAGGGAAGTAGACTAAACGCCCGTGAATAAGAAGAAGAACCAGCCCTCAACGACACCTGACCGAGCTGCCGGAAACCGTGCACCGCGTACGGTGATGGCGGCTGCCGGCATCGCCGTGGTCCAATCCATCGCGGTTATTATTTTCGGCATCTTCCTCATCGTCCGTGAGGTTGCTGGAGCTGAGAACGGCTCCATGGTGTCCGATTCCGGCGCATCGAGCTTCGTGGGCCTGGGCACTGCCATCTTCATCTTTATCGTGTTCGGCTTTGTCATCGTCGGCTCGTGGGCCTTCGTCAAAGGCAAACGCTGGGGCCGCGGAGCCATCGTGCTGGTGGAATTCATCCTGGGCGCCATGGCTTTTCAGATGTTTAACGGCGGCTCAGCGCTGCTAGGCATCGTGACCTTGGCAAGCGCCGGGCTCGTCCTATACCTGCTCATGGCGCGGCCCGAGACGGCGCAGTGGGCTGAAAGCCACTTTTAGTAGGGCATGCTCTTAAGCGGCGGTGAGCGCCACAGCGGTGTCGCCGCGCTGCTCAACGATGACCGTGCCCGCTAGCGTTAGCGAAATCGGGCCGGAATAGCCGTCACGGTCAACGGGGATGGTCTTCTCGGTTTTCCCGGTAGACCAGTTCACCACGTCGATCCCCTCCTCAGTGGGGACGAGTAGGCGTTCGTCGACTGCGACCCCGGTTCCCACCGCTTGCTCGAGAATGTGATCCACATTGAGCTCGGTAGGGGTAAAGAGATAGAGACGCTCGCCGTCGAACCACGACATGTGGTGCGGAAGATCCGCAATCGCGGGCGCAAAGGGGGACGCGGCGTTGGTGATGGACTTCGAAGGCTCAACGTCCGTGGACGACAGTGTTTCACCTTCAAAGCTATAAGAGACGATGCGCGGTGAATCGCCAGGGAGGAAGACCGCGGCTGCCTCTTGGCCGTAGGCGATGAGGCGCGCACCAGGATCCTCAATTTCGATGTCCTTTGTAATTTCCGGAGAACGGGAATCCTCAGGAGTGGCATTTTGGATGCGCAGCCACGTGGAGTCCGGGGAATCTGGGCAGGTCTCGGTGATACCCAGTGTTTCGGTGCGGGTCAGCGCTGAGGTGATGGCGCAGTCCTCGTGGGGCTGGAGGTTTGGCTCCTGTTTGGCGTCGACATCACCGTACTCAACCGAGCGCACAAGATCCGAGCGCCAGAGCTCTACGCGCTCTGCGGAAACGGTGCCCACGCGGTCATTCGACATGATGGGGACCACCTCCTCGGAATTGCGGGCGCTGCGGGTATCGGAGTATTGGCCGGTGGCGGCATCGATCGCCACTACATCGCCGCAACCATTGCCTGCATCATAGGAAGCCACAACTTTGTTCCACGCTGTGGTGAGCGAACACAGGTCGGCATCGCGGCGTTGATAGGTCCACACTTCGTCGCCGGAGGCGTTCGAGGCGCTGAGCATATCGTCGTCATGGGTGATCAACAGGCCGTTGGAGGATACCGCGCGAGCCTGTCCCGGCACGAGAGTGTTGGGAAGGCTGAAGGCTTCGGTGAGGGAGCTTGGGGTGGCGGCGAGAAGCGCCGGCTCATCGCCGGACGCGGTGTCCACCGCCGGGGTGAGCTCCGCCTTATGAATGGGTGCGGTGATGACCGCGCCGCCGATGGCGATGGCGCAGACCGCACTGATGGCGCCCACAGCAATCCAGTCCGCCTTCGTGGAGCACAGGATGGGAGCCTTCTTCGACGAGTCGACCTTTGCCCGGGCCTTATCCAGCTGGGCTTCCTGGGTGTGCTCGGTGCTCATCGATGCCCTCCTTGACGGGGATTGCGTTTGCGGGAACGGGTGCGGCGAGAGGCGCGGGCGGAAGCTGTAGAGGAACGCGAGGAGCCTCCACGCGGCGATCCCCCGCGCGAGCCCGAACGCTTCGCTGCACCCAGCACCTTGGTGGGCGGACCAACGGTGTCAGAAACGCCCTCGGGAATATCGAGCGCTTGCGCAAGCTCAGGAGAGGTGCTGAACCACTGTGGCGGCTCGGGCTGGTCCAGAGAAAGCTCATCGTTGATAACCTGCCATTTGCTCAGCTCATCGTAGCCAACGAGCGTTACCGCCGTGCCGGTGTGGCCAGCGCGGCCGGTGCGGCCAATGCGGTGGACAAAGGTCATGGGGTCATCCGGCACCTGATAGTTGATGACATGGGTGACATCATCGACGTCGATGCCGCGAGCGGCGACATCCGTGGCCACCAGAATCTCCACGGTGCCTTCGCGGAAGGCGGAGAGCGAGCGCTCGCGAGCCTTTTGATCCAAATCGCCGTGGACCGCGCCCACGCTAAAGCCGCGCTGCGCTAGCTCGTCTGCGACGGCGGCTGCCGAGCGCTTGGTGCGCGTGAAAATGATGGTGCGCCCGCGGCCTTCTGCCTGCAGGATCTTTCCCAAGACCGCGATTTTGTCCATGCGGTGTGCCTGGAAGGTGACCTTGCGCGTGGAGGAATGGGTCTGTTGGGCGTCGCCGGACTCGGCGCGAATGTGGACCGGCTTGGTGAGGAAGGTGCGGGCCAACGTCACGATGGGCCCGGGCATGGTGGCGGAAAAGAGCATGGTCTGGTGCGGGTTGCCGTGCAGGAGGGAGAGAATCTTCTCAATATCCGGCAGGAAGCCCAAGTCCAGCATCTCATCGGCCTCATCCAGAACCAGAACGCTGACCTGGTCGAAGGACAGGTGCTTCTTCTGGCAGAGATCGAGCAGGCGGCCCGGAGTGCCCACGACGACGTCCGCGCCCCTCTTGATCTGTGTGATCTGCTCTTCGTAGGGACGTCCGCCGCACAGGGTGACGACGCTGAGCGGAAGATTCGCGGCAGCAACCTTGAGGTCCCCGCTGACCTGGATGGCCAGCTCACGGGTCGGCGCGATGACCAGCGCGCGGGGAGTGCCGTCGAGCTCCGGGATGTCGGCGTCATCGAAAACGCGATCCAGCAACGGCACACCGAAACCATAGGTTTTTCCCATGCCGGTGCGCGCTTGGCCAATGAGGTCGTGGCCATTCAGGGCGATGGGCAGGGTGAGCTCTTGGATGGCGAAGGTGTGCGTAATCCCGTTCTCAGCGAGGGCATCACAGATCTCTACGGCGACGCCGAGCTCGGCAAAGGTAGGGGATTCGCGGGAATCGCGGGATGATTTCGGGGCAAGCACACCTTGATAGTAGAGGACGTGGCTATAGTGGGGCCATTAGAGCGCCGGGGGCGCAGGCCTCATGGCACGGACTAAAGAACACGATTTAAGGGAGTAGACACCACATGGACATCAAATTTGGCTTCGCCGATACCGCCCGCGAACTGGTCATTCACGCGGATGGTGAGCGAGAAGAGCTGACCCAGACCATCAACAACGCCTTGGGGGAGAACTCCACTCTCGAATTGAAGGACACCAAGGGCCGCACCTATATCGTGCGGACCGAGCGTGTGGTCTACGTGGAAATCGGCACCGTGCGCGCCCACACCGTTGGATTCGCAGGCTAAGTACGCGCTCGCTGCCTCAGCGGGTAGCCTAAATGGCCATGGATAATCCCGCGGAACTTAAGCAGCGCCCACAGTTCGTCTCGGCGGTGGAGCGTTTCGCTCGCGAGTACGGCTGGTGGCGAGTGGTGGCGATCCCCGTCATGGTCGTCATCACGGTGTGGGTGCTGGTTGATGTTTTTCGTTCCCCAGCCCAGGATGCGGAGGTGTCGGCGGCAGGGGAGACGTCGGCAAGCACTGCGGCTGCTGACGCACCCTCCCGCAAGGGGCCTGATCCCGCCAATGCCAGTGCAGTTGCCGCGGCCAAGGATGGCTTGCCCGCCGGCGGTGACTTCACGGAGCAAGGTGATGAAACCTACCGCGATGCCGGCCCTTCTACTATGCACGCGGGCAAGGGCGGAAAACAGACCATCCGGTTCTCAGTCGAAATCGAAAATGGTGTGGACACCTCTACTTATGGCGGCGATAGGGCCGTCGTAGCGCTGGTCGACGCCACCTTGGCCGATCCCCGCGGGTGGACCGCCAACGGCGACTTTGAGTTCATCCACGTCAAGGCTGATGACAATCCCGATACGCACATCCGCCTGACCTCGCTGGGGACCACGGCGAAGTTGTGCGGCGCGCAGTTGGAATCAGAAACCTCGTGCCACACCACTATTACCGGGGAGTCCACTGTGAACCTCAACGAGTCCCGCTGGGTCCGGGGCGCTGCGCCATTTGAGGGGGATGTGGGCAATTACCGCCAGTACTTGATCAACCACGAGTTTGGTCACGCCATCGGATTCGCCGCGCACCAGCCCTGCGGCGGCGCCGGTAAACTCGCACCGGTCATGATGCAGCAGACGCTGAGCTTGAATAACGCACAGCTCTTTGAGAAAGAGCCAAACGAGATCTATCCGGATGAGGATGTCACCTGTGAGCCGAACCCCTGGCCCTATCCGACTCCCGCAAGTTCCGATCACACCAAACCCGAGTAAATCGGCCCGAAGCTAAAAGGACTGTTTCCCCAATGCCATTGCCTCCTGAGCCCGTTCTTGCAGCCTTTAACGCTGAGTTCCATCCCCGCAGAACGCAGGGAGAGCTCGTGGGGCCTGCCTGGGATAACGGGATTCGCGTCGGGGATATTGTCTTTGCCGAAGCTCGCGCGTGGACCAGCTGGTCCGCCAAGGTACGCGAGAAGCTCAGCCTGCCGGGAGCGCGCATTGCCCGCCCGGTGCTGACGGCGGATGGGCGCTACACGGCTGCCGGGTGGAAGGCCACGCAGTTCGTGGAGGGGCAGTTGCGCGGGCGCATTGATGAGACTGCGCAGTTGGCGCTGCGGCTCGATGAGGCCCTAGCGCTGGCGCCATTGCCCACGCTGGATAGGCGCGAAGATGTTTTTGCGCGGGCGGAGAGGGCTGCCTGGGAGGAGAGCGGTGAGGCCTATTCCGATACTGAGCTTGCAGGGCTTCCACTGGTCACCGCGCACGTGGATGTCCTGGGGACCACGGTGTTCTCCGGGGCTAACCCGCCGGCGCTGACTGATATTGTGCCTTCCGCGGCCCCGCGCCCGGTGGGCTGGTCCGCCGCGGTGGTCATGGTGGATGGTCTCATTGCGGAGGCGGTGGACGATGAGATTTGTGCTCGCTTCGCGTCAGTGCCCGGTATGCAGCAGTTGCTCTTGCGTGCTGTGGCGTACCGTCGTTACGTCAATATCCTGCACCCGCGGTCAAAGGCGACCGTGCGTTCGAACATCGAAAGGGTAGAAGCGGCCCTCGTGTCCGCAACATCTGACAGACTGTAGGGCGTGAAGTACAGCAGCGAATCCCCCACACGTACCGGCGTCACGCTTCCCCCCTCGCCGGATGTCCGCCTTATTCCCCGAAGACGTCGTGCCGCCTCGCGCACGTGGAACGTGCCATTGCCGCAACAGGGCACGTGGAGAGTCCTGGGAGCGGCGGGGTCGGGAGTATCGAGCCTGCTTATCGACGTTGTCTTGGCACAACTGAACGCCGGCGCCGATGCCTCCGGCATCCTTGTCGTTGCCCCGTCCAAGGAATCCGGCTCGTTGCTGCGCCGCGAGTTAGCTGAGAACCTCGATGACTACGCCGCGCAGACCTCGATGGTGCGCTCGGTGCACTCGCTGGCTTTCGCCCTTCTGCGCCAAGGCAGCGAGGAAGAGCTGCGCCTCATTACCGGCGCTGAGCAGGATGCGGTGATCCGTGAGCTGCTCCAGGGGCATGCTGCCGATGGCAGGGGCGCGTGGCCGGAGGAGATGCGCCCAGCCCTTGAGTACGTGGGGTTTGCGCGCCAACTGCGTGACCTGTTGCTGCGCTCCATCGAACGCGGCCTGGGGCCTTCAGATTTGGAGGAGCTGGGACAGCGCTACTCCCGGCCCATGTGGGCGGCCGCGGGCGAGTTCCTGCGCGAATATGAGCGCACCCAGGCGCTGGCGGGTTCGCATTCCTATTCCGCTGCGGAGCTGGTTAGCCAGGTTCTTCTGCGCCCGGAGCTGCTGCGTGAGCATCCATGGCACACCATCGTGGTCGATGATGCCCAGCTGCTGGACCCGACCTCAGGACAATTGATTGCTGAGCTGGCAAAGACCGCTCGCCTCACAGTGATTGGTGGTGACCCCGACCAAGCGGTCTTTGCTTTCCGCGGTGCCAACTCGGAATTCCTCACCACCTGGGATGCAGAGAACGAGCTGCGTCTGAGCTCTACGCACCGCACGCCTTCCCCGGCGTGCGTCAGCGTTGTGGATTCCCGCGGTACTTTGCGTGATGTTGTGGCTAATACGGTTCGCCGCCGCCACCTCGAAGACGGGGTGCAATGGCGCGATATCGCGGTGATAGTGCGCTCCACCGGGGATATTGGTCCCGCCCGTCGCACACTGCTTAGCGCTGGCGTGCCGGTACATATCAATCCCACAGACGTTGTGCTTGCAGAGCAGCGCTTGGTCAAAGCAGTGCTCTTAGCATTGCGCGCCTTGGAGAACGAACTCGATCCTGCAGAGCTCGAGGACCTAATTACCGGGCCTGTCGGTGGAGCTGACCCGGTAACATTGCGCCGACTCATCCGCGGCCTGCGCCGTTGGAAGCCGGAGCAGCGCGGAATGGAATCGCTGCGTGAGCTGCTGGACGGTGAGTTGCCGGACTTCAATAACCTTCTCACGGAGCGCGAGGAAGCGATTCTGGCGCGCATTCGCGGGGTGCTGTCTGCTGGGCGTGCGGCCCTGCGCGCGGGAGCTGCCGTTGAGGAAGTCCTCTGGGAGGTGTGGCAGGCCACCGGTTTGGACACGCGCCTGCAGGCAGCGGCTCTGCGCGGTGGTGCCGCGGGCTCGCAGGCAGACCGCGACCTGGATGCAATGATGGCGTTGTTCGACGCTGCCGGTGATTACGCCGAGCGCCGTCCGGCGGCATCGTTGGAGTCCTTCATCCTGCACATCACGGAGCAGGAGCTGCCTACTGGCGTGCGCGACCGTCGCGCGGCCTTGCCCGATGCTGTAGAGATCCTCACTGCGCACGGCGCGGTGGGGCGCGAGTGGGACACCGTCATTGTGGCGGGCGTTCAAGAGGGCACATGGCCCTCGGTGGGGGAGACCGGCTCCCTCTTTGGACAAGAAGACCTCATTGATCTCATCGACCGCGACATTACGCCCGGCACACCGGTGAGCCACGTGTCCGGGCGCTTAGCGGAGGAGCGCCGCCTCTTCCACGTGGCTACCACCCGCCACTTGAGCCGCCTGCTCATCGTGGCGGTGGATTCGCCGGAGGGCGATGTGGTGGAAGAGCCCTCCCGCTTCATCGACGAATTCCTTTCTGCACGCGGAGTCGATGTTCCCGGTGCACAAGCGCGCCGGGAGGCCGGCAAACGCTTGGCGCGTCAGGCCTGGCCGCGCGAGTTGGGCCTCGAGGTTCCGGATCCGAGCCCGGTCACACTGCATAGCGGTTCACGTGGCGATGAGGAAGTGGATCCCCTCGATGTCTCGGTGTTGTCAGTGCCCTCCTTCGTGGCGCAGCTGCGCCGCCGCGCTACCGATCCGGAAACAGGAGAGGCGGAGCGCTCCCAAGCGGTACGGCAGTTGGCACGTTTGGCAAAGGCCGGGGTTCCAGGGGCGCATCCGGATCACTGGTGGGCCGCGCGCGGCGTGGCCTCCGAACTTCCGCTGCGTGGGTCGAGCACAGTATCGCCGTCCCGGGTCGATGCCCTGCTCTCGTGCCCGCTCAACGCCGTGTTGGGGCAGCTGGCGGAGGATGATTCCTCGAACATCAACCTCGTGCGGGGCAACCTGGCGCATGCCTTCTTGGAGGCTTTAGGCCGCGGCGCGGCCGCTGAACCTGCGAAGCGGCTGGTGCTCGATGCTTTCGACTCGCTTGTGGAAGGCCCAGCGTGGCACCGGGAAGCTGAACGCGCGGACTTTGAACGCCTCATCGACCGCACCCATGGCTGGGTGCTCTCGAGTTCAGTCTCGCTCGAGCCCGTGGGCGTCGAGGTCCCCGTCACCGTGGATATCGGTCCTGATGTCACCATCCGTGGGTTCATCGACCGGCTGGCAAAAGCCGGCGAGGACTATGTTGTGGTGGATCTCAAGACGGGGACAAAAGTCCCGTCGGCGACCAGCGCTCAGGACAACACTCAGCTCATGACGTATCAGTTGGCGCTAGCACACGGCCAGCTCGTCGGGGCTGCAGCAGAACCAGGTAGCGAATCTCATGACGTGTCCATCCGGACCGGTGATGGCCTGCCGCGAGGCGGTGGTGTTCTGGTGTTCCCGCGGTCGAGCGCTGCCTCCGTGCCCACCCGAGAACAAGCCACCAAGCCCCCAGAAGAGCTTGCGGAATTTGCACAAATGCTGCCCGCACTCGTGGCTGAGCTGCGCGGACCGGATCTGACCGCGCGCGAAAATGCCGATTGTGATCGCTGCCCAATCCGCTCTATTTGCCCCGTGATGAATGAAGGAGGTCTGGTGACCAATGCCTAAGAATCCGGCTCAACACTTCAGCCCTGAGGAGCTTGCTGCCGCGCTGGGCAAGCCTTTTCCTCCCACCCCGGAACAGGCCGCTGTTATCGATGGCCCGCTCGGTCCGAAACTCGTCGTGGCCGGCGCCGGCGCTGGTAAGACGGAAACGATGGCCTCACGCGTGGTCTCACTCGTGGCGAATGGTCTGGTGAGGCCCGAGCAGGTCCTCGGCCTCACCTTTACCCGCAAGGCGGCCCAGCAACTGGAGCAGCGCATCCGCCGCCAGCTGTTGACGCTGCGATCTTCTGGAATCCTTGCCCCGGGCAGCCCGGCGGCTGAGGCGGTAGAGAATATCGCCCCCAACGTGTCCACGTATGACTCCTATGCAGGCGATCTCGTCCGCGAGTATGGCTTGCTCATGCCGGTGGAGCCGAATGCCCGCATCATCACGGAGGCGGAACGCTATGCCATTGCCCACGAGGTGGTCAGCAACTACACGGGTTCGCTGAGCACCGATAATGCGGTGGCCACGGTGACCGCGACCTTGCTCAAGCTCGCGGAAACGATGGACGGGGAGCTCAAAGATCCGCAGGATCTCTATGAGCACGAGGATATCTTCCGAAAAACCGCTGAGGATCTAGAAAAGAGCAAGCGGACTAAAGGCGAGTTCGGTAAAGACTTGCAGAAGTACTTGGATATCCAGCGCCTGCGCTTGGAGCACCTGCCCTTGGTGGAAGCTCTCAAGAAAGAGCAAGCGGAGCGCGGGGTGATCACCTTCGGTGAGCAGATGTCCATCGCCGCCACCCTGGCCAAAAACTTCCCGCTTTTGGGTGAGCAACAAAGCGCGCGCTACCGCGTCATCATGCTGGATGAGTACCAGGACACCTCCCACGCGCAGCGCATCCTATTGCGCTCCCTCTTCGGCGGCGAGCGCGAGGGACTATCCGTTACTGCGGTTGGTGATCCCATGCAGTCCATCTATGGCTGGCGTGGCGCGACGGCCGAAAACCTGGAGGCTTTTGTCACGGACTTTCCGCAGCCTGATGGCACCCCGGCGCCGAAGGATCAGCTCACTACCTCTTGGCGTAACCCGTCGACGGTGCTGGGGTTGGCCAATGACGTGGCTTCGGAGCTCTTCTCCTCAAGCCCCGGCGAGCGCCCCGTGGATGAGCTGTCGCCCAAGCCCACGGCACCGGCTGGCACGGTTGAGCTGGGTTACTTCGCATCTGAGGACGAGGAGCGCTCCTTCATCGCTGATCACCTTCGTCAGCTCTATGAGTCCACGCCGGAAGGCGAGGATTTCAGCGCCGCCGTGCTCGTGCGCACCAATAGGCAATCGCCTTTGATCGCCGCCGCCTTGGATGAGGCTGGCGTGCCCAATGAGATCTTCGGCCTGGGTGGCCTGCTCTGGCAGCCAGAGATCCAAGACCTCGTGGCAGTGGCTACGCTCTTGGTGCGTCCACAGGACAGCGCGGCGGCACTGCGTGTGCTGACCGGTCCGATGTGCGGCTTGGGCATCGCCGATATCCAGGCGCTGCATTCGCGTCAGCGCAACCTCGCAGGCGCCACCGAGGGCCGCACGCGGTGGGAGGGCGGTGATCCTTTGGAGCACCTGGCTATCCAGGTCGAGGAGATCACTGCGGAGGGCCCGGACCAGGTGCTGGGGCTTGCCGACGCCCTCGCAGACCTCGGCGAGCGCGATCGCTACAGCGTGGAAGGCTTAGAACGCTTGGAGGAGGTCTCCTCCAAGCTGCGTTACTTGCGCACCTATTCCCTGGGTAAGTCGTTGAATGACATCATCGCCGACATTGAGCTACTCTTCGGCCTGCGCACCGAAGTCCTCGCTTCCGGTAAGGCTGGTGGGACTACGCACCTCGACGCCTTCGCTGACTTCGTCGCGGGCTTCCACGGGGATGGCCTGGCCGGCCTCTTGGACTACCTTGAGCTGGCTAAGGAGAAGGAAGATGGACTCGAGCTGGGAGAGGTCCCGCTCGTGTGCAACCGCGTGCAGATCATGACAGTGCACAAGGCCAAGGGCTTGGAATGGGAGCACGTGTGCGTGGCACATGCGGATTCCTCGAGCTACAAGGCGCAGGCGGAAACCTTCCTGACCAAGATCGAGAAGGCCCCGGGCGATGAGGACGTCATTGATGTCCCCGAGGATGCGGTGACACGCACCGACTTCGACAAGGCGTGCACAGCATTCAAAGAACAAAACCGCGAGTTCCAGGCAGAGGAAGCGGCGCGTCTTTTCTACGTGGCCATGACCCGCACGGAGTCCACGTTGACGGTGACGGGCTCCGGCACCAACAGGATGAAGGGCAAGAACAAGAAGGGGCCCTATTCCTACCTGCAGTTGCTGGCGGATAAGCACCCAGATCTGGTGGTCCATTGGGAGGTCCCCGAGGTTCCGGAAGAAGAAGCGGAAGGCGCGGTTAACGAGGCGTCTTTTCCCTCGCTGACCCCGCAAGCGGAAGCACTGAAAGCAGCAGACGCGGTGCGCGCGGCGATGGAGGACTTACCGTCGCTGCGTGATGGCGAAGTCTTTGGGCTCTGGGAGCAGGAGGCGAGTGCGCTCATCGAAGAACACAAGGCCCTTCAAGCCCCCGTGGTCGATGTTGAACTGCCTGGCGAGCTGACGGCCTCCGACATGGTGGCTATGTCGGCGGATCCCACCCAATTCGCGCGCCGCCAGCGTCGCCCCATTCCCTTCAAGCCCAATTCCTATGCCAAGCGCGGCACAGCTTTCCACGCCTGGCTGGAGGATCGTTTCGGTTCCCCAGCCTTGCTGGGGGAGGACGAGCTGCCAGGCTCGCACGACGAACCGGACCATGACTTGGAATCCCTCAAGGAGTCTTTCCTGGCCTCCGAGTGGGCACAGCGCACTCCCGCTTATGTCGAGGCCCCCTTCGAGATCACCATTGGGGACTCGGTTGTCCGCGGCCGCATGGACGCGGTGTTCCAGCAGCCGGATGGCTCCTGGCTCATCGTGGACTGGAAGACCGGCCGCCGCCCGCAGGGCGCCGCATTGGCCTCGGCGCAGATTCAGCTGGCTGTCTACGCAGAAGCATGGCGGCGCATCCACGGCGTGGAGACCGTCCGCGCGGCGTTCTTCTACGTGCATGAGAATTATCTCTTGGAGCCGGATGACTTGCCCACCGGAGCACGGTTGGCTGAGCTTTTAAGCTCCGCAGTTTCCACGCCACCGGGGTTGAGTCTAAGGTAGTCTCACGAGGAAATCCGCACTGTCTAGGGAGGTTGGCACTTCGTGCCCAAGCACTTAGGTAAACGCTTTACATCGCGTTTCTTGTCGCAGGTTGAGCTGACCTCGCAGCCAGATCATGCGCTGATCGACGTCATCACGATTCCGCGCACGCAGAGCACCAGCCCGTGGAAACAGCTGGCAAGCCGCGTTATTTGGGCCATGGGGCTGTTGGTCTTCGTCACCATCGTCGTCTTTTTCGACGGCGATGGCTACAGCGAAGACCTGTCCTTCCTCGATGCTGCCTATTATTCAGCGGTGTCGTTGACCACTGTGGGCTACGGCGATATCGTCCCTGTGACCCCCACGGCGCGCTTTATCAACCTCGTTATTGTTACTCCGGCCCGCCTGCTCTTCCTTGTTTTGTTGGTCGGTGCTACCTTGTCGGTTCTGACGGATCGAGCCCGTCGCACGTTTGAAATCCAGAATTGGAGAAAGCAATTGCGTAACCACACCGTCGTCATCGGCTATGGCACCAAGGGCGCCGGTGCGGTCGCCGCGCTTATCGCCGATGACGTCCCAGCCTCCCAAATCGTGGTCGTAGACAATAACCGTGCGGCCCTAGCTAGCGCCGAGCACCATGGCCTTGTCACCATCTATGGCTCCGGAACCAAACAGGATGTCCTGCGCATCGCCGGCGCGCAGCACGCCTCCTCCGTGGTGGTGACGCCGTCCACGGACGATACCGCGGTGCTGTGCACGTTGTCTGTGCGCGAGCTCAATCCGAAGGCTAAGGTTGTCGCGTCTGTGCGTGAATCCGAAAACCGCCACCTTCTCCTGCAGTCCGGTGCCGACTCGGTGGTCACCTCCGCGGAAACGGCCGGCCGCCTCCTGGGCCTTGCCACCGTCACCCCAACGGTGGTGGAGATGATGGAGGACCTCCTCTCTCCGAATGAGGGCTTTTCCGTGGCCGAGCGCGCTGTACGCGAATTCGAGGTGGGCTCCAACCCGCGCCACCTCGCGGACATCGTCTTGGCAGTCCTGCGTAATAACGAGCTGCACCGCGTCGACACGGCAGATGCCTACGCGCTCAAGCCCGGTGACCGCCTGCTCTACATCAAGCACGAGATGCAGCAAGCCGCGGAAGATACCGATGAAGATGAGGACGAAGGCAACTAATGTTCCTGCCCGTCACCGAAGCCGGCCTCGTTCCGGTAACGCCTCAAGGGCAACCTGTTTACCTGGCTGAGCCGGCGGGGGATATCGTGGTGACAGCCGGGTCCATCCATGCTTTCCTCGTGGGCACTGAGTCCGCCGAGCGGCTCGGGACGTTGCGCGATGCCACCTTTTTCAACGGGCAGCGCGATATTCTCAAAGCACTGCACCTGATTCGCAACCGTCGTGAAGCGCGCTTTGATCCGCGCACTGGGCGTGAGCTGTCCTATCCTGCCCCGGGGGCCGTGGGCCACGACGGCGAGCGCCTCGTTTTCCCGCGCCTCGATCCGGCCGTCATCGGCATCATCCGCCACCCAGAAACGGACCGTATTCTTCTGGCTCGCAACCGGCACCGATCAGGGTTCTTTTCACTCATTGCCGGTTATGTCGATCCCGGCGAGACCCTCGAAGAGGCCATGGTCCGCGAGGCTTTGGAAGAAACCGGTCGCCGCGTTGAATCAGTTACCTACTGGGGCTCGCAACCCTGGCCACCGAGCGGTTCGCTGATGGTGGGCTTTTCCGCGGTCACGGAGGATGTCCGGCCCGTGTGCGATACTGACGGAGAGCTCGCGGAAGTGCGGTGGGTGTCCCGCGCTGAGCTGCCAGAACTGACCATTGCCCGCAAGGGCTCAATTGCACACACGATGATTATGGAGTGGTTCCACGGTGATGAGACCGGATCTGTCCCTGCTCGATGAAGACCAGCGGGCCGCAGCCACGGCGCCGCGCGGTCCGGTCTGCATCCTCGCGGGTGCCGGTACGGGCAAAACGCGCACGATTACCTATCGCATCGCCCACATGGTGGACCAGGGCTTCGTCAACCCACAACGCGTTCTGGCCGTCACGTTTACTACTCGTGCCGCAAGCGAAATGCGTGAGCGTCTCAATCACATGGGCGTCGGGGGAGTGCAGGCCCAAACCTTTCACGCCGCGGCGCGCCGTCAGCTGAAGTACTTTTGGCCGCAGGTTGCGGGGGATCTGCCTTGGCAGCTCATCGACAACAAGTTCAGCCTCGTGGGGCGCGCGGTGCGCTCACTCGGATTGGACAACAACAAGGACACCATCCGTGACTTCCTGGGGGAAATCGAGTGGGCAAAGTCCTCGCTGATCAGCCCCGAGGGCTATCCCGGAATCATCGAATCCACGGACCGCGAGGCACCGGGGGACCCGGCCAAGGTGGCGGAGGTCTTCCGCCGCTATGAGGACATGAAGGCCACCCCGGATCTCATGTACCTCGATTTCGATGATTTGCTCATGCATATCGCCGGTGCCATCGAGAACGTTCCTTCGGTGGCTGAGGTATTCCGCGAGCAGTACCGCACCTTCGTGGTGGATGAGTACCAGGACGTCACGCCGCTGCAGCAGCGAGTATTGGAGGCGTGGTTGGGGGAGCGCGATGACCTGACGGTTGTGGGCGATGCTAACCAGACCATCTACTCCTTCAACGGGGCTTCTCCGGAGTACTTGCTGAATTTTTCCCGCACTTACCCGCAGGCCACTGTGGTGAAGCTGCAGCGAGACTACCGCTCCACCCCGCAGGTGACGGACTTGGCCAACGAAGTTATCTCGAAGGCTTCGGGCCGCGCTGCGGGAACCCGTCTGGAGCTGCAGGGTATGCGCGAGCCAGGGCCCGAGCCCACGTTTAAGGCCTATGAGTCTGAGGAGATTGAGGCCAAGGAGGTCGCGGGCCAGGTTCTGACCTTGCTCAACCAGGGAGTTAAGGCCTCGGAGATTGCGATCCTCTACCGCATCAACGCGCAGTCGGAGCAGTTTGAGCAGGCGCTTGCCGACGCCGGAGTGGTCTACCAGGTCCGCGGCGGCGAAGGCTTCTTCCGCCGCCCAGAGATCTTGGAGGCCATCCGCGTGCTCATCGCCGCCACGCGCCGCGATGATCTGCCGAACGATCCGGTGGCCGTGGCGCGCGCGGCCTTCGTGGAGCTGGGACTGTCCGCCACGGAGCCGCAGGGCGCGCAGGCCCGTGAGCGCTGGCAGTCGCTCACCGCACTGGTGGATCTTATCGCACAAATCGTGGAGGACCACGAGGGCATCGATCTTCCCGGCGTGCTCGGTGAGCTGCACCGCCGTTCCGAAAATAAGCACAACCCCACGATGGAGGGCGTTACCTTGGCCACTATCCACGCGGCCAAGGGCTTGGAGTGGGATGCGGTCTTCCTCGTTGGCCTCACCGAAAAACTGCTACCCATCAACCACGCCATCAAGGCCGGCGATGAGCACGTGGAGGAGGAGCGCCGCCTGTTTTATGTCGGCATTACTCGTGCCCGCGAGCACCTAGCTTTGTCGTGGGCGCTGGCTAAGACCACCGGTTCGCGGGCCTCGCGTGAGCGAACTCGCTTCCTGGACGGCGTGGTGCCGGGAATCGAGGAGAGCCAGACATCGAACCGTCGCTATCGTCCGCGCCGCTGCCGCGTGTGCTCAGGCCAGCTCAGCAGCCCGGCAGAGAAGGTCCTCGGCCGCCACGAGTGGTGCGAGTACGAAGGCGATGAGGATGTCTTCAATGCGCTGCGCGCCTGGCGCGCGTCCGTGGCTAAGGACTCCCAGGTTCCTGCCTATGTCGTGTTTTCCGATGCCACCCTGCAAGCCATCTCGGAGGCTCTTCCCGCCAGCGAGGCGGAGTTGCTCGATATCTCCGGGGTAGGCCCCTCCAAGCTGGAGCGCTACGGCGCGGAGGTGCTGCAGATCATCGCCTCGACCCGGGGTTAGGCACCGGCGCAGTACGTACAGCGCGGGTGCTCCATCAGCAGCCGGTGTTGCTCGATCCCGTAGGGGTCTATCTCCTTAAGCTCCCCGGCTAACGGCTTGCCGCCGGGAGCCCCGGGCGGGGCGGGCCTTCCCAAAAGGCGGCGGATGGTGACCGCAGCATGCATCACTATTGCGGTGCGCACGATTGGATCCCCCGGCGGTTCTACCGCGGCGGCGCGGCGCGCCACCTCGTGCCACTGCTCGTCCGCATCGATGCGGTGCAGATGCGCGCACAGTGGGCAAGGCCCCGCGCCGGACACCCGGACCGGACCGATGATGCCGCGGGCATCCAACATCGATACCGGCAGCCACGTCGCCGAGGATTTGTGCAGGGCTTGTGCCCATTCCGTGGCGCCGTCCAACATGTCGACGGCCACGATCGGCAGGTACCCGGCCACGTTCGCGATGTACTCGGAGGGTGTTTCGCTGTGGAGAGGGGAGCGGGGCTGGAAGGAATCGTTAAGGAGGACATCGCGCAGCTCATTGGCGAGGGCCGACGTACCCAGCACGGCCACGCGCTGCGGCTGGGGCGCTGGCCATAGAACCCGGTAACTGATCAGATCATCAACCAGGCTGCGGGCAGCGGACGGGCTCGTGCCCGTATTCTCGATGGATTTTTCAATGGTTTGCCGGGTCAGCGGGGTGCGCAACCGGTTGAGCAGGCGTGCCAGTTGCGGGTGGGCCTCGAACACGCCAACGCGCGTGGCATCCATGCCACACTGGAGCATTCCGGGTTCGCGCTCCAGGATTGTGGTTTCCGGCGCCAACATGTACGTCTGTGCAGACATGGTTTCCTCCCCGTTGATGACCCACCCCAGCTGTGCTTAGCCATCATTGCACCACAGGTAGAATGCCCTGTCATGTCGAGCAATCCCGAGATCCGTGTCATCCGCTCCGCCCGGCGCCGTCGCACCGTTCAAGCCCGCGTTGTTGATGGCGTCGTGGAGGTGCGTATCCCCGCCTGGATGTCGGCGGCGGAGGAACGTGAAGCAGTGGATGGCATCGTGGCGAAGGTCCGCAAGAAGCACAGCTCTTCGCAGCTTTCCGACGACTCCTTGTCCTCCCGCGCCCGTACCCTGAACGCCCGCTTTCTGGAGGGCCGCGCCACGGTGGGATCCATCCGGTGGGTGAGTAACCAAAAATCCCGCTGGGGTAGTTGCACTACCTCAACGGGAGATATTCGGATTTCTGACCGGCTGCAGGATGTTCCCGACTACGTCCTCGACGCCGTCATCATCCACGAGCTAACACACACCTTCATCCCGGGCCATGGCCCGGAATTTTGGGAGTGGGCCGATCGAGCCCCCAAAGCCGAGCGCGCGAAGGGATACCTCGAGGCCTACCAGCGCTTCCGCTAGTTCTCGTCTTCCGGCTTGTCCTTTTTGTTTTCTTTATCCTCGCCGTCAGCGTCCGTGTTCTTGTCCTCGTCAGCAGTATCGCTGGCGCTGGCGTCCTGCTGGCGGAGCATCTCCTCCAGCTTGGAAAACTCTTCTTCAAAGCCCTCGTCGGGGGTGTCATCGAGCAAACCGTCGATGAAGGAAGCCGGGTTCTCCAGGTGCTCTGCGGTAGGTAGCAGGTCCGGGTGGTCCCAGGCGGAGTCACGCTTATCGGCGCCCACTGCGACGGTGGCGCGGCGCCACAGCTCAGCTGCCGCCTCTACCTTCGGCGCGTTTAGCTCAATGCCAACGACCTGGGAGAAGGCCTTCTCCGCAGAACCACCGGTGGAGCGGCGGTGAGCCCACGCCTCATTCATCGCCTTCGTGGACGGGATGCGCTCACCCAGGGCCTCGGTCACTACGTGCTCGACCCAGCCCTCGACGAGTGCCAGGAGAGTCTCCAAGCGGGAAGCCGCGCCCGCATTGCGGGAGGTGATGCGCGGGGACAGGTCCATGCCTTGCAGCTTGTTCATCGCATCCTGGATGGCCTGCGGGTCACCGGACTCCAGGTTGAGCTCGCGTGTGGCTTCCTCGATGTGAGAAGTGTCGATGACCAAGCCCATGGCGTATTCCTCCACGGAGGAGACGAGGCGCTCAACCAACCACGGCACGTGCTTGAACAGGCGCTGGCGGGCGGCCTCACGGGCGCCGATATAGACCAACACTTCTTGGCCCGGAACGTTGAGATCGCGCGCGATGGCCTGGATGTTGTGCGGCAAGAGTGCGGTGGTGCCTGCGGGGGAGACCGGCAAGCCGAAGTCAGAACCGGTCAATGCCTGCGCGGCCAAGTCACCCAGGGCATGGCCCAGCTTCATGCCGAAATTCATGCCGGACATCGAGTTCATCATCGAGGTCATCGGCCCCATCATCTCGCGGGCTTCTTCCGGCAGGGATTCCAGCTGCGCGGAGTTCATGTGCTCCGCCACCGGGGTGACCATGCGCTGCCACATCGGCAGAGTCTCATCCAACCATTGCGCAGAATTCCACGCGGTCACGGTGCCGGATGCGGTGGGCAGAATCGTGGCATCATCCAGCCACAGTTCCGCCAACCGCACGGCTTCCTGCACTGCAGTGCGGTCTTTATCATTGATCTCTTTATCGCCGGAGATCTGCTGGTGTGCGATGCGCTTGGCCAGGTCATAGTTGACCGGGCCGGCACCCTCCGGGGAGTTCATGGAGGAACCCATACCGGAGAGCATCTGGCCAAACTGATTCAACAAGTCTCCTAGGCCACCGTTGCCCGCGCTGAAGCCGAAGGCGCCGAACGGGTTCTGGTCGCGACGATCGTTATCATCGTCATCGTCGTTATTGGGGAAGGAAAAACCGAATCCGTTGCTCATGGGGCCTAATCTACTAGGTTTCCTAGCGCGGATTCTAGGACCACGGCAACGCTGAGAGCGAACAAGCATCACGAGGCTGTAGGCTGATCCTCCGTGAAATCTTCGCAGAACCCCCGAACCCGCCGCCTGTCCACCCTGACGTGGGGAGCCATTCCGGTGGTGTTGACGGGCGCCCTGCTCAGCGTCGACCACATCCCCGGTACCGACATCACCCTGTCGGTGCCCTACGCCGCCGAAGGACCAGGTCCTACCCTGGACACCTTGGGTGAAGTGGAAGGGGAGCCGGTGGTCAACGTCGAGGCCCCGGAAACGTTTCAGCCGCAGGGGCATCTCAACATGACGACGGTCTCCGTGCGCACCAACATGACGTTGGCTCAAGCTTTGGGGCGGTGGCTTTTCACCGATGACACCATCGTCCCCATCGGCAGCGTCATCCCGCAAGGCAAGACGGATGAGGAAGTTCAGGAAGCCAATCAACAGGCTTTTACCCAGTCTGAGTCGGCGGCCACCGTCGCCGCCATGGACTACCTACACAAGCCCGTGCGTATCGAGGTGGCTCAGGTGCTCGATGACAGCCCCGCTGCGGGCGCGCTTGACGACGCCGACATCATCACCGCCGTCAACGGGGACAAGGTCACGGAGCCTGGCCAGGTACAGGAGAAGATCCGAGCTCTTAAGCCCGGCGATGAGGTGAAGCTGGGGATTATTCGCAAGGGGGAGGAAAAGACAGTCCCGGTGACCCTCGGCGCACACCCAGAGCACGACGACGTAGCTTTGCTGGGCATCCTCATGACCTCAGTGCCCACCGAAGACATCACCGTGGATTACAACCTACAGGACATCGGTGGGCCGTCGGCCGGAATGATGTTTACGTTGGCGGTGATTGACAAATTGTCCGATGAGGATCTCACCGGCGGCCGGTTTGTTGCCGGCACGGGCACCATCGGTGAGGACGGCGAGGTCGGCCCCATCGGTGGCATCGTCCACAAGGTGCACGCAGCGCAGGAAGCGGGCGCCGAGCTCTTCCTCGCACCTGCAGATAATTGCGCGGAGGCGGTCAGCCGTGGCACCGGCGACATGGTGGTGGCCAAGGTCCACACGCTGGATGACGCCATCACAGCCATGCACGACTTTGCGGAGGGCAAGCCCGTCGAGACCTGCGAAGGCTAGACCTTAGACTAGGCCAAGTTCCTTGAGGCGCTCTTCCGGATCGTCCTGGTCCGTGGAGATCATCTGCTGCATGATGAGGCCTTCGTCGTTGTCCACGACGGTGAGGATGGCCGTGTTACCCAGCATGGACCAGCCCACCACGCGGTTGCCACTGTCCTCGATGACACGGGAGCTGCGCAGCTCGGTGAGAACCTGAGTGGTCTGGGAAGCTTTGGTCTTGGACTTGAAGAACTGGAACTGTCCCACCTCGGAACCGGAGCAGTTGAAGGAATCCGTCACGCCGTTGGGATCGCAGCGGTCGAATTGAGCGAAGATCTCCTCCGGGACGAGCCCACCGAAGATCTCATAAGCCTGCTCCACAGAGTCGGTGAACTTGCCACTGGGCTCAGCGGACTCGCTGGAGTCCTTGTCTTTGTCTTTTCGGTCGGCGGAGCTGCGGGTTGAGGATTCATCCTCCGCGCCCGAGCTGGTCTCAGTCTCGGATGCGGCAGGAGAGGTCGTCTCGGATTCCTCGGCGGACGTCGCCGGGGCCGGCGCGCTGGTTTTCTCCCCGGCTACGGTGGTTGCCTCGCTTGCAGGTGCTGGTTCAGGGGAGGGGGCATCGTCCTTCCCACATGCGGTGAGCAGGCAGCCGGTGGCAAGCACGGCCGATGCTGCGGCGGTGAAGCGAGATGTCAAGCGCACGAGAGACTCCTCTATCGATTCCGTGCCCAGCCCCGAGAGCTGAGCGTTAATGGCCACTGCAGACTGAGTTTAGTCGATGAGAGGTTGAGCCGATTAGAGCATCTCCTCCGGATCTTGCTCCAATCCGTAGCGCAGGGCGGCGATGACCCCCGGTGCCACGTTCGGGCCGCCGCGCAGCTGAATATCGTCCTGCACGAAGGGGCCAGCTTCTGCCAGTTCCTCCTCCGTGGGGCGCAGCTGAAGAAGCGTGAGTTCGGCGCCGTCCTCGTCGATATCCTCCGAATCGGCTGTGGAACTGCTGGCCATGGCGGTAGCCCGCAGGACTCCGGAGAAGAGGCGCGCGGGGCGGGCGTCGCCAAGCGCGGCGTCCGCGGTGTCCTTGAACATGATCTCCTGTGCCAGGATGACGCCGGCGATCTCCCGCGGCCACGCCAGCCGCGAGACGTAGTCCGCGAGGTGCTCCGAGCCCGGCTCGATGCCCTCCGGCAATTCCTGCACCACGAGGGTGAGGGGAGAGGAGTCATCGACGTCACCGAGCTGTGCGGCCACCAGCTCAGTGGGGACGAGAGCAAAAAGGGTAGGAGGTGCATCCCAACCCTCGGCGTGGATGAAATCCACGGCCTCGCGCATGGCCTTGTTGAGCGCGCGGTGTACAGCGGGCTGGGAGGAAGGTTGGGAACTCATAAGCGTCCTTGTTCGTTGACGGTCATAGTGCTTCTCTAGACTAGAAGCTTGATACCTCTATATTCGCACGACACTTGATTGGAGCTGGAGTTGGCTTCCGGACTCAACCGACCCACCGCCCCGATGAAACGTCCGCCCAAGTTTCTCTCGTGGGTTGTCGCCATCATCGCGGTCCTCTTGTTCATTGGCCCCATGCTCGTGGGCTTCTATACGGATTGGAAGTGGTTCGGCGCGATTGAGTACCGCGGGGTCTTCACCAAGACCCTGATCATGCGCATCGTGCTCTTCGTCCTCTTCGGACTAGTGGCGGCGGCCGTCACCTACGTAGCGGGGCTCATTGTCTGGCGTGGGCGCGGCGATTCGATGGACATGGCGGATTTCAATTCCCCGGTTTATCAATATCGCAAATCCATTGAAAGCACGATGAGGGTCTTCCTCAAGGTCATCCCGGTCCTCGTTGGTGTTGTCTCTGGCCTGCTGGGCCAGGCAAATTGGCGCACCGTCATGCTCTTTCTGAACTCCCACGATTTTGGGGTGACGGACCCGCAGTTCAACCACGATCTCGGCTTCTACGCCTTCCGCCTGCCGGTGTGGTCGATGCTGGTCAGCGCTGCTTCCATGCTGGTTGCCGTGTGCTTCCTCATCGCACTCGTGGGGCATTACATTCTCGGTGGCATTCGCCTGGGTAACCGCGCCTCGGGTGTGCGTGGTTCGCTGTCGAAGTCGGCGCGCACTCAACTTGCCGTGACCGCCGGAATCTGGATGCTGCTTCAGGTGGCTGGATACTGGCTGGGCCGCTATGAGTTGCTGTATAACCAGCACTCGCTGTTTACGGGTGGTTCCTACACGGATATCAACGCCTACCTGCCGGCGAAGATCATTCTCATGATCATCGGCGTGTTCGTGGCCGTGGCGATTTTCTCTGCCGTCGTGATCAAGGACTTGCGCATCCCCGGCCTGGCCGTGGTGCTCATGGTGCTGTCTTCCTTGGTTATTGGTCAGGGCTGGCCGCTCATCATGGAGCGCTTCTCCGTGAACCCGAACCGCCAGGCTAAAGAGGCGGAGTCCATCTCCCGCAACATTGAGTCCACGCGTTTTGCTTATGGCCTCACCGATGACAAGGTGACCTACGAGGAGAACTGGGGTGCTGACGACGTCTCCGATGACAAGGTCGCCTCCGATGACTCCACCATTTCCAACCTGCGCCTGCTGGACCCGGACATTTTGGCGCCGACGTTCACCCAGATGCAGCAGCTGAAGAACTTCTATGGCTTCCCAGAGACGCTGGCGATGGACCGCTATGAAATCGACGGTGAGCTGCGTGACTTCGTGGTTGCCGCGCGCGAGCTGGATCCCAACGAGCTGCAGGAGAACCAGCAGAACTGGATCAACCGCCACACCGTGTACACCCACGGCAACGGCTTTATCGCCGCGCAGGCAAATACCGTCGATGAGGTGGCTCGAGATGCCGGTTCCGCCCGCGGTGGTTTCCCCATCTTCACTGTTGCTGACCTGCAGACCCAGGCGGGCAAGGACGCCGAAGGCGAGGGCGAGACCAAGAACGCTGAGGAATCCCTTGGCATCAAGGTAGACCAGCCGCGCACCTACTTCGGCCCTGTGATCGCTAGCGCACAGGACGGCATGGATTACGCCATCGTGGGCAAGACCGGCGATAAGCCGGTGGAATACGATACCGATACCTCCACTTACACCTACGACGGTAAGGGCGGCGTAGACATCGGAAACATCGTCGACCGCACCGCCTACGCCCTGAAATACCAGGAGCTAAACTTCCTACTCTCGGACCGTGTTGGCTCGGAATCCAAGCTGCTCTATGACCGCGATCCGCGCGAGCGCGTGGAGAAGGTCGCCCCATGGCTGACCACGGATTCCTCCACCTACCCGGCGGTTATCGACGGCCGCGTCAAGTGGGTCGTGGACGGTTACACCACGCTGGATTCCTTGCCGTACTCGCAGCGCACCTCCCTGACGGAGACCACCCAGGACACTCAGAACCCGACGGGCACGACGCAGCGCTTGGTCAACGACCAGGTGGGCTACATCCGCAACTCGGTCAAGGCGACTGTCGACGCCTACGATGGCACCGTCGATCTCTACGAGTTCGACACCGAGGACCCCGTGCTCAAGGCGTGGGAGGGTGTGTTCCCGGGCGTCGTCAAGCCAGAGTCGGAGATCTCCGACGAGCTGCGTCAGCACCTGCGCTACCCGGAGGACATGTTCAAGGTGCAGCGCAATCTGCTGGCCAAGTACCACGTGGATGACCCGGGCGTCTTCTTCAACAACGATGCCTTCTGGTCCGTGCCGGAGGACCCCACCGCCGGTGAATCTCAGGGACTGAACCAGCCGCCGTACTACGTGTTGGCAGCCGACCCGGAGACCAAGAAGCCGAGCTTCCAGCTCATCACTTCCTACCGTGGCCTGAACCGTCAGTTCCTCTCCGCACACATGGCGGTGTCCTCTGACCCGGACAATTACGGCAACATCACCGTGCGCGTGCTGCCGACGAATACCCAGACCCAGGGCCCGAAGCAGGCACAGGACGCGATGATGTCTTCCGACCAGGTGGCGCGTGACCGCACGCTGTGGCAGGGCTCGAATGACCTGAAGAACGGTAACCTCTTGGCGCTGCCGGTGGGGGATGGGGAGATCCTCTACCTCGAGCCGATTTACTCGCAACGTAAGGGCCAAGAGTCCGCGTTCCCGAAGCTGTTGCGCGTGCTGGTCTCTTACAAGGGCCGTGTGGGCTATGCCCCGACCATCGGTGAGGCCCTCGACCAGGTTGGAATCGACCCGAAGGCCGCTCAGAACATTACGGAGATCGAAGGCGATACCGGCAAGGACGGTGACCAGGCCGGAAACGCTGGCGGTGACAAGAAGGATGCGGCTGACTCCAAGGACTCCGACGCTTCCGCACCGGCCTCCGCTCCGAAGGCATCGAGTGAAGGCGAGGCTATCGACGCCATCAACAAGGCTCTCGATGGCGTGGACAAGGCTAAGAACGGTTCCTTTGAGGAGTACGGCAAGGCCTTGGACGAGCTGGACAAGGCAGTGGAGGAGTACCGCTCGCTGCAGTCTCAGTAGTAGCTCCGCATAGTCCAGAAAAATGGCGCCTGCCCAGGGGATTTGGGTAGGCGCCATGGCGTCTGTATAGTTACATGAGTCGCCGGCACACGGGGTAACAATCCCAGTGATTAACCACAGTGTGCTGAAGCGCTTGATGTTCGGAAGTACATCTCGACGCGGGGTGGAGCAGCTCGGTAGCTCGCTGGGCTCATAACCCAGAGGTCGTAGGTTCGAATCCTGCCCCCGCTACCAACTTCCCGCCCCTACCAGTGGAAACACCGGTAGGGGCCTTTTCTGTTTTGTGCTGGAATCGCCATTTGGGGCTTTGAATCCTGCACCACGTAGGACTTCGCCGCTCCCCCCAAGCCATGCACTTAGAAAGTAAAATCTTCTCGCTGTACGGTATCGTCGGTACGCTCAAAGATCGAAGCGCAGGATTACAAGGACTACATTCTCGGCTTCATCTTCTATAAGTTCCTGTCCGACCAAGTAGAGCAGTTCATGCTCAATAACGACGCTGAACCGGAAGACCTGCCCGATGCGCTCGTTGAGACCGACACTGACACCGTGGCCCTGGTGCGTAACAACTTGGGCTACTTCCTCACTTACGAGAACCTGTACTCGACGTGGCGGGACATGGGTAACGACTTTTCCATCGCTCACGTGCGCGACGGCCTGGCTACCTTCAAGCGCAACATCGCCCCGGAGCACAAGCACGTCTTCGAGGGCATCCTTAACACCCTGGACACCAGCCTGTCGAAGCTGGGCACAACCGACGCTGCCCGTACCTCAGCCATCAAGAAGCTACTGGACCTTATCGATGACATCCCCACTGATGGCAAGCAGGGCTATGACGTGCTGGGATACATCTACGAGTACCTCATCGAGAAGTTCGCGGCTAACGCGGGCAAGAAGGCAGGCGAGTTCTACACCCCGCATGAGGTCTCGCTCATCATGAGCAACATCGTCGCTGACCACCTCAAGGACCGCGACGAGATTCAGATTTACGACCCGACCTCCGGCTCTGGCTCCCTGCTGCTTAACATCGGCCATGCCGTCGCCAAGCGCATGGGGGACCCAGACCGTATTAAGTACTTCGCCCAGGAGCTGCGCGAGAACACCTACAACCTCACCCGCATGAACCTGGTCATGCGCGGCGTGAAGGCGGACAACATCGTCGCCCGCAACGGTGACAGCTTGGCCCATGACTGGCCGATGTTCGACGAGTTCGACCCGGTACAGACCTACCAGCCGCTCTATGTGGACGCCGTAGTCTCCGACCCGCCCTACTCCCAGAAGTGGGAACCCGAAGGCAACGAGGCTGACCCGCGATTCGCACGGTTTGGTCTAGCTCCGAAGACCAAGGCCGACTACGCCTTCTTGCTGCATGAGCTGTTCCACGTCAAACCCGACGGTATCCTCACCATCGTCCTGCCGCACGGCGTGCTGTTCCGTGGCAGCTCGGAGGCCGACATCCGCCGCAATCTCATCGAGGCCAACCACATCGATGCCATTATCGGCCTGCCTTCCAACATCTTCTACGGCACCGGTATCGCGACCATCATCATGGTGCTCAAGCAAGAACGTGACCGCGATGACGTGCTGTTCATCGACGCCTCGCAGGGCTTCATCAAGCAGGGTAAGTACAACCACCTGCGTGCCCGCGACATCCAGCGCATCGTCGATGCCGTCCGCAACCGCGTTGACGTGCCACACTTCGCTAAGGTCGTGACCCGCGACGAGATTCGTGCCAACGACCACAACCTCAACATCCCGCGCTACGTGTCCGCCACCCTGCCGCCAGAGTCTGTAGACCTGTACGCCACCATGCACGGCGGCATCCCCACCAGTGAGATTGCCGCCTTGGAGCACTACTGGACCGCCCTACCGGGACTGCGTGAGGCGCTGTTCACCGAGAAGGTAGAAGGCTACGCGGAGCTGAAGACCGCCAACCTGCGCGAGACCATCGACAAGCACCCTGCAGCCCAGGCACTGCGTAACCAGGTTGACGCTGCACTATCCGACCTCCCGGAGAAGCTGCACGCGCTGCTGGTGGACGGCGCGGCCACCGTGCCCATTACCACCACCGAGGACCAGCTTAAGGCAGACCTGTTCGACCGACTCGACCCTGTACCGTTGGTTGATGCCTACGAGGGCTACCAGGTACTGCATGACAGCTGGGTCAAAACCGCCGGTGACCTAGAAGTCATCCAGACCGAAGGCTTCGATGCCCTGCGGGTCAACCACCCCGTGATGGAGTGGAAGACCAAGGAAAAGAAAAAGGTCTATGTCCAAATCGGATGGGACGGGCGCGTTGCTCCCAACGAGTTGGTGCAGACCTTCTACCTGGCGCAACAGAAGGACCAGGTAACGCAGCTAAGTCGCGACGTGGACACAGCTGTATCTGAGCTAACACAGCTTGTCGAGGGCTTAAGCGAAGTCGACAAGACCGACCTGACCGAGATACTTAACGACAAGCAGGACGCCTTCAAGAAGACCGAGCTGAACAAGGCCATCAAGGACCTGCCGAAGCTGGCCAAGGGCGAGACCTGGCCGGAGGACAGCACTGAGGCTGCCATGCTCAGCGCCAAGGCACTTATCGCCCAGCGGGACAAGCTCAAGAAGAACCTCAAGGCTGCGCAAGAGCAGTTGGAGAAAGACACCTACGCGACCATTGAAGCGCTTACCGAAGCGCAGGTCGATGAGGTGCTCACCGCCAAGTGGATTACTTCACTTATGGATGACCTGCGCGAAATCCCTGGTCACGTGCTTGCAGGCCTGGCCGGCCGCGTCCAGGCGCTGCACGACAAGTACGCCGTCGCGCTGACCGACCTCGACGTGAAGATTCGCGAGACGGAGCAAGAACTCGCTGGCCTACTGAGCGGGCTTACCGGCAACGCCGCCGACATGCAGGCCGTGGCTGCACTCCAGGAGCTGCTGGGCGGTGGTCGCGATGCATAGTCACAACGTGCCCGCACTGCGCCTGGAGGGCTTCGATGGTGAGTGGGAATTGAAAGCCATTGGAGACCTCAGCGAAAGGACTTACGGTGGCGGTACGCCATCTAGCGATGAACCGGGCTACTGGTCCGGGGACATCCCTTGGATTCAATCCTCTGATGTTGCGGAGCAGGGGGTCGCCCCGGTCGCCCCTCGTAAGCACATCACCGAGGAAGCTATTTCACGCTCTGCTGCTATGCAGATTCCTGCCGACTCTGTTGCAGTCGTCACTCGTGTTGGCGTTGGCAAGGTCTCTTTTATGCCGTTCCCTTACGCCACCAGCCAGGACTTTGTATCGCTATCAGACCTTTCCGGTGACCCTGAATACATCGCTCTTACTGTTAAGCGGCGTATGGAGGGACTCGCTGACCAGCTGCAGGGTAGCACCATCAAAGGTATCACGAAGACTGAGCTGTTCAATCAGGCTGTTTATTTCCCGCCCGCTCTCGAAGAACAGTAGGCCATCGGCGCTATCTTCACCAACCTCGACGATGCCATCAACCAGCACACCAAGAAGCACCAGGCCCTGCAGCAGGCCAAAACTGCTCTCATGCAACGGATGTTCCCGCAGGAGGAGGGGCAGACGGTGCCGGAGTTGCGGCTGGAGGGCTTCGACGGTGAGTGGAAGACGACAACACTGGGTGAACTCGGCTCGTTCAAGTCAGGCGTCGGATTCCCGGAACGTGAACAAGGCGGGGAAGCAGGCCTACCTTTCTACAAGGTATCGGACCTCTCCGCACCAGGGAATGAGCTGCAACTGCGCTCCGCCAACCACTATGTGACGGAGGAACAGATTGTTCGTAATCACTGGGTGCCTGTAACAGCTGTACCTGCGATTCTGTTCGCCAAGGTTGGTGCTGCTGTCTTCCTAGGGCGCAAAAGACTCGCTACCGATACATTCCTCCTCGACAACAATCTCATGGCGTTTTCCTTGGACACCAAATCTTGGGATGTTCAGTTTGCCGATACCTACCTCAAGACGGTGGACCTGACCCGATTCACTCAGAGCGGTGCTTTGCCGTCACTGAACGCCCGTCACTTGGCAGAGGCGGCGGCTACCATTCCACCCACCCTTGAAGAACAACAGGCCATCGGTGCAGTGTTCACACGGCTGGACACGCTCATTGCTACCGAGGCCAAGTACATCGAGTCCCTTAAGCAGGCCAAGGCGGCGCTGCTGCAACGGATGTTCATCTAAGGAGCAGCTATGACCACACCATTTCGTTCTGAGGCTGAGTTCGAGGCGGTACTCATCGACCTGCTAACCCGCCACGGCTGGAGCAAGGAGTTGCTGCGCTTCCCGACAGAGCAGCAGCTCATCGACAACTGGGCGAACATTCTTTACGCCAACAACCGGGGCCGTAACCTGCTTGGCGACGTGCCGCTCACCGAGGGCGAGATGGCGCAAATCATCGAGCAGGTCAACAACCTGCGTACGCCGCTGGCGCTCAACGAGTTCATCAACGGTAGCACCGTGACCATTACCCGAGATGCACCGCAGGCCGCCAACTTCGGCTCTGAGGTTAGCCTGAAAATCTACGATCGCCTAGAGATTGCCGGTGGCCAGTCGCGCTACCAGATTGCCGTCCAGCCGCGCTTCCAGACCGCCAATGAGCTGCTGCCCACCCGACGTGGCGACTTGATGCTGCTCATTAACGGTATGCCGGTCTTCCACATCGAGCTGAAGCGCTCCGGCGTGCCGGTCTCCCAAGGTGCGAACCAGATAGCCAAGTACGCCCACGAGGGCGTCTACCAGGGAATCTTCTCACTGGTGCAAATCTTCGTCGCCATGACCCCAGAAGAGACGATCTACTTCGCCAACCCGGGCGCAGGCAAGTTCAACCCGGACTACTTCTTCCACTGGGCAGACTTCAACAACGAGCCGCGAATCCGGGCTATCTGGAGCGCTGGGTCGTGCGCGCGGATGAAGTTAACCCGGACGGCGACGTCGCGCTGTCGCAGCAGGCGGTCGACGAGTTCGTGATGGCGCCGTGCGTCCGCTGCGGTTCGGAGCTGCTCAAGCCGGACGTCGTCTACTTCGGCGAGCCGGTTCCGGTGGAGCGGCGGGACGCCGCGCGTGCGCTGCTTGCGGACTCGCGCTCGCTGCTTGTCGCCGGTTCGTCGCTCGCCGTGATGAGTGGCTATCGCTTCATGCTCGACGCGCTCAAGCAGGGCAAAGAGGTCTCTGTGGTGAACGGCGGCCCCGGACGCGGCGACCCGAAGGCGACGACGCTGTGGCGCACGCAGGTAGCGCCGGCTTTTGATGAGCTACTGGATCTGCTTGATGTGTAAGGCTGGGGTACGGCAGGCCTAAAGCTTCTCGAAGTACATGACTGCGGTGTCGGTGTTTTTCTCTGGTGCCGGGGGATCGGTCTGCTTGCCTCGCCACAGGGGGCTGATGCCTGGCATGAACCAGGCGAGCAGGGCAACGAGAACCGCGATGACGATGGCGGCGGGAGTTGCATATTCGAGCGGCACGAACCAGTATCCGGCCGCGCACAAGGCGATGATGATGCAGACCCACAAGGGGACTAGGACGCCGAGGTTGAGCCGCCGCGTGGCGCGGTATTCGGCCCAGTCTTCGCCGGGGAAGCGAGTGCGCGCTTCGGAGCGAATCCGACGCGCGGTCTTGTGCTGTTGCAGCACCGAGGCGATGAGGGTGAAGGCCACGCCGGCGCCTGCAACGAGCATGTCTGCGGTGACGGCTCCATAAGCTGCAATCGCGAGCGCGAGAGACAGCGCAAGGCGCTCGGAGACGCTGAGAGGTAGCCCACGCGTGGGGTCTACGTCGGGATACAGATTTTTGAAGGCGCTGGTAGACGACGATGTCATGACCGAATGAGGGTGTCCTTTGTTGGGGGTTGCTTACCTAATCTAGGTTAGTATAGCCTATACAAAACTGCTTAGGTATGTGTAGCCTAACTTCTGATTCTTTTTGTTCATCGCATCAATACTTCATGAGGACTCTCTCCGTGATTCTCCGTCGAATATTGGGCACTCTTGCTGCCAGTACTCTCATCGCACTCCCTTCGGTCGCGCTCAACGCTCCTGTCGCCTCGGCTGCCGGCACTTGCTCCTGGAATTGGGGCATTAAGCAGTCCTACCGAAGCTATATCCAAGGCCAAGTCGCCAAGGGCCAGTGGGAAACGGACGGCATTGGTTTTACCGGTTCCGAAACCGGCGCAGACGGTGCTTTTACCTTCACTCCGGGCAAGGCTTCCGTAAACGGCGATACCGTCACCGTCCCCTTCGGCGGCGTCATCCACTTCACTGGACACAACTACGGCGGCGACGATCTGTTGGATATGACGCTGACAGACTGGCAGATTCAGGCCTCCGGCAACCGGGCGGCGATCGTGGTGGATTACGTCTCTTATGAATCTGACATGGTGGATAAGTCCGCACGCGGCCCGCAGATTACCGGCGATAACGTGGTCATCGCGGGGATCGATCTAGATCAACCCGTCGACGCGTCCGCGCACACGCTCGACCTTTCCGGCGACGTCACGCTCACCGACGAAGGACACAAACTCTTCATTGCCTATGAGTCGGGACAGTCGATGGACCCCTCGTCAGGGACCGTGGCCACGGATGGCAGCTGCGGCGGGTCCTCTGGCGGTTCAGGCAGCGGTTCGAAGTCCTTGGGGACAATCTCGGGCACGTTTACTGGTCGCAATGCAGAAGCCATGGCGATTCTGAAGGAAACGAACGACACCATGAATGGCCTGACCACCTTCATGGGCAACACGGAGTCCTTCCTAGACCAGCTAGAATCCTTCCGTTCTCGCACGGAAGCCGCCACGGGCACGACCACCAGCACTACCACTAGCACCACGAGTGGTTCAGGCGCGTCGGGAGCCAACACTTCGGGCACCGCGAGCCCTTCGGGTGCTTCGGGTAGTACTTCGAGCACTTCGGGTAGTACTTCGGGCAGTACTTCGGGTACTTCCGGCACTACTGGTGCTACTGGAACCACAAGAACCGCGCGGCCACAGGACCCCGGGTCCGCGGCTAGTGATGGGCAGTCAGAAACCTGCGTAGCCACGGGCGTGCAGGCTGCGACCGCCGAGTGGGGTGTCAAGAAGTCCTTCCAGTCGTATATCACCGGCTCCATCGCCAAGGGCGCCTGGACGCTCGACGGCGTAGGGTACGACAACTCGCGTTTCCAGTTCACGGGCACCGGCGGAGATGTGGATACTGCGGCGCAGTCAGGTTCCATCCGCTACGGCGGCGCTATGCATTTTACCGGCCACAACGGAGTCCTCGATCTCAATATCGCGAACCTGGAAGTCCGGTTCAACGGGACGAGCGGTCAACTCATCGCCGACGTGCGTTCCTCCAACATGGAGGGCGAGCGCAAGGACTTTGGACGCACGGTGCTCGGAGACGTGTCGTTTAGCCTGCTCGACGTGAGTGACTCCGCCGTCGACGGCGAAGCCACCGTCACGCTGACCGCAGCGGGCAATGATGCGTTCGCGAATTTCTATGAGCCGGGCACGACCCTTGATCCGCTTTCGTTGCATGCACAACTTGGCGGATCCGGGGACTGCGCCGGGGCGAGCGGAACTACGGCACACACTGGTGCGGCGACGACCTCCGGCGGTCAGAGCGCTGCGGCGGCAAAGCGGGCGGCATCGGAAAGCTCTGCGGGAGACGGCCCGCAGGCCGCGGCCGGCACGAGCACGTCTGGTTATGAAGACGGCAGCGGCAACTTCCAGATCAAGAAGGCCGCGGCCGCGGGCTCCTCGCCGGAGGCGAGCACGTGGCTCCTGCTGCTTATCGCAGGCCTCGCCATCGCCGGCGGTTCCATGGGCTCCGTCGTCCTGCGCAACCCGGCGTAGCGCACCCCTTGTTACCCAAGACTTGAGAAAGGATACGTTTCGCATGAAACGACTTTTGGTGGCGTTGGCGTGTGTCTTCGCCCTCACAGGGTGCGGCGTCCAAGGCGCCTATGAATCCCAAGACGCGCAGCTGCGCGACGCCCTCCCAGACGCGCAGTCGGCCAAAGACCCGCGCTCGTTTACGGGTGTGTCGAATGTGACGGACTTCGAGGATGTCGTCGCGGTGGCGGAGTCGCCTACTCCCGCGCTGCCGGTAGAGCTCACGGATGCTGACGGCTACGACGTCTCCGTTACGGATGTGTCCCGAATCGTGGCATTGGATCTCTACGGTACGTATACGAAAACCCTCGAGGGCCTAGGGCTTACGGACAATATCGTGGGTCGCACGGTGTCGTCGACGGAAAACGCTATCGCCGATCGCCCCGTCGTGACCCAGGGCGGACACAACATCAACGTGGAAGCCGTGCTCGAACTCCGGCCCACGCTGGTCATCGTCGATCATTCGATCGGCCCACGCGACGCCATCGACCAGATTCGCGCCGCAGGGGTGACCACCGTGGTCATGGAGCCGAAACGCACCATTGACTCGGTGGCCGAGGACATCACAAACCTGGCCGCGGTCGTGGGTCTGCCAGACGAAGGCGAAACGCTGGCCAACCGCTCCGTCGAAGAAATCGAAAAAGATAAGGCGGCCATCGCAGACATCGTGCCGGAGGAGCCAATGCGCATGGCGTTCCTCTACGCGCGCGGCAACGGCGGCATCTTCTTCATCATGGGAGAAGGCACGGGTGCCAAGGACCTCATTGAGGGTGTGGGCGGCGTAGACCTCGGCACCGAATACCACCTCTCTTACGCCGAACCTGCCAACGCCGAATCTTTGGCAAAGATTAACCCTGAGGTCATCATCATGATGACGGGCGGCCTGGAGTCGACCGGCGGCGTCGAAGGCCTCCTCGAGCGCCCCGGCATTGCACAAACCACCGCGGGCCAAAAGCAGCGGATCGTGACCATCCCAGACGGGCAATCGCTCGCCTTCGGGCCCTTGACCGGACAGACCCTTCTCAAACTTGCGCAGGCAATCTATGACCCAGACAATGCTTAAACCGGCGGCCCCCACGGAGGTTTTCGCTCGGCGCTCCCGCCTGCGGGTTGGTGTATTCGTATCGCTTGGGGTGCTGCTTGGTGTCGCCTTCATCCTGTCGCTTGCGCTGGGGCAGTACTACGTCGCGCTGGGTGACTTGGTGCAGATTATGGCCGCGGGCCCTGGCGGTGGCTTGACGGCCAACGTCGTGTGGCAGATCCGCCTGCCGCGCATTCTGCTCGGTTTCTTGGTCGGCGCGTGCTTGGGAGTGGCGGGCACGCTCATGCAGGCCGTGTTCGCCAACCCGCTGGCTGAGCCCTCCATCGTGGGCGTGACCTCCGGTGCCGGTGTAGGCGCGGCCGTGGTAATCGTCTTTAATATCTCCGTCCTGGGTACCTTCACGGTGCCGCTCGCGGCGTTTGCTACGGCGCTGCTGGTTACCGCGCTGATCTACCAGTTGGCGCGCTCACGAGGGCGTGTGGCGGTGGTCAATCTGATCCTGACCGGCATTGCTATCAACGCGGTGTGCAACGCCATCATCTCCTTCATGATGTACCTGGCGCCTACCGCGAACCGCGAGCAAATCATCTTTTGGCAAATGGGTTCGCTCAACGGTTCCCAGTGGAAACACGTGTGGGTGGGCCTCCCCATCGCCCTCCTCGGGATGGCCATTGCGCTGCGTCTTGGCCGCCAGCTAGATGTGCTCGCGCTGGGCGAGCGCGCCGCGGAACACACTGGCGTCGACGTCAAGCGACTGCGCATTATCGCCATCGCTGCCTCGGCGATCCTTACCGCCGGCGCAGTTGCTTTCGCCGGACTTATTGGGTTCGTCGGCCTTATCGTGCCGCACCTGCTGCGTACGATCATCGGCCCAGAAAACAGGGTCTTGCTGCCGGCCTCTGCGGTGGCGGGCGCCGTACTCATTGGCTTTGCCGACGTCGCTGCGCGCACGCTCATTCCTTTCGCCGACCTTCCCATCGGTATCTTTACCGCGCTCGTGGGTGGCCCCACCTTCTTCGTGCTGTTGCGCCGGATGATGAAGAAGGGAATGCATTGATGATTAACGTTGCGAATCTTTCCGTTTCGATCGGCGAGCGGAACCTGCTTTCCGATGTCTCCTTTGTCGCCCGCCCAGGGGAGGTCACCGGCCTCATCGGCCCGAATGGTGCGGGCAAGTCCACGCTGCTGGCGGCCATCGCCGGCGATATTGATTACACCGGTTCCGTTTCCCTCGTGGGGCAGGATCCGGCGGTGTCCTCCCCAGGGGCGTTGGCCCGTGCGCGTGCGGTGATGCTGCAGGACGTTACTGTGTCCTTCCAGTTTCTCGTGCGTGATGTAGTGGCCATGGGCCGGCGCCCTTGGGAGGGCACCGCCAGGCAGGCCGAGGACGACGCGATCATCGACGCAGCGCTTGCGGCGGTGGATGCGACGCACTTGGCCGGCCGCGATATTGCCACGCTCTCTGGCGGGGAGCGTGCGCGTGTGGCGTTGGCCCGTGTACTGGCGCAGCAGACCCCGGTGATTCTTCTCGATGAGCCGACTGCGGCGCTGGACATCCGCCACCAAGAACAAGTCTTGGGATTGGTGCGCTCGATCGCGGCGCAGGCTGGAGTGGCGGTGCTGGTGGTACTCCACGATTTGGGCGCCGCTGCGGCCTATTGCGATCACATCGTGTGCCTAGCAGACGGGGCAGTTGCCGCCGCCGGCCCGGTGCGCGAGGTCTACACCGACGAGATTTTGTCGCAGGTCTATCGCTGGCCCATCCAGGTGAGCAAGGCAGACGGCCACATCTCAGTCCATCCCGCGCGATGTCAGGTCGCCGATCCCGAGCAGTCTTTTGTCGATCTACTTAAGGAGTCTTAACTCATGCGTATTGTCTCTTCTTCTCTCGCGCTGGCGCTGACCGCCTCGGCGCTGACCGTTCCGGCAGCCTTTGCTGCCGATGCCCCCACCTGCGCCCCTGGCCAGACCCTGGAGACCCGCATTGTCTCCGGAACTGTGAATTGGGGCATCAAGGAATCTTTCCGCAACTACATCACCGGCCCCATCGCGAGGGGTGGGTGGACCACGTCCGGCGCGGTAACGCAGGACGAGGGTAACAAAGGCGGAGCAGACTTTCAGTTCCACTTCGAGGTGGATCCTTCTGCGTCCTCGGTGAGCCTGGGCGAAGACGGCACCGTCACGAAAGCCGATATTCGAACCAAGGATTCGACGCTGGAGTTTGAGGGCCACCACGGTGCGCTGTACACCAAGATGCTCTCGCCTTATGTCCTCACGGAGGCAGGGCAGGCAAAGGCGGGCACGTCCTACGAGGGCTACTACGTGCCGGGCAAGGGCATGACGGAATACACCCCGGAGGACCGCACGGAAGAAAACAAGAAGTCGGGCACGGATACCTTCGCTGAGGGCAATGCCGCATGGTCGAAGGACGGCGATATGCTCACGCTGAATGCGACCGACGTGACGTACAAGCCGAAGGCGGGTACCTACTACGATCGCGAGTCGAAGATCCAGCACATCGAGGGTATCGACGTGATCTTCATGGGCATGTACAACGAGAGCTACAAGCCGGAACTTGATGATGCACAGGTGACCTTGAAGACCGCGTCCGAGTGTGTGGGTCCTGCCGATGAGGGCACCGAGACCACCCCAGGGGAGCAGGACGAGCCGGGCCGCGACGAGCAGGGCAAGGACCAGGCAGGAGACCAAGGAAAGACTCCTGAGAAGGACCCAGAGAAGAAGCCGGAAAAGGGGCGGGATCAGAACCAAGGCGGCACGGATAACAAGGGCGAAGAAGGCTCTTCTTTTTCCAACGTGTGGAATATCGTGTTGGCGCTGACCGCTCTGGGCGGCATGTTTGCGGTCATCGGCGGCGCCATCGTGCAGTCCGGCGTTCTTAATCCCCTGCTGGCGCGCCTGCGTTAGCGAACCTGCACGGGTCTATTCCGAGTCGGCGTGACCCGCGTTGGCAAGGGCGTGGCTTTGGGCGTCGTGAGGATTGTCCAGGGTGGGGGAGAGCTGTTTGAGCACCGTGCGCACGATGGCGCGCACGCGCTTGTCCATGGGCATATCCATGTGTGAGACGACGGCGCGTTTGTCGACGTCTTGCACATAGACATTGCGCACCGTTCCGTCGGGAGTGTCGCCGGGATCCAAGAAACAGGTTTCCGGCGGCACGACGATGGAGTCTTGCTTAGTGGCCACGCACGTGTAGCTCACACCGGGGGCCAGGTCACCGTTGCGGTTGAGCTCCTCCAGCGTCGCGCTGCCCACGATTTGTTCCATGCCGGCTGGGCCGAAGTAAGCGTCGATGATGGAGCGCATGACGTGTTCTTGGCGGCGGCTGGAAATCAACGAGCTGACGATTCCACCTTGGGTGGTGCCGTGGTTGGGCGCCGACAGGCAGATGATGTGGCGCACGCGGTCCACCGCATCGTGGTTATGCATCCAGTAGCGGGCGACGATACCGACTTGAGAGTGTCCGATGAGCACGACCTGTTCCGCGCCGGTGACGGCTTGGACCGCGTCGATATACGCGCCGACCTGATCGGCGGAGGCGGCGATGGGGCCGGTGGCGCGGGCGCCATAGTCCGGTGCGAACACGGTCCAGCCGTCCTCGCGCAGCTCGGAGCCGAGCAGCTGCCATACGCCTTTCGTATCCGTCGTCCCGTGGATGAGAATGATGGGCCATGGGTGGTCTTCATCCGGGCGCGCTGCCCAGTCGTCTTCGAAAACGCCGCGTGGCTTCAGGCGTGCGCCGAGCGGTAGCGATGCCAGGCGTGCCGCGGTCTCTGCCTCGTGGTCGTCGCCTGCGGACCCGCGTGGATGGCGAAAGTCGAGGTCGAAGAAGCTGCGGCGCTCGGCACGCAATAGCTCGGCGATTTCGTCGGCCACTTCCTCGCGCAAGGCGTTAGCGGGCGCAGGGGTGGTAATGCCGTGGCGCGGAGAGTCTGAAACTTGTTCCGCCGCCGGTGTCTCCGGCAGGCCTTCGGTGGCGTCGTAGCTGACGGAAGGGGGAGTCGGGTCTGAACGCCAGAACCGCCCGAGTCCCTCGGAGATGAGGGTTTCGAGTTCTTTGAGCGGTTCTTTGAACGAATCTGTTGCCATAACTCTCATCCTATTTCGTGCCGCGATACATTAATTTTTCGGAATTATTAGTGGTAACGGTGATATTTCGCGGGATCGCGGGAGAAAGTTCTCGTTCCCCCTTGACCATCCAACTAAAGGTTTATAAACTAAGCCTTGCCTAATCACGGGCGGTTGCTTACTAGGAAGGTCGCGCTCCACTTCCTTCTCACGGTAAGTGCCGAAAGATTAGTCATGGGGAGAAGGCCCGTCAGCGCGCAGCTGACGGGCCTTCGTTTATCTCTGGAAGTGGTAGTTGGGGGACGAGCCCAAATTCCTGCGCCTACCGGCGTGCTCGCGAGCTTTCGCTACGTCTTTTCTTCCCCCGCGCGCCTGCGCATGGAAGTCTTCGGCGGCCTCGCCGTCGCCCTCGCGCTTATCCCCGAGGTCTTAAGCTTTTCGATCCTGGCGGGGCTGGATCCACGCGTTGGACTCTTCGCGTCCGTCATCATGGCAATCTCCATCTCCTTTACTGGTGGTCGTCCTGCCATGATCTCCGCCGCGGCCGGCTCGGTCGCGTTGGTCATTGCTCCCTTGTCTGCCTCCCACGGTCTGCAGTACGTCCTCGCGGCGGTGCTGCTGGCGGGAGTCCTGCAGATCGTTCTCGCTTTCCTCGGGGTCGCCAAGCTCATGCGTTTTATCCCGCGCTCCGTTATGACTGGCTTCGTCAACGCGTTGGGCATCATGATGTTTACCGCGCAGCTGCCGCACCTCATGCACGTCCCGTGGATCGTCTATCCCCTCGTGGCGCTCGGTGTGGTCATCATGCTTCTGTGGCCGAGGCTCACGGAGGTCGTCCCCGCCCCGCTCATCACGATCCTCGTCATCACAGTGCTCGTCGTCGTCTTCCGCTGGGACATTCCGGACGTCGCGGACCAAGGCGAGCTACCCACGAGCCTGCCGGGCTTCGTTTTCCCTGACGTGCCGCTCACGCTCGACACGCTCACGCTCATCGGCCCGTACGCGGTAGGCGTGGCCCTCGTCGGCCTCATGGAGTCGCTGCTCACAGCCAAACTTGTCGACGACATTACGGACAGCCACTCGGATAAAACGCGCGAGTCCCTCGGTCAGGGTATTGGCAACGTCCTTGCGGCGAGCATCGGCGGCATGGGCGTGTGTGCGATGATTGGCCAGACGATGATTGGCGTCAAAGCTTCTGGTGCTCGCACGCGCCTGTCGAGCCTGCTCGCTGGCATCTTCCTCCTCATTCTCATCCTTGTGTTGGGCGATACCGTGGGTGCGATTCCCATGACTGCGCTTGTCGCCGTCATGATCCTCGTCGCCGCGGACACGGTGGATTGGCACTCGGTGCGCACCATCCACCGCATGCCGCTGTCGGAAACGCTGGTCATGCTCGTGACGGTTGTGGGGACATTGGTTACTCACAACCTGGCGGTCGGCGTCATCGCCGGCGTGCTCACGGCCATGATTGCGTTCGCGCGTCGCGTCGCGCACCTCACCCAGGTCGAGCTCGTTGCTTCCGATGCCACCCGCGCCGCGTACCGCGTCACCGGCCAGCTTTTCTTTGCTTCGTCCAACGACCTTGTCTATTCCTTTGACTACACGCTGGGAGTCTCTGAGGTCGATATCGACATGTCGGCTGCGCAGGTATGGGATGCCTCGACTGTGGCGACGCTGGATGCGGTGCGTGAGAAATACGCGCAGCGCGGCGTGACCGTGGATATTCGGGGTCTTGATCCGGTCAGTCAGCAGCGCCTCGACCGGCTCTCGGGCAATTTGGGGGACTAAAACCTGGGGGAGAGATGTGCGCTGAGCATGGGGGTGCGACGATTAGTCATACTTTCGGTCGAATATGCGTCACTGTGGGCATGAAGTATGGCATAGGTCTTGATATGTAAGGCTTGCCTTGTTTAGACTATCCACATTAAGGTTAGGCAAGCGTTACTTAATCAGGAGGAATTTGGCCATGACCGTTGCCATGACCACGACGCCGCTTTCGCAGATGCTGCGTGAGGAAACCGCGCGAGCGCACGCCAGCGCAGAGGGCTCAGATTTTATGACCCGCTTGATGGCGGGTGAGCTCAGCGCAGAGGCACTCGCCACCTTTACTGGGCAGTTGTGGTTTATCTATGAGGCGCTTGAGCGCGCGGTCCGCACGGTAGCGGATACTCGCATCGCCGGAGCGGTGGCCGACCCCCGGTTGGAACGCCGCGATGCGCTGGAACTCGACCTCGCGGAAATGTACGGCCCGCAGTGGCGCGACGAGGTGCGTATCCTTCCCGCCACCGCACGCTACGTCGCGCGCCTGGAATCGCTCGATACGCCGGGATCGGAGCCCCGGGTCGTTGCTCACCACTACGTGCGCTACCTTGGCGATATCTCGGGTGGGCAGGTTATTGCCGCGCGCCTGGGGGCTCTCTACGGTATCGACCCGGATGCGCTCAATTTCTATAACTTCGCGGCGATTGGCAAGATTCCGCCCTACCGCAGCGCGTACCGCAAGGCGCTCGACGAGCTCGCGCTTTCTGATGCCCAGCGTGCCGCTCTCATCGCCGAGGCACAGGCCGCCTTCGCGTGTAACTCGGCAGTCTTCGCCGAGCTAGCGAAGCTGTATCCGGGCGCAGCGTAGCGCCGGGTTCACTATTTCCTCTCTTCCCCCTTCTTGTTTTATCTGTATTTCTAAAGTGACCTGGAGGTCTGTCGCGTGAAGAAAATCTCTTCTGCTTCTCTCGCATCTGCTCTTATCGTCTCTGCAATGGCTGTTCCGGCTACTGCTGCAACGCAGGACCTGACGGCGGGTACATTCGCCTGGCCCATCAAGACCTCATTTATGGAGCATCTTGCTGGCCCAATGGCAGCTGGCCGTTGGACGACCACGGATGGGGCGACGTATAAGGACAATCAGCTGCTCTTTCCGGTCAACGTCGCTGAGACGACGTTAGATGCGGACGGCAACGGCACCATCGTCCTTGACGGTTCGGCGCATATCGTGGCCTACAAAGGCCTGGGCGCGGGCGGCTCGGCCGGCCTCGATCTCACCTACTCAGATCTCAAGCTGCAGGTGCAAGGCACGAAGGTCGAGCTCGTTGGAGACTACGTTTTGTCCGGGGATCCGGGCGATAAGGGCGCGCAGGTCGACAGGGATGGCGATGATGACGTGCTGGTCACGTTCACCCTCGATGCCCCCATCGCGGTTGGGACCGATGTGAGCGCGCAGGATCGCCAGGCCACCGCGGGTGCAGGCCTGGAGGGCTCGCTACTGCGCTATAAGGAAGGTCAGATACTTGAGGGCGGCGACGTTGATCTCGTGCTGGACTTCGCTGATGGCAAGGATGCCGGGGTAGTCGAGGGGCATAAGTCGACGGGACTTGCCCGGGCTTCCGCGCAGTTGGGAACGCTGAGCTCGGAGGAACCGTCGAGCGAGGGTATCGGCATCCTCGTGGGGGTGATTGCGGGCGTTGTGGCGCTCGTGGGTACCGCGGTGGCAGGGATGCCTTTGGTGCTTGATGCGCTCAAGCGGGCGGGCATCCGACTCTAGTTCGATTGCTTCCGTTTGTGTGGATTCGGGCGTTGATCAGGTTGCGGTAACTTAGGTTACCGTGACCAAAATTGTCTTTGGCCTGCATGTTTGGGAACCCTAACCTAGCTAGCGGCATTTTTGAATATCTGTATTATGGGAGACTATACCGCCGGAAACCCGTTGGATAGCCGTCGGAAAAGACAGAAATTTACCTATTGAACAGGTACCGAAAGGCAAGGATATTCAATGAACGAGAAGCTGCAGAGCCTGCTGAACGCACAGGTTATTAACGAGCACGGCGCCGCCCTCATCTACACCCAGCTGGCCTACGAGATGGATGATCTTTCCTTCCCGGGCATGCGTGACTGGTTCTACGCTCAGGCTGCGGAGGAGCGCGAGCACGCTCAGAAGTTTGCCAACCACCTCCTCGCACGCGGTTACCGCGTGGAGCTCACCGATGTCCCGGTTCCGTCTGTGAAGGCCGCGACCCCGCTCGACGCTTTCGAGGCTGCCTACGCACACGAGCAGAAGGTCTCCGAGCAGATCCGCGAGATCGCTCGTACCGCTGATGAGGTGAAGGACCTTGAGTCCCGCCAGATCGTGAACTGGTTCCTCGACGAGCAGATTGAGGAAGAGGACACCGTCACCGAGATTATTGACCAGATCAAGCTCGTGGGCAACGATGGCTCCGGCCTCCTGCGCATCGACGCCACTCTGGGCTCCCGCGCAAAGTAGTCACGCGTGGCCATCAAGGCCTAGCTAATACACAAAGGTCAAGGGACAGTGACCATGCGGTAACAAACCCATCAAGATTGTCCTAATATCTCCCACCAACCCCATGGTTGGTGGGAGACTGCGTTTTATATGTCTATGAAGCAGAAAACCTGGACCGTGGTCGTGCTCCTCGCGCTCGCCGTCGCCTTGGGCGTCGGCATGGCGTTGAGCAGTACGCACGTTGCGCTCGGCACTTTTCTGCTTGGTGCGGCACTCATGCTGGGGCCCTTCGCGGGGGCGGGTCTCTTTCTTTTTGCTGCGCTCATCGCGGTGAGCCTGCCGCAGAAGTCCATTGCGTCAGTCGGCGGCGCGCTCGTGCTTGCCGCCGTGGGCTTGGTGATCTTCACGCCGCTCGGCATCATTCCGGACGCCATTGTGCCGCTGTATGCAGGAGGCGCGGCGCTGGGTGCCGTGGCGGTGCTGCTCGTGCCCACGGGGCTGCCCGGACGCTTGTTCCGTTTCTAGAACTCTGTCGTTTTGGGACGAGTCTGCGCGGCTTTCCGTAGTCTGGATGTATGTCGACGTATCTTTTCGATTTCTACGGAGTCTTGCTCCGTCATCGCCCACCGGAGCCGAAGGAGGCGCTGCTACGTCTCGTCGGTGCCGAGGATCCGGCCGCTTTTTGGACGGCGTATAACGAATTGCGCCCGGCCTATGACGCGGGCGTGGTGAGCGACGAACGCTGGTGGCGCCAGATGCAGGTGCGCCTAGGCCTTCCGGACTTCGATATCTCTGAGGCCGTCGCTCAGGACTTCGAGCCGTGTACGGCGCCGGACCTCGACGTCGTGGGGTCGCCCAGGAGTTGCTTGGCGCGGGCAATGCGGTGGGCGTGCTGTCCAATATTCCGGTGGGACTCGGTCGTATGGTGCGCGAGCGCAACGACTCGTGACTCAAGGAATTCACCGCCGTGGTGCTCAGTGGCGAGATTGGCGTGGTCAAGCCCGACAAGCGGGCCTTCGACGTGGCGATGGACGCGTTGGGTGCGAGTGCGAAAGACACACTCTTTATTGATGACACCCAGGGCAACGTCGACGCAGCACGGGCGGCAGGGCTGCGCGGGTATCTCTACGACGGCAACCTTGCCGAACTGCGTGCGGAGTGCGGGCTGGCCTAGGCGGCGCGCACCTTCGCGGTGTTCAGCTCAAGCGGCGTGCGCAGGAGCGGGTCGAGCGCGACGGCGCGGGCGATGGAGCGGACGATCTCCTTGTGGTTGGGGATCATGCGCAGCTCCGTCGCGGACGCGAGATCGGGGTCGAGCTCGCCGCGTGCGGCCGAGGCAAAGAGCTTCGGCGCGGTGGGCACGTCGTAGAAGGCGGAGCCGGCGATGACCACGGTGTCGGGGCGGTGGGCATCGATAAGCTGGGCCGTAAGGCGGCCGAGGTCGGAGGCGCGCTGGGCAAGGACCGAGGGGGCATCGGCAGCCTCAGCGAGACGGGGCGCAAGCGCGGCGTTGACGAGGGTGTCGCGTGGGTCGGCGCCGTCGAACTGTGGGAGCTCGATGGAGGCAACGCCGTCCTCATCGGACAGGGCGGCGCCAATCGAGTCATCCGCGAAGAGGACGAGCGTGCGGGCTTCGTCGCCGAGAGGAGCGGCCTGCGTCTCCGAAGCGAGGATGGCGGGCACGGCCGGGGTGACAGTGACGGGGACGCCGAACTGGAAGTCGAGGCGTCCTGCGATATCCATGCCGTCCCAGCCGAGGTTGGCCGCGTGGACCTTGCCTTCTTCGTCGACGGAGCCGGAGGTGGTCACGCCGACGGAAACGAGTGTGCGGTCGACACCGGTGGTGAGCCGGTTGACGCCAGCGATGACGTGCTCGACGAAGTCATCGGGGCTGAGCTTCGAGACCGGGGTGGGAACGTTGTCTTCGCGGATAATGCGGCCGCGGGTGTCGTAGAGGCCGATATACGTCGAGGTGGTGCCGACCGCGATGCCGGAAAGGAGCCAGCCGTTATCGGAGGCCTCGAGCGGAACCGTGGGGCGGCCGCGACCTTGGGAGCGGGTGAGGTCCGTGCGCTCTTGGATGAGGCCGGCCTTGAGGAGAGCGGCGGTGGCGCGGGTGATGGTGGGCTGGGACAGTCCGGTGGCCTCCACGAGCTCGCTGCGCGTGATGATGGGATTGAGGCGTACGAGGTGGAGACGGGCCTGACCCCCGGACAGTGGACACGTCGGGGGTTAGCTATGCTGCTTGGGTCAGTGTAGCTGATGTGAGTGCTTCGTAGTCATCGGGGGCTAGAAGGTTGCACCAGGAATGCCGTCTGCGCGTGTTGTAGCGCATGCACCATCGAAAGACTTCTTGGCGGCAGACGATGGGATTGTCAAAGACTTTCCGATCACGCAGGACTTCACGCTTTAAGGTGGCGTTAAATGATTCTGCCAGGGCATTATCAGCACTCGTTCCCACCGCTCCCATGGATTGGCGAACACCAAGCTGGGTGCAGTGGTCCCTAAAGGCTTGTGAGGTGTACACACTGCCGTGATCGGAATGGAATACAGCCCCGTCAAGACTGCCACGCACACCGTGCGCGTGGGCTAGTGCATCGACGACCAGTGACACTCGCATGTGGTCTGCGATCGCATAACCTGCAAGTTTCCGTGAATACGTGTCAATGACTGTGGCCAAATACATGTTCTTGCCACCCTTACAGGGCGGGTAGGTAATGTCGCCAAGATAAACGCGGTTCGGCTCGTTGGCTGTGAATGTACGGCCTACTAAGTCCGGCATGACACGGTGGCCAGGCTTGCGCCTGGTAGTGACACATCGGCGGCGCTTGGTAAAGCCTTTAAGTCCCATGGATTTCATGATGCGTGCGACCTTCTTGTGATTTATCGGAGGAAAGTCCGTATCGTCGTTAAGGCTTGCAGCGATGCGTTTAGCACCATAAAGCCCGTGCTCATCATCGAAGATGGTCTTGATTCGTGCACCAATAAGAGCATCGGAACACGTCTTTAACCTGCGCTTTTCACGGGTTTGGACCCATTTATAGAACGAGGAGCGATTGAGCTTTAACACGTGGCACATCCGCTTGACCGAGTATTCGGTTCGGTGGTCATAGACAAACTGGAAGCGGATCACCAGCGTGTCTCTTCGGCAAAATATTTAGCAGCTTTACGTAGAATATCGCGTTCTTCGCGCAGCTTCGCGTTTTCTTTTTCCAGCTGGCGGATTCGCTCAGAATCAGTCGCCGCTTGGGCTTTATCATGCACGGCTCTAATGCGGGCACGCTTTCCGGTGCCGTACTTGGTGACCCAAGAATGCAGCGAGGCACGGTTGATACCGAGCTCTGCTGATGCTGCGTTCAGCGAGAGGTCCTCATTGTTTTCATAGAGGGCCACAGCATCGCGTTTGAACTGTTCGGAGTACCTGGACATGGTGGTAGATTACCTTTCTTCCCAGCCCGACTGGGCTGGAATGAAAGGTGTCCACCAAAAAGGGGTCAGGCCCAATCACCACGCGCTCGCCTTCAGCAATGGGGTAGTGAAGAAGGTAGTGGATTCAGCTGAGTGCCCTTTGCCCTCCGTCGGAAGAAGAGTGGTGGAGAAGGCCTCTACGTCACGGTCTACCGTGGCCGGGGAACCTTCGGTTTCGCCGCCTTCGATCTCCTCTAAGTCTGACTCGTAGGCGTTGAAGGTGCGCGGTGCTGCGCGGCTAAGCTCCTTGGCCAAGCTATCGGCGTCGGAGGCGTCGGCATAGGTGCCGCCGGTGGCGTCGGCAATGCACTGGAGTTCCTGCTGAGCTTCAGGTTCCACGTTGAAGCCGACGGTGTTGATGACCAGGTCGATACCCTGTTCCTTGAGTTCCTTCGCCACATCGCAGACCGGTGGCGGGGTACATGTCGCAACGCCATCCGAGACCAAGATGATGCTGCGCTGGCCTTCCTTTGGAAGCTCAGCCGCGGCCTTGCGCAGAGATTCACCGATGGGCGTAAAGCCGCGCGGTTGGAGGCCATCCATGTGGCCAATCATCTTCTCAGAATTGCCGGCCTCGGGTGGCGTTACCACGGTGATGTCCTGGCAACCGGCAGCTTCATCTTCAGGAGCCTCGCCGGTGTTCCCACCGTAGGTGACAAGTCCCAGAGGGGCGTCGTCCCCGGCTTCGGTGATGAAGGTGCGGGCGGCATCTTTGGCGGCGTCGATGCGGGTCTGGCCGCCGGCATCGTTGGTGATCATGGAACCGGAGGAATCGAAGACCACCATGGTCGGGGCCATGTCACTAGAAGCAGTGGGGGAGCTCGGCACGGAGCTACTAGTGGAGGTTGAGCGTGAATCTTCGGCGGTGGCGGTGAGGGGAAAGAGAACGCTTACGACGGAGAGAGCGACTGCTGCGAGGAAAAGAATCGCCGTGAGCAATGGTTTTGGTATGAAACGTGACTTTGTGTGCATGTGAGTTAAATTACACACAGGAGGCGATCTGCGCTTGGGAACGGGAAATACAGGGGGATTAACCCCCGTGCATTCCGTTTCCGTTTGCGTGTTTTAGGGGGCCTTAGAACAACCGGGTATACATCCGGTAAAGCGAGTCGAGCATGCTCTGAATGTTGTTGCGGACCGGGCTGTTCGGGTCCAGCGCCGCCACACCGCCGGCGACAATCAGCGCGCTGATGGCCCCCAACAGGAAGCCAATCATGCCGCCGCGAGAGGACGAGCACGAATCATCCGAGGACCCATCGGAGGAGCCTGCCGAGCTTGCCGACGCCCCCGCAGAGCCCTCGTCACAGTTCTCATCCGGCTTGGCTGGCTCACCTGGCTTGGCTGGCTTGGAGGGATCCGAAGGCTCGGAGGGCTCGGCAGTTTTGGTAGTGGTAATGGTCGTCGGCACCTTGGTGGTGATGGTCTTTTCCTCAGTGGTGGGCACCATCGAGGTCACTGTCTTGGTGGTCTTCTCCGCTGGGAGCGTGGTGGTCACCGTGGTGGGGACCTCTTTGGTTTCCGTGGTGGTCACGGTGGTCGGTACCTCCGTGGTGACGACCTCAGTTGTGGTCGCCGGTGCCGGGGTCGTCGGCTTCTCTTCGCGCGGGTCCGCAATGGCGTGGTCGTTGTTCTTCAGCGTGACCTTGTCCACCAAGTTCGGGTTGTTGGCGTTGTAGGTGCGGAAGGTGAGCTCATCACCGGTCACATCGACGACCATGTAGTCCTCGTCGTAGTCCTGGCGCCAGATCGCCGTGGACTCGTGCGGCAGAGCAGGGTCCATGTTTTCCATGCGGGCATTGGGGTACTTCTTCCCGTCCTCACCCTGGAAGTCATAGAACTTGCCGCCGCCCGCCGAGGTGGTGGTGATGTAGAGGACCTCACCGTCATTGGGGGCGAGGACGTCGCCACGCTTCGCAGGAGCCTTCACCGGCTCAAGGCCGTTCATGAGATGGGTACGGGTGTAGATGTGATCGTGGCCGCTGAGTACGGCATCGACGTCCAGTTCGGACATGACCGGAGCGAGCTTTTCACGGAGCTTGGTTACATCGCCATCGGTGTAGTGGGTGCCTTGAGAGAAGAAGGCGTGGTGCATGCCCACGATGATCCAGTCATTGAAAGCTCCGCGGTTTTCAATGGTCTTACGCATGAACTCCGCATGGCGCTCAATGTCCGCGTCACTGCTGGCGTTGGTGTCGAGCCCAAGGAAGAGAACGTTGTTGCGCTCAAAGTAGAAATCCCGCAGGTCTGGCTCCTGATTCGGGTTGATGAAGTGCTCATCGTAGTGCTTCATTGCCAGGTCTGACGGGTACGTCTCGTGATTGCCCGGCAGTGCGTTGGTGGGAATGTTTCGAATCTCCGGTGAGGAGAAGTAGCCGTCGTACTGCGCGATCGTCGCGCCCCAGCCCTCAACCTGGTCACCGAGGGACCAGATCATGCTGGCTTGAGGGGCGTCGGCAACCGCGTTGCCGATGGTCTTGTTCCACTGCTCGGTCTGACCCTTGATGTCGGCATCGACTCCAATCTGCGCGTCAGAAACCGTGACGAAGCTCCAGTCCTGGCCAAAGCTGCCGGTGTTAAAGGTTTCAGGCTCGGACCAGCCGCCCTCTTCGGAGCCGACGCGGTAGGTGTACTCGGTGTTTTCCTTTAGACCCGTAGCGGTGGCGTAGTTGGACACGTATGCAATAGCGCCACCGTCCTTTTCCTCGGCTTCAAAGGTCTGGGCGCCGTCTGGGCCGGTGACCTCGAGGACTTCCTTGTCTGCCGGGCCCTGGGTGCGCCACGAGACAATGACGGAGCTTTCCTTGCTTCCCGGTTGGAGCACCATCCGGGAAATGGGGCTAGTTTGAGCGGTAGCCAGAACGGGAACGCTTACCTGTGAGGTGAAGACAAGAGCGGCCGCGGTCATGGTGGCTACGCCAGCGGAGGCGGGAGAAAAACTAAAACGCTTCATTATTGCTTTGTGTGCCTTTTGCGATGAATATCGGAAGTTGAGTGTGAGAGTGTTTCTCTGCTGAGAAAACAGAGAAACAGACATGACCTAGTCACAGAAACATCTCAAGGTGAACCTCCGGTTAAGCAGAATAGAAATCTGTGGAACATGCCCCCGGTATAGGGGATATCACGCGCTGTTTCGCGTTGAAATAGCAGTTTTGGTGAGCTTATGTTTAGCCCCATGTCCCACGAATTCGGGTCCACAGATACCCCAGACTCTTCAGAATCTTTAAGAAACTCTCGCGCTATCCGCTTTAATCGACGCACCGCGCTGCGTTGGGGCGCCGTTGGTGCATCCACCGCGGCCGCTGGCTATGGGCTGTCGGCAGCAACTGCCCAGCACGGCACCCCGCGCCAGACCCCGTTGGAAGCGTATAACCAGTACACCGGCGCCCAGCTGCCTTTCCTCCACGGCGTTGCGTCCGGCGATCCGCTGCCCACCTCGGTGGTGCTGTGGACCCGCGTCACCCCGGACCGGGATGCCCTGCCTGGTTCTGGCATGGGAGACGACGTTCACGTGGCATGGGAGATTGCTACAGATGAGGCGATGGGTTCCGTGGTGGCACACGGCCAAGAGGTTGCCTCCGCGGAGCACGACCATACCGTTCACGTAGATCCCTTTGGCCTGAACCCGGACACCGTGTACTACTACCGCTTCCAGGTGACCTCGGGTGAGCATAGCGGGGCGTATTCGCCCGTGGGCAGGACGAAAACTGCGCCAGCTGTCGATGCCCAGGTAGACAACCTGAAATTCGCCGTGGCCTCGTGCGCCAACTACGAATCGGGCTTCTTTAACGCCTACAAGGACATGGCGGAGCGTGGACGCTCCGGGGAGCTTGACTTCGTGGTCTTCCTTGGGGATTACATCTACGAATATCCCACGGGGGAGTACGTGGGCAAGAGTGGTGTGGCACGTGAGCACCACCCCGTGGGGGAGATCGTCACGCTGGAGGATTACCGCATCCGCTACGGCCGCTACCGCACCGACGAGCACCTGCAGGCTGCGCATGCTGCGGCCCCGTGGGTCGTGGTGTGGGATGACCACGAGACAGCCAACAACTCCTGGCGCGAGGGCGCCGAAAACCACACACCTGGGTTTGCAGAGGGCGAGTGGTCCCGCCGTTGGAACGACGCCTTGCAGGCCTATTATGAATGGATGCCGCTGCGCCAAAAGCAGCTGAGCGAGGGCGGTAAGCTTTACCGCAACCTGCGCTTCGGCTCTCTCATGGAGCTCACCATGATGGACCTGCGTACCTACCGCGACCAGGAAACCACCGCCGCTAACTTTGGGGATCCGAATCGAACCATCGTGGGTAACGAACAGCTGCAGTGGCTGCGAGACACTATTGCGATGTCAGACGCCACGTGGATGGTGATGGGCAACTCGGTGATGATGGCTCCCATGCGCCTGCTGACCATCCCAGGTAATGATGCCGCCAATGAGGGCTTGCGCTTTGTCAAGGGCAATACTTCTGGCTTCGCCGTGAATTCGGATCAATGGGATGGATACGCCGCCGACCGTGACCGTGTACTCGAGGCTCTTGATGCTCGCGAGGGTAACTCCTTCTTCATTACCGGTGATATTCACTCGGAATGGGCCAACGACATCTACCTGCACGACAAGCGCGTGGCCTGTGAGCTGGTGACTACCTCAATTACGGCGCCCAATGTCGACGAAATCCTCACCACCTACACAGGCACCTACCACGGGGAGGACAACTCGACTTCGTTACTCATTGAGGACGCAATCAAGGACGCCAATCCGTGGGTAAAGCACTTGGACTATGACTCCCACGGCTATGCCGTCGCGCATCTCTTTGCCGATCACGTGGAAATGCACTACTACCGTGTTTCTGATGTTGAAGCTGAAGATGCTTCGGTAGCGCTGGCGGTGAGCAAGACCTGGAATCCTAAGGACGGATTCACCGCCTAGCCACCATCCGCCGGCGGGCGCTGCGGGGGATCAGCCCAGCGCTCGGAGGTAAAAGAAGCCGATCAGCGCGCGCCGGGGAATATCGAGCAGCGGGCGCAGGAAGGGGAGGCGGGCGGGTTGGGAGGAGGCGTCGACAAGCAGCAGCGTGCGCCCATCCCGTAGGCGCTCCAGGGTAAAGGTCTCCTCGCCGCGCTCAATATGGCCGGGAAGGGTGCCGTAGGTAAAGCCACACCGGCGCTCCTCGCGGAAGACATCCACGACCCGGCAGCGAAACTCCCACGGCCCCAGCCCGAGGCTGACCTCAGCGCCTTCCTCCACCGTGGCGTGGCTGGGCTGTACCCGGAAAAGACCGCTACGCTGCAGGCCCCAGCGGAAGAGTTTGTCTGCGGCGTCATCGAATTCAGCGTCGATGACGCGGGACATGTGCAGCTGCGGGAAGCCCTCGGTGGAGGAGTACGACAGTGGCTCAGGCATGGGGCTTAGCCTAGCCAAACCGCCCTTAGATGATGCTTGAGAAGAGTAAAATAGGGTGTATGCAGGAGAAACGGAAACGACTTATCGTTCCTGACTTAGCGCGTGGCACGGCGCTTTTGGGGATTGCCATGGCGAACGCCGTGCAGAGTTGGGTTGTGAACGAGTGGTCCTTGGGGCCTAGCTCCACCCTGGGTGGTGTGCGTCCCGATAGCGCCCTGGACACCGCGGCCGCGGTGTTCACCGGCATGTTTGTACGTGTGCGAGGCCTGCCGATGTTCTGCATGCTGTTGGGATTCGGCATTGGTCTCATTGCTGCGAGCCTGCAGCGTAAGGGCTACACCATTAAAGAATCGCGGCGCGTACTCATCCGCCGCTACGGGCTGCTTGCAGTTTTTGGTCTGGCGCATGGCTTCGCGCTTTTCGACGGTGACATCATGCTGGTCTATGGCCTCATGGGCATCGCCTTGGTTTGGTGCTTTACGCTTTCGACGCGCACGCTGCGGCGCATTGCCTACTGGTTCTTTGGCGGCTATGCGGTTTTCGCCGGTTCGGGCGCGGTGGGAGCCTATTTTGGCTACTTCAATCCTCTGCCCAACTCGCGTCCGATGACCGGTGAACTTGTCACATTCGGTGACTATTTCGCCCGCAACCTGCGCGGTGAGGTTGCTGCTCTGGGGCAGATCCCCATCACATTTGTGGGGCTGGTAGGCGTTTTACTCATCGGATATATCTGGGCGCGGGAGGGCGTGCTTGCAAACGTTTCTGCGCACCGCCGAACCTTGGTCACCTGGGTTGTTATTGCAGGTATGGTCATTGTCTTTGTTGGTCTTCCGTGGGGGCTTGCGGCCGCTGGCGTTGTGTCAACCGAATTGGAACCGGTGTTCTTGATGCTGAACCAAGCTTTTGGCTTTCTTACGGGTCCTGGCATTCTGGCGGTTTTGGCACTGCTCACGGAGAAACTCAACAATCGCGTTCCTGGGTGGGCCTTTGCTTTCGTGGCATTGGGCAAGCGCTCTATGTCGGGCTACATTGCGCAATCGGTTTTGTTTATTGTTCTTGTCACCCCAGCCGGCTTCGGACTAGGCGCGGATGCTTCGGTGAGCGGCAAGCTTGGAATCGGTCTGCTGGTCTTTGTCCTGACGCTGCTTCTCGCTGCTCTGCTTGAGGCTTGGGGCAAACCTGGCCCGTTCGAGTGGGCGCATCGCCGGCTGGCGTACGGCCCAACGTGTCGTATTGAGTCTAAGTCGGCTCTCGGGTCGGCTTGATGTTGGTTTAAACGGCTGATTTCTCGCGCAGAAGCCAGCCGCAGAGCTCCTTCTGCGCGCGGTCCACGCCACCGGGGTAGTTTTCCTCTAGCTCGAGTTTTACGTTATCAAAGATACGTTCCGAGATGAGTTCCGCGCGCTCTCTACTCAGCTGCCCGCGCAGCTCATCGAGCGGCACCTTAAGCTCCGTGTACGGACTCGGGCGGAAGTACCATGACCGCATGTCTTCCGAATAAACGACAATAATCGTCTTCGTCATGTGCGATTCCAATACAACATTGCCAAACACGAGTGATGTTAGCTTCGTGGATTCCATGGCCGCGATTGTAGGCCTGTGTAATGGAATATACGAGGCTTCATTTTTGGAGGCGTTCCGATATATTTTGTCAACCTCGCGGGTGTCTTAATCGGGGTTGATGTTTCAGCCGGGGCCGTTTGGACGTGTTGTTGTCGGACATGGCTTCAGCTCTGCAGGCATTGCCGCTGAGCAGTAATGGGAAGCTGGATCGTCGTGCCCTCCCCGATCCAAATTAAGTTAAAAAGTCTCGGATTACCCTTGTTAGCCTACCCTGGGTGATGGTAGCCTTACCTAACCTTGTTCGTTTAGTGAAATGGAAACCCATTCAGGATGAAGAACTCAATCGTTGTCCGTGCGCTCAGTCTCGCCGTGCTCTCCACTACCCTGATGTTGGGAGCCTGCAGCTCCGATACAGATGGCAAGGCGGAAAATACTTCCTCAGGCGCAAACTCCGCAGCGAATTCCGGTGATAATGCCTCCGAAGTCACCATCAAGCACGCCAGGGGGGAAGACACATACCCCGTAAACCCCGAGCGCGTCGTTGCCATTGGTCCAGCCATCGACAACCTGCTGGCTATGGGCATCAAGCCCTCCGCCGTGGTGGTGTCTGCTAAGGACATGAATGCCCCGTGGCGCGACGGCAAGTTGGACGGCGTGGAGATTATCAAGCAGGCCGATTTCAAGACTCTGCCGAAGGAAGAGATCGCTGCCGCTGCTCCGGATTTCATCGTCGGGGACTACTGGACGATCTCCGAGGATAACTACACACAGCTCTCCGAGATCGCGCCCACTCTGGGTGGTATTGGCACCGAGGGTGAGGGGATCGGCTGGAAGTCGCAGCTGAAGGAGCTCGGCAAGATCTTCAACAAGGAAGATAAAGCTCAAGAAGTCATCGACCAGGATGAGAAGGTCTTCACCGATGCGAAGTCCGAGCTGCCGAATATCGAGGGTAAGACCGGTGTGGTCTCCCAGTTCGCTCAGGGATCCTTTGGAGCTGTGGCCGACCCGAAGGACCCAGGAGCCTCTTTCATCTACGACCTGGGTATGAAATTCCCGGAACCTCTGACCGACGGCTCTATTGAGGTAAAGCAGGGGCGCGTGACTCTGTCGCCAGAAAACGTCTCCGCCCTGGCTGCGGACTTCATGGTGATCTATAACCGCACCGGTGACATCGCGGAGGTGGAGAAGATCCCGGGCTACTCAGACCTGCCGCAGGTCAAGTCCGGCGCCACCCTGGCGGGTAACGAGGCTGTGGTTGCCGGCCTGAACACGCCGACCTCCCTGTCCCGTGCATGGGTATTGGAGCAGGTCAAGCCTACCTTGAAAAAGCTCTCTTAGTCTCTTTTTCTCCAGCACCCCTCGCGAGTGTGTCGCCCGGTGTGGCAGCGTGGGGTGTTTTCTTATGCCCTTTCTTGTTCGCTCACTCGCCTCCCCGCTGCCGCCCGCCGACCCGCAAGGAACTTTGCTTGTCTTCTGCGCAGTGGGATCCGGCTGCTGCGTGGAGGCGCCGTCCGGGGGCGTATCCGGTGCGGGTGAGCGAACTTGAACTTACGCATGCGCAGCTGGTGAAAGTCGATGGCTGGAAGAACGTTTTTCAGCAGTGGGCACCGCGGTGCTGGACAAGAGTTCGGCTGACCGGCCAGCACCCGAGGCGAGAGGCATCGACCCTGCGCATGCCGACCAACCGCATGCCGATCCACCGCACTGACCCGCTACACACCGTCCCAATCCACTAAACCAACCCACATACTGACCCTACGCACACCGACTCACCGCACACCGCCAACCCAGAAACGAGAAAGGAATGACCATGGCGAGGAATAGCCGAGACAGGGAAATCTACCCCATTACGATCCGCGAACTGCAGGTCGATGACATCGAGGACATCACACCAGGGATGCGTCGCATTACTCTGACGGGCGAACAACTACGCGCCCATAGTGCGTTCGGCGTAGACGCACCACCGCTAGTCAGCGATGGTTTCGACGACGATATCCGCATCATCTTCCCAGACCCGGCCACCGGGGAGCGCCCTCACCCCATCACACGGGAGGACGCGACGGTGCTATGGCAAGAGGAAGTCAAAGATCTGTTTCGGACATATACCGTCCGTTCATTCGACGCCTCCCAGGGCCGTCTCGTCGTAGACTTCGCGCGGCATGGCCAAGGCCTGGCCGAGGACTGGTCCGCACGAGCTCGACCGGGAGATCCCCTGTATATCGCAGGGCCGAAGTCTTGCGCAGCGCTGCCCACCCACACTCCGTGGCTACTGATGGTGGGCGACGAGACGGCGCTGCCGGCGATTGCTCGCTGTATAGAGTCTTTGCCCGCCGGGTATAGGGCAGTGGCGATTATTGAGGTAGCCACGCGGGCACATGTCCAGCGACTGGAGTTCGAAGCACAGGTGGACATTCACTGGCAGGTGCGAGACGAGGGCGGGGACTTCGTGGCGAAAGCTACCGAGTTGTACGGAGAACACCCAGAGTGGGCGGCCGAGCCCGCTGCGATGCCCTATGTATGGGCTGCGGGAGAGGCCGGGCGATTGAAGGCGATCCGACGCTGGGTTCGAGCTCTGGGGATTCCGCGGGAAAACGTGGAGATTACGGGGTACTGGCGCGCAATGGCACCGGCGCAATCGGAAGCAGGGGCGACGGCTACGCAGGCTGAGAGTGCGGGGCAGGTTACGGGCACTCCGTTGCAGGGCGACAGTGAGGGGGCGGAGACAGGGGCTGTGACGAGCTACCGTAATGCGCTGGTTGAGCTGCATGAACTCACCGAAATGGGGTCGGCGATTCTTGTGCGCCAAGCCGTAGGGATGGGGATTTTCGGCCTGATTGATGAGGGCGCGGATCGAGTGGATCAACTGGCCGAAGCAACTGGCGTGCAGCAGGAGCTGGCTCTCCGGATTGCGCGTTACCTGGAGGCAGTGGGGTTAGTGACGTTGTCGGCGGATGTAGCACTGGATAGCTCATCGGAGGATGTGGCGGACCAACGGGCGGTTCGAATCGGCCTCACTGCGCTGGGCAGCGAGTTGGCAAACCCGGATTCTCCAGTAAGGGATTGGATTACCGGGCCGGCGGCCGCCAAGACCGCAGCACTTGGCCGGCTAGGGCAGGCACTGCAGAATCCGGCTGATACCGGCGAGCACCGCTGGGACTACATTGTGCAAACCCAGCCACAACTGGCCGTGGAGGAACACGAACAGGCGGCCTCCAGTGCTCAGTGGTCGGCCCCGGCCGCAGCGGAGATTCTGAGCAGCAAGCTACTAGCGCGACAGGATGCTGGCTCGCTTCGATGCGCGGTGGGAGGTCCGGCCGCGGCGGTGTATGCGGATGAGATTCTACGTAAGATACCGCAGGCAAACGCCGTGGTGTTGGGGTCGTTTTCGGAGGCAGAGGATGACGCAAGGATCTCAGTAGGCGCAGCAACTGCAGCGATGACGGAGCCTGGGGCCAGCGCAGAGGAGGTTATGCTGCGCGATATTGCTCCACGCCGCCGGGATCGTGCTCGCTATAGTGCACTGCACGCTCCAACGGTTGGGCGTAGCGGTGGGGATGCGCGCCGGGCGGATTGGGCTGGCACAGTGGCTACTTTGTGCGAGCAGGTAGATGCTGTGGTGCTGGTTGATCCGTGGCGACGTTGGCCAACTATAGAGTTGCAGCAGCTGGTAGCTGCCGTACTACGTTCTGGGGCGCAGCTGTTCCTGGTGACCCCAGTGTTGCAGGAAAGTGGGGCCGAGGATCATGACTACCAGGAAGATTTATCACGCCTCGTTCTGTATGGATCGCAGCTGCCCACGGCCCGTGTGATTGCGAAGCACCTGGCTGCCGTGGGTGCGGTAGTGCGTTCGAAGCAGCCGGTGGGGTGGAGTGCCCAGCTGTTCGAGGTGGGGAGGGGAGGTAGGTAACTGCCGGTGGTCGGGCGAAGCGTGTGGAGGAGCGGCGGACGTTCGGTGGTTTGCTAAACCGTTTCTAAAGTGCCCCCTGTCGGCCGGGATCCCCCCTTCCGCTGGGAGCCTTCCTATCGGCTGGGGTCCCACCCCTTCGGCTGGGAGCGCCTGTCGGCTGGCCCCTAGCGGCTGAGCTGCCTCCATATCGGCAGCCACACCCATTACGTTGTTGGCAGTTCCGCTTGAAGGAA
>NZ_KV802472.1:0-36048 GCF_001810695.1 Corynebacterium sp. HMSC065D07
GAAATGTCCCTTAGTGCGACACGCCGCAAATCCAAACGAAATGTCCCTTAAGCCCAAATTCGTCAAAGTATCCGATGTACATCTTCCCCCTGGATACGCGAAAGCTCGTGTTGTTCACACGAGCTTCGGAAGTGGAGCACCTTGGTGCGTCCGTTGCTTACTGTACCGTGTACCGAAGATTCTGGTCAATAGGTTCAGTTAGTTACTTCTGTTGATATCTAGCGCTGCGAGCGCGGCGGTTCCGAGGCGTTAAAGCGCTCGGTGCGCAGCTGATCAATGGCGGGGATGTTCAAGGGCTCGAGTTCGCTGAGTGCGACTCCCATGGCCTTGGCCAGCAGCAGATCAGCCAGTTGCGGGTTGCGCGCCAGAACCGGACCGTGCATGTAGGTGGCGATGACGCTGCCCTGTACCGCACCCTCGGCTTCACGCTGGACGGCCTTGTCGGAGAGGTCCAGGATGGCGGCGGTGTCCGCATTGCCGGTTCCGCGCGTGAGCGTTCCCAGTGGTTGGGCGGCAGGGCCCAGGATGGTGGCACCCATGTGGTTCTCAAAACCGGTGAGCGGTTCGGTGAGCTCAGCGGTGATGCCGGCCTTGGTGGGGTCGGCGGCTACCTCACCGATGGCGCGCTCGGTCATGGAGGCAGTGGTGGCGTCGATAAGCCCCACGCCATCCACCACGCGACCGGACGCACGGAAGGACTCGCCGAGTACCTGCAGGCCCGCGCAAATCGCCAGAATCGGGCGACCTGCGGAGGCAGCGCGGGTGAGGCCACCGTCAGCGATGAGGTGCTCTGCCGCGAGAATCTGCGCGGTGTCCTCGCCGCCGCCGAGGGTGTAGACATCAAAGGATTCCGGCACCGGCTCACCCAGCTTGATGGGGACAATCTCCGCCTCGTGGCCGCGCATGCGGGCGCGCTGGCGCAGGACTAGGGCGTTGCCGTCATCGCCGTAGGTGCCCAGGATGTCAGGGAGGATGAGGCCAATCTGCAGGCTAGTCATTCGAATGCTCCTTTGCTGCTGCGGCGGTGAGTGCCTTCTTCAGATCGCGGAAGGCGGTGTAGTTGGCCAAAACCTCGATGCGGCCTTCCGGACAGGATTGAATAGCGGTGAGCGGGTCCGCAATGAGCTCGTGCGAGATATCCGCGTAGACCAAACGCACGGCTAGATCCGTGCCGCGCTCGCCGGCTGCCTTGACAGGGATGCCTTCGAAATCCTCGAAGCGCACGTCCCAGAGCCAGGACATATCAATACCGTCGGCCACGTGGCCGTTAGTGGCGATGACCAAGCCATCGGCGTCACGGTCCACCATGGACAGCGCCTCCTGCCAGCCGGCCGGATTCTTAGCCAAGAGCAGGCGGATCTCGCGCTTGCCCAGCGTGATGGTGGAGTAGCGTCCGGCCACGTCGTTGACGCCTTCGGCAGCGGCGATAGCCTTGTGGCGGACCACGCCGAAGGCCTCCACGGCAGCAGCGACGGCCTGGGCGGCGTTACCGCGGTTGGCCCGTCCCGGTAGAGCAAGCTTGAGCTTGTCGACGCCCTCCGGGCTCACAATGCCTTCCTCCGTCACCGCCCAGGTGGGGGTGGGGCGGCGGAACTCGCGGCCGTCGGCAAGCACTTTGACCGCGCGCCAGTCCTCACCGTCACGCACAATGTGGCCGCCGGTGCGCGGACAGGTGACGGATTCGCCCATCCAGCCGGCACCCGCGGACACCCAAATGACATTCTTTGCGTCATAGGCCACGGAGGTCATGAGGACGTCATCACAGTTGGCGATGACGAGCATGTCCGGGTGGGCCTCGACGGCGCCGCGCAGGGCGCGCTCAATCTTGTTGATCTCACCGACGCGATCCAGCTGGTCGCGGGAGAGATTCAGCAGCACGAGCGCTGTGGGGTTGAGGTTATCCGCAACGTGGGGGACATGGAGCTCGTCTACTTCTAAGACAAGATGGCTTGCATCTTTGCCAGCTAAGAGCGCGGAGATGATTCCTGCATCCATGTTGTCGCCGCCATCGTTGGTGGCCACGGTGTGCGTAGTGCGCACGGCTGCGGCGAGCATCCGCGTGGTCGTGGACTTGCCGTTGGTTCCGGTGACCAAGACGGCTGGGCGCTGCTTGGCCAGGTTTTGCATGATAGTGGGGTCAATGGCGTTAGCGATGAGCCCGCCGATCATGCCGCCCGCACCGCGGCCCGTGGCGCGCGAGGCGGTGGTGGCCAACGCCGCGGCGGAGGTTGCAACCGCGGTGCGCGCGGAAGAAAACGCGCTTCGGAAGTTAAAATTCATGCTCCCCAGAGTAGTCGGGGGATGCTAGCTATCGGTGTTGTGGGAGCGGTTGTGTCCCGAGTTTTGCTGGTTCTGCTGGTTGCCATTGCTGCGACGGCCGCGTCCGCCGCGGCGGCGACGCCGACGCCCTTTGTTGCCGCCCTTGTTCCGGTTGTTCGAGTTGGAGTCCGACTGAGCAGGCTTGTCGCTTGCGGATCCGTCGGCCGGGGAGCCCTGGTGTTTCTTCTGCCCTTGTCCCTGTTTAGGGGAGTGCTGGGCGTTGGAGGACTTGCGGCGCGAGCGGCGGCGGTTCTTGTTCGTGGAACGATTGCGGTTGGGCTGCCCACTGCTGTGGCGCTTACCCGAATTGCTCGTTGCGCCGGAGGTGGATTGCTCCTCAGGTTCGGTCGGTTCCTCGATACGCTCAAGGGCCGCGAGGAAGGCAACATCGGACATCAGCGGGATGTCCTTGCGGTGAGCATGCATGGGCTTGCCCACGAGGTTGGTGGTGATGTTGCAGACCACGAGGGACGTCTCGCGGGAGAGCTTCTCCGAGTAGTTCAGCTCCTCACGGGCCAACGCCGCGATGATGGTGTCGGGGTCCTCGGTGATCTCCGGGGCAACGACGATCTCCATGCCACGGATGAGTTCCTTGCCGGGCACATAGGGGCCGGGGTTGTGGTGCTGACGGGGAGCTTCGGCAGCGTCGACGCGGACGTGGGAACGCTGTAGCCCAAAGCGATCAGCTCGCAGCTCATCCGGTGCCGCGCTGCTGAGCGGGCCCGCGGCTTGCGCACGGTAGAGGTCCACGAGCAGACGGGTTGCCTCGCGGGAGGTGTCCTTTTCCGGTCGGTGCGCACGGGCGACGCTGGCGGTGGGGTCGGGCGCGGGAAGACCGGTATCCCGCGCGACGGCCGCTAGGCGGATATCGGTGCTCCACACGCTTTGGCGGCGAGCGGTGGCAAGCGTATCCACGATGGTTACTGGGGTGGGAACGTGTCCCACCTTGAAGCGACGGCGCCGGCCTTTACCGCGGTTGCGGTTGCGCGCACGGTTTTGGCGGGCGGCGGCAGTCATCGCGCGGCGCGCTTCGGCGACGATGAAACCCCAGGTGTACGGGGCATCGTGAACGATGAGCGTGCGGCCATCGATGAGCCGATCCAGCGGCTTGAGCAACATGGAAAAGGACTGACCCGCCTGGATTTCCTCAGCGCTCAAGCCGTGAAGATGCCGGGGGCCAGGGTCTTCGCCGGGGTTGAGGACGGCGTGGAACTCTTGGCCGGTTTCACCCGCGGTGTTGAGTGTCAGCGCATCCACGGTAAGCAACCGACCTGTGGAGGGGTGAATGCCAGTGGTCTGGATGGTCAGCGCAACAAAGGGGAAGGCAGCGAGGGCTGCTTCGCGGGCCGACGCCCTATCTTCTTTGCTGTTCTGCTTGTTCTCAGCTGGGTGAGGGCGCGGTCCTGGTTTCGGGGCGCTGGATTGTGGCGACGCCGCGGCCGGCGTCTCTGCTGCGCTGAGCTGCGCTGCAGGTTCGGTGGGGCCGGGTGTCGTAGTCATTGTTCACAGTTTAGTACCCAACCGCGAGGAAGCTGGAAAGGGCACACGTGAAGCTGCCGTATCCCCCGAATTGGCAGCGAGGCAGGGCGTGTTGCGGACTAGTCGGTCTCGATGATGATGACCCAGCCGTCGTGGTCTGGCGTGGGCTCGGGGGTCGGTTCGGGCTCACGGCTCGGCTCAGGAGTGCGGTCCGGTGTGGGCTCAGAAGTCTGTTCCGGCTTCGGCGTGGTGCTGGGCTTAGGTGTGGTGCTCGGTTTAGACGAGGTGCTGGGCTTAGTCGTGGTGCTTGGTTGAGACGAGGTGCTGGGCTTGGGCTGCTGAGTCTTTGTCGTGGTTGGCGTAGCAGTCGTGGATGCAGCGGGCTTGGAGGTCGTCGGTGCAGGAGTAGTCGACTCCGCTGGCGTAGTCGTGGGCGGAGTGCTGACAGGTGTGGTGGTGCGGGACGTTGGCGTCGTAGCAGTCGTCTTCGGCGCCGAAGTTGATGAGGTCGGTGTCGTCGAAGAAGTTGGGGTCGCCGAAGGCGATGACGTCGGCACGCTCCGCGTGGAGCTGGGTGCGCTCGTAGTTGTGGTGGTGGAGGTGGAATCCTCCTGGCGGGGCCGTGACGTGCGCGACGTGGACTCTTCTGTGGCTTCGGTTTCCCGCGGTGCTGGCGGTGTGACTTCAGCGTGGTGCGTGTTGCGCGGGGAAGGGATTGCCTCTCCGGGCGTGACGAGCTCTGCACGTTGCGTGGGCTCGGCCAGCTTAATCGGCTCCGTCGGCTCAGACAGTTCCGTTGGCTCCGCCGGAGTCGAGGAAGTGGTTCGGTCGAGGGCGCGTGGTGCTACCGAGTGCCCCTGGTTATCGGGGCGGTGGGCGCCTGCAGCCGTGTCCTCGGTTGCGTCAGCTTCGCTGGAAAGCGCGGCGTCAGCTTCTGCATTATTGGCCGGGCTGGGGGCAAGGAGCGAAGTGGTGTGCTCCTCTAAAGCCGAGTCAGCAACCTGATTGGGGGCGGAGTGAAGTGCGTGCACAGAGGATACAAAGCTAGCGGTTCCGCCGATGATGACGGCAACGCTTGCCGCGCACACCAGCTTGACACCAGTACTAGCAGCGGCGATCTTTGAGCCAACTGTTGCGGCGGTCCCGAAGGATTTCAAGGAGAGGACTTGTGCGCCCTGTGTGGCAGCGGAACTTGCGGTGTGTGCCGTGCCCGTTGCCTGGAACCCGCCTACCGGAGCGGTTGCTGCATGAGCCCTATCGGTGTTTGTGGCCGTCGCGGCAACCGCGCCAGCGGCGGCAGCGATGACGCCGGCGGTCCCCACGGCGACGTGAGCGTCTGGTGTTCCTTCTTCGGAGTAGACGGTCAGGGCTGGGGATTTATCATCCGGTGTGAAGTAGGCGCGCGCAATGGCAATGAGACCCTCGTGCTTGAAACCCGCGATGGTATCGCTCAGCCACGTGGCCTGATCGCGCGGAACGGTGGCGATGAGCTTGTCATCGAGATGAACCTCGATGGCGCGGTGGAAGAAGCGCCGGCTGTTAGTCAAGCGCACGAGTAGATGCGCAGGGTGCTTCGGCAGGGAACGGGTGGGGGCCGAAAAGTCAGTGATGCGAAGGGCGCGGTCGCCGTCGAGCATGCCCCATCGCTGAGCCGGGGGAACATTGATCGGGACGCACAGGCCTGGCTCCGGGAGGAGAACCTCGAATGCCGGAACGGTTTCTTCCACCGCGTCCTCGCGGAGCGAAATTTCTGCAGTGGCCTGTGGGGTCAAACCCGCGCTAATGATCCAATCCAATTCCGTGTAATCGGCGGATTGGGAAGCGGGGATGACGCCAACGATGTCATCTTCATACCGGACGCGGAAGCCGGAGCTTGAGTGCCCACACAGGGTGACGTTGAGGTGATTGTTATTCGCCAGGGAGAGCAGCTGCAGGAACATCTCCGGGTTAACGGCGTCAACCGTGAGGCGGCGAGGTTCACCAAACCCAGAGTGGGGGACCACGTAGTTAGTGACCGTCATAGTGTTCGCCTTCGCCTGCAGAACTGCAACAAATGCGCGCAGTTGCAAAACTGAGCGCAGTAGGGAATGCCGAAGTTCGGACTGAAATTCTTATTGGGTGCACAAGGTGTTCAATGCCTTTGTGCAATTGTGTCGCGTATTTATTCTATAGCTCTCCGTGCTGGCCTACAACAATGTGTAGCCAGCGCGATGTTACGGTCAGTAGCTTTAGCGAGGGGAGTGCGCGTGCGAGAGACTGCGCAAGGAGGAGGCGCGCGGAACAGCTCGCCTTCTCCTTGTGTCGCCCTGTGCCGCGGCGGAGGATTAGTCCGCGCGATTGACCGCTGAAGTAATGGCGTTGATGGACGCACGGGTGGTGGATCCGGCGATGCCGGCACCCCACACTTGTGCTCCATTGACTTCGGCGGCGATGTAACAGGCGGCTTCGGCATCGTCGCCGGCCGTACGGGACTGCTGGGAGTAGTCGATGACCTCGAAGTCGATTCCGACGTCTTCCAGCGCGTTGGCGTATGCGGCGATGGGGCCGTTGCCCATGCCGGAGATAATGCGCTTCTCGCCGTTAAAGACGATGGTTGCGGTTACCTTGGCGTCTTCGTCCTCCGTGGTTGAGTTATCAACCTGGAAGGTGACGAGTTCCAGCGGGGAGGTGCGCTCTAAGAACTCGTTGGCAAAGATATCCCACATGTTCTTGGAGTTGACTTCGCCACCTTCGGCGTCAGTCACCGCCTGCACGACGGAGGAGAACTCCGCTTGCATGGCGCGCGGCATATTGATGCCATGATCGGTCTTCATGATGTAGGCCACGCCGCCCTTGCCGGACTGCGAGTTGACGCGGATGACCGCCTGGTAATCGCGGCCGACGTCCTTCGGATCGATGGGCAGGTAGGGAACTTCCCAGGTGGTTTCCTGCAGTTCTTCCCACGACACCTCGGTGTTGTTCGCGCCTGGGCGCACCTCCTGCGCCAGGGCGTCCAGGCCCTTGTTGATGGCATCCTGGTGTGAACCGGAGAAGGCGGTAAATACCAGCTCGCCGCCGTAGGGGTGGCGCTCCGGCACGCGCAGCTGGTTGCAATACTCCACCGTCTCGCGGATCTTAGGCAGATCGGAGAAGTCGATCTGCGGGTCCACGCCCTGGGTCAGCATGTTCAGGCCCAGGGTAATGATGTCCACGTTGCCGGTGCGCTCACCGTTGCCAAACAGGCAGCCTTCGATGCGGTCTGCGCCGGCCATGTAACCCAGCTCGGCGGCGGCGATTCCCTCGCCGCGGTCATTGTGCGGGTGCAGCGACATGATGATGGAATCCCGCTTCGCAAAATTGCGGTGCATCCACTCGATCTGGTCGGCGTAGACGTTGGGGCTGATCATCTCCACCGTGGAGGGCAGGTTGATGATCATGGGGTTCTCCGGAGTTGCCTCCATGATGTCAACAACGGCATCGCAGACCTCGACGGCGAAGTCCAGTTCGGTGCCCGTAAAGGATTCCGGCGAGTACTCCCAGCGCCAGTTGGTATCGGGGTAATCCTTGGCAATGCCCTTGATGAGCTCCGCAGCGTCCGTGGCCAGCTTCTTAATGGCCGGGCGGTCCTTGCGGAAGACTACGCGGCGCTGCAGCTTCGAGGTGGAATTGTAGAAGTGAACGATGACGTTCTTCGCGCCCTGGCAAGCCTCAAAAGTACGGCGGATCAGGTGCTCGCGCGCCTGGACCAGGACTTGGATGGTGACGTCATCCGGGATCTTATTGCCCTCGATGATTTCGCGAACGAAGTCGAAATCCGTCTGGGAGGCGGAGGGGAAGCCTACCTCAATCTCCTTGTAGCCCATCTTGACCAGCAGGTCGAACATGCGGTGCTTGCGCTCAGGGCTCATTGGATCGATGAGAGCCTGGTTGCCGTCGCGCAGGTCCACGGCGCACCACTGTGGCGCCACGGTGATTTTCTTGTCCGGCCACGTGCGGTCAGGCAGCGAGACCGGTTCTACCTCTTCGGCGAAGCTTTGGTAGCGGTTTACTGGCATCGAGGAACCGCGCTGCTTGTTCCACGCGGGCTGGTTTTCGTTGCGCGGGCCAGCCGGGGTGGTGATTTCGCGGGGAGCGGAGATGAAAGAATCGTTGGGGGACATGGTGGTTGTTCTCTTCCTTGTCTGGGGCCTATGGGTCTGGGGCCAAAGGCGTTTTACTGTGCTGCGTTGTTTCGATGCGCAGCTACGGCGTGAATCGTGGGGGCGGCCAGCTGCGGTGTGTTGGCATCACCGCGCTCCGCGGCGGGGCGCTGGCCGTGAAGCTAGAAACCTAAAACCCGCCGCGGCTACTAAGGAGGAGAGTGTGCCGCAAAGTCATGTGAGCCACAATACAGCTTTTCTCATTCTATGGCAACTGATTCCACATATTGGGATGGGTGATGTGGGTGGCTAGGATGTTGTGGCGTGCATGAAGAAAACTCCACGAAGATTATTCAGGATCCGGGGGAAGAGCCCACGGCGGATAGCGGGCGCGCGGCAGACGCCTCCCCTGCTGGCACGCAGGGGGCGCTGTCACTGGTGCCGCTTGCCACGTTGGTCGCGGTTGTTGGAACCGCGGTGCGCATTGCCGTTCTGAACGTCATCGCCGCCGTCAATGACCAGGAGCTGTGGGATCGGCTCACGTCGTGGGATTCCAAGTACTACCTGGAAATTGCTCGAGTGGGATATTTTGACGCGGATACCCACACTGATGGCCCAGTCTATGAGACGACAATGGCCTTCTTCCCGGGCTTTCCCATGCTGTTGCGGGTCCTGGGATGGACCGGGATCAGCCTCGAAGTAGCCGCGCTCATCGTTAACACCCTCCTCACCGTGGCCATGGCTGCCGGCGTTATGGTCTTGGCGCAGCGCTTGGGGGCGGGGCGCCGTGGGCAATGCGCCGCTGCCATCGTGGTGAGCAGCGCTCCGATGTCCATCGTGTTCTCGATGCCTTATACCGAAGCTCTCTTCGGGGCCCTCCTGGTGTGGGGACTCGTCGCGCTGGATGATCGCGCCTGGTGGCGCGCGGCGGCGTTCGGCTTTGCCTTATCGTTTGTGCGGCTGACCTCCGTGGACTTCCTTGCTGTCTTTGCCTTGTGGGTGCTCATCTATGGGCGGCGCTCGTGGCAGGCCTGGCTCAGCCTCATCGTGGCAGCGCTTCCGCTGCCAGCGTATTTATTGTGGACGCAGCGCTACCTCGCAGAGGCCGGCGGCTACTTTGGCATCCAGACCGAGCACTGGCATTCCACCTTCGACTGGGGTGCTGCCACCGTACGGTTCGTGTGGGAAGTTCTGACGGAGAAGAACGATGTGGGCTACCTGCTTAGCGTTCTGGTGATCCTGGGCGTCCCCGTGCTGCTGGTGGCGGCGTGGGGAAGGCTGAATCCGGTGGCGTGGTGGTTTAGCGCCGCGCTGTGTGCGAATGTGCTGCTTTCCGACGGCATCATGCACTCGCGCCCGCGTCTCCTCCTGCCCGCGATTATCTTGGCGCTTCCCTGGGCCGTGCGCGCGTCTGAGGTGCTGCGACCCCGCGAGCTCTGGCTCGCGTGTAGCGCCTGGGTCCTGTGGTCGGCGTGGTTCTCCGCTTATATGCTGGTGGTCTTTGAGTGGGCCATCTAGCGCGGAAGCTCGTCCTAGCGTGGGCTTTGCTCCGCGCGCTGAGCGCTTCCCGGGTTGACCGGCACGCGGGATAGGACGATTGTGGCAACGATCATGATGATGAGCGAAACCCCCATCACGCACCAACCCGCAACGCTACTGACCTGGAATTTTTCGCCCAAGACCCAGTAGCCCAAACCGAAGGCCACGATGGGCTCCATGATGGTCATCGCAGGCAAAGAGTGCGCAAGCGCGCCAGCGTGGAAGGAATATTGCTGGATCACCGTTCCGGCAGCCGCCAGCCCAATGAGCACGTACAGCTCCCAGCTGGCCAGCAAGGCTGTGATGCCCTCGTGGGAGAGGACGTCCACCACTGCCTTGGCTACGAGCGCCACGTAGCCATACAGGATGCCGCACGCGCTCCCGAGCGCTAGGGCGGACTCCTCCGGCCGGTTATAGGCCGCCACGAACAGAGCGGTGAGGGCAAGCGCGCCGAGGGCGAAGGCGGGCCACCATTGGGACCAGGTGGGCGTCGTCAAGCCTGCGGTGGGGCGCCCATAGACCACCATGATGCTCACCGCGATGGTCAGCGTGAGGCACCAGAACACCTCCCGTGCCGGCATCGGCCGCCGGGAATACCAGGCGGCGAGCGGCAGCGTGAACATGAGGGACAGGATGAGGATTGGCTGCACGATGAGCAGCGTGCCGAAGTGGAGAGCGACGAGCTGTAGCGCGTAGGCAATAACGGCGGCGCTGGTCCCCACCCACCACAAGGGAGTCCGAATAGCGGTGCGCATGACGCTCCTGGAGCTAGCGTCCAACACGATGCGGTGGCGTATGACTGTGCCCCAGGCCACGACTAGCGCGGAGGCCAGTGCAAAAGTAATGGCAACCAGGTTTGAAAGCATCGTTTCTACCCTACCTGGAATTAATATCCAGCACGTGTTTCGATGGGAACCAAAGGGCGGTAGTCTAAAGGAGTTGACTGCCGGTCTATAGGTATTGGGCGGTGAACAGGTAATGGCCCTCACAAACAGGAAAGGTGGGACCGTCAGTGGCCCTAGTCGTACAGAAATACGGGGGATCCTCCCTCGAAAGCGCAGAGCGCATTCGCGCGGTGGCGGAGCGCATTGTGGCGACGAAGAAGCAGGGCAACGACGTCGTTGTTGTGTGCTCCGCCATGGGAGATACCACCGATAACCTGCTTGATCTTGCAGCGCAGGTCAACCCCGTCCCGCCGCAGCGTGAGATGGACATGCTGTTGACCGCCGGCGAGCGCATCTCCAACGCACTCGTTGCCATGGCCGTGGAGTCCCTTGGTGCCAAGGCTCAGTCCTTCACTGGTTCCCAGGCCGGCGTGCTCACCACCGAGCGCCACGGAAACGCCCGCATCGTCGACGTCACCCCGGGCCGTCTAACCGAAGCCTTGGAGAAAGGCCGGATCTGCATCGTTGCGGGTTTCCAGGGCGTGAACAAGGAATCGCGTGATGTGACCACCCTCGGCCGCGGCGGCTCGGACACCACCGCGGTGGCGCTGGCGGCAGCGCTCAAGGCCGATGTGTGTGAGATTTACTCCGATGTCGACGGCGTTTATACCGCCGACCCACGCATCGTCCACAACGCCCAGAAACTCGACCAGCTGTCCTTCGAGGAGATGCTGGAGATGGCAGCTGTGGGCTCCAAGATTCTGGTCCTGCGCAGCGTCGAGTACGCCCGCGCGTTCAACGTTCCCCTTCGAGTCCGCTCATCTTATTCAAACGACCCCGGCACGCTCATCGCCGGTTCAATGGAGGATATCCCCGTGGAAGAAGCAGTACTTACTGGTATCGCAACCGACCGTTCCGAGGCTAAGGTCACCGTCCTGGGCATACCGGACCGCCCAGGTGAGGCGGCCAAGTTGTTCCGCGCCATCGCGGACGCCGAGATCAACATCGACATGGTTCTGCAAAACGTCTCCTCGCTGGACTCCGGTACCACCGACATCACCTTCACCTGCCCGCGCTCGGACGGCCCAAAGGCCATGGAGATCCTGGCCAAGCTCAAGGAAGAGGGGCACTGGACCAACGTGCTTTACGACGACCAGGTGGGCAAGGTCTCCCTCGTCGGTGCCGGCATGAAGTCCCACCCGGGCGTTACCGCAGATTTCACGGAGGCATTGCGTGACGCCGGGGTCAACATGGAGCTCATTTCAACCTCCGAAATCCGAATTTCCGTGCTTACCCGCGAGGCCGATCTGGAGAAGGCCGCCGTGGCCCTGCACGATAAGTTCCAGCTAGGTGGCGAGGAAGAGGCCACCGTTTATGCTGGTACCGGACGCTAAAAATTAAGGAGTAAAGGTCATGACCACTGTTGCAGTTGTAGGCGCTACCGGGCAGGTTGGCCGCGTGATGCGCACCCTCTTGGAGGAGCGCAACTTCCCGGCCGATACGGTCCGCTTCTTTGCCTCCGCACGCTCAGCAGGCCAGGAGCTCACCTTCCGCGAGGACAAGGTCGTCGTCGAAGATTTGGCAGAGCAGACTGTGGAGAGCCTTGCAGGAATCGACATCGCCGTGTTCTCCGCCGGCGGTTCGACGTCCAAGCAGTATGCACCGCTCTTCGCCGAGGCCGGCGCCACCGTGGTGGATAACTCTTCTGCGTGGCGCCGGGATCCGGACGTGCCGCTCATCGTGTCAGAGGTGAACCCGCAGGATAAAGACAACGTCACCAAGGGCATCATCGCCAACCCGAACTGCACAACCATGGCGATCATGCCGGTGACGAAGGCGCTTCACGACGCCGCCGGTCTCACCACCATGCGCGTCGCCTCCTACCAGGCCGTGTCCGGTTCCGGATTGGCCGGCGTGGAAACCTTGGTCAAGCAGGTGGCCTCAATCGGTGACCGCAACGTTGAGCTCGTCCACGACGGCTCTGCGCTTGAGGTCTCCGAGGAGGATTTGGGCCCCTATGTCGCTCCGATTGCGTATAACGCGCTGCCGTTGGCGGGCAACCTCGTGGATGACGGAACCGAAGAGACCGACGAGGAACAGAAGCTGCGCAACGAGTCCCGCAAGATTCTGGGCATCTCAGAGCTGAAGGTGTCCGGCACGTGCGTGCGCATCCCGGTGTTTACTGGCCACACCATGGTCGTACACGCGGAGTTTGAGAAGCCGATTACCCCGGAGCAGGCCCGCGAGGTGCTCTCGGCCGCGCCGGGTGTCAAGGTCGTCGATGTGCCGACGCCCCTGGCGGCAGCCGGCATCGACCTTTCCTTGGTCGGGCGCATCCGCCAGGACCAGACGGTCGAGGACAACAAGGGCCTCGTCTTCGTCGTATCCGGCGATAACCTGCGCAAGGGCGCAGCGCTCAACGCTATTCAGATTGCGGAGTTGCTGGTCTAGCGTGTGGCGCACGACAGTGCCGCACTGTTCTCCTCAATAAAAGAAGTCCGCCGCCAGAGTGAATTCTGGGGCGGACTTCTTTCTAATTGTGGCTATGTGTAGCGGGACGCGCGGCCCGCTACACATGCGGGAAGCGCTAGTCCTTCGGGACCTCGGGCTTGGTGTGCTCCACGAAGGTCACGGAGGGGTCTGGATCCTCGCGGTCGTATTCAATCTCATCGTCGGCCTCGAGTTCCTCGTGGATTTCCTCGGCGACGACTTCGACGAACTCCTCCGTTTCCATGTTGGAGGCAGCGGCCAGCTTACGCAGCTCGCGCTCGTTCTTCTTGGTGAAGTGCTCGCGCGGGTCGAGGCGGCGCTTGACCAAGGTGCGGGCGCGCACGCGGCGGTCAGACTCGGAGGTGATCTTGTCACGCTGGGTAATCCAGCTGATGACCATGACTGCAATCATGAGCAGGCCAATCCAACCCAGAATCGGGTAAACGCTGGAGACCAGCTGCTTGAAGCCAATGAAGGAGAGGATGAAGCCCACGACACAGGCGCCCGCGTAGACGGGGTAGAAGAGCTTCGGCTTCTTGCGGGTTAGGCGCTTGCCCATGGCATAGAACATGCCGATGGCGGTGTTGAAGACCATGCCGTAAATAATGAAGGTCATGAAGTAACCCAGGATCGGGTTCACGTTGTTGATCAACGTGAGCACCGGCAGGTCCTGCTTGTGCACATCCGGCGCCACCATGTAGAGGGAAACCACGAGGAGGGTAAGTAGAAGCAGGTAGAAAAAGCCACCGATGAGGCCGCCGACACCGACGGCGCGGTTATCCAGGATGTTGCCGCCGATGACGATGGACATCGACACCGCGCACATGACATTCAAGCCGGTGTAGTTCAGCGCGGCCAGCCACCAGTTGCTGAGAGGGCTTTCGACGTTGTTGACCGCGAAATCATTGGCGCTAGACCAGTCAACATCCGTCACGATGATGGTGTAACCGGTGGCCAGAACCACGAAGATGATGATGAAGGGCGTAATCGCGCCGATGACGTTGCTGACCTTATCCACGTCGAGGAGGCCTACCAGCAGAACGAGCACGAGCATCACGGCCCCACCCACCCAGATGGGCACGCCGTCAAACTGCTGGCTGATGGTCGAGCCACCACCGGCGAACATGACGAAGCCGATGGAGAACAACGTGGCTAGGGTGCCCCAGTCCAGCACTCGGGAGACGATGGGGCCACTAATCTTGTCGTAGACGGCCGTGTGCTCGTCCGCTTGGAAGTAGGAGCCGAGCTGCAAAATGGCTACACCAGTAATGATCATGAGGGCGGAGGCGAGGAGTACACCCCACAGTCCCATGTTTCCGAAAGCCACGAAGTACTGGATTGCTTCCTGTCCGGAGGCAAAGCCGGCGCCGACGACGACACCAATGAAGGCCATGGAAATGGCCACTGCGCGTTTCCACATAAGGTAAAGAGGTCTCTCAATCTCACACGCGCCGGGGAATGTCATCACAACCCAAGGTGTGGTGCGGGCAATCGGGAAAGCCTCGCGGGCCCGGTTCGACTATCGATTTATCACGTGTGCCTCGAAAAAGATTAGGTGTGGTCGATAGGTATTTTCCAGCTGACACTACGATTTCTCGCTGAGCTGGCACCGGACGGGCCGCCAGGACCTGTCAGTTGCCGCACGTCTGCGCAGGTGCTGTGACTCCCGACGCCCATTTATAACGGCTCGATAACGATTATCCGCGCTGGTCGATGAGGTCCTTGCGGGCGCGGGCGACGCGGGAGCGAATTGTGCCCACACGAACCCCGGCGATTTTCGCGGCCTCCTCATAGGTGTAGCCCAAGACTTGGGTCAGGATGAGGGCTTCGCGGCGGTCTTCTGGGAGGGCGTCGATCAGCGCGCGGGCGTCGATCCACTCGCTCCACGTGCCCGAGCTTTCCGGGGTCGCGGCAAGGGCGGCGGCGTCCTCATACTCGGTGGCGGACTTGCGCGGGCGGGCCATGTCGTGGCGGATGTTGTCCACCCACACGCGGCGAGCGAGGGAGAGCAGCCACGTGCGTGCTGAAGAACGGGCGGCAAAGCGGGGGAGCGCGCCGATGACGCGCAAGTAGGTTTCTTGGGTGAGGTCGTCCGCGATATCTGGGCCGCCGAGGTGGGCGAGCAGGCGCCAGACATCATCTTGGGTGGACTTGATGAACTCCGTGAGGGCTGCGCGGTCGCCGCGGCCCGCCTTGAGGGCGAGATCGGTGACGCGCGCATCGTCGCGCTCGGAGTGTCGTTTCACCTCCCATAATTTACCAGTCGGGGGCGTGGGCCTCGGGAACCGCTGGGGCTCCTCTGTGGGCGTCTACATTTGGGAAAAAATCTGTTGCGTAGGTCATTTTTAATGGGTAGGCTATGAAAGGTCCGAGATTGATAACGAATCACAAATTATCAACAACTGTAGGAGGCATTAACCCCATGACTAACGCTTCAAACGAGTTCGTTGCAGACAAGGTTCTGGATAAGGGCCAGCGCGCCCCGGGCGGCGAGAACACCACCCGCCCTTCCGGTCAGCCCATTGCAACGGAAAACACCAGCATCACTGCTGGCGAAAACGGCCCGGTCGTGCTCAACGACATCCACCTTATTGAGAAGCTCGCACACTTCAACCGCGAGCGCGTGCCGGAGCGCACCCCGCACGCTAAGGGCCACGGTGCCTTCGGCGAGCTGCACGTTACCGAGGACGTATCCGCTTATACCAAGGCCAAGCTCTTCCAGAAGGGCACCGTGACCCCGATGATGGGCCGCTTCTCCACCGTCGCCGGCGAGCAGGGTTCCCCGGATACCTGGCGTGACGTCCACGGCTTCGCGCTGCGTTTCTACACCGAGGATGGCAACTACGACATCGTGGGCAACAACACCCCGGTGTTCTTCCTGCGTGATGGTATTAAGTTCCCGGACTTTATCCACTCCCAGAAGCGTCTGGGAGCCAATGGTTTGCGCGATGCTGACATGCAGTGGGATTTCTGGACCCGTAACCCGGAGACCACCCACCAGGTCACCTACCTCATGGGTGACCGCGGTACCCCGAAGACCACCCGCCACCAGAACGGCTACGGCTCCCACACCTTCCAGTGGGTCAACGAGTCCGGTGACGCCTTCTGGGTGAAGTACCACTTCAAGACCCGCCAGGGCGTGGAGAACTTCACCGACGCCGAGGCGACTGAGATGGCCGGCAAGAACGCGGACTACCACCGCGAAGACCTCTACAACGCCATCGAGGAAGGCAACTTCCCGGTCTGGGACGTCAAGGTTCAGATCATGCCGGTGGCAGAGGCCGAGGAATACCGCTTCAACCCGTTCGACCTCACCAAGACCTGGTCCAAGAAGGACTACCCGCTGGTGGATGTCGGATACTTCGTGCTCAACCGCAACCCGCGTAACTTCTTCGCGCAGATTGAGCAGGTTGCCCTGGATCCGTCCAACATCGTCCCGGGCATTGGCCTGTCCCCGGATAAGATGCTGCAGGCACGCGTCTTCGCGTACGCCGACCAGCAGCGCTACCGCATCGGACCGAACTACAAGCAGCTGCCGGTGAACCAGCCGCTTAACCAGGTCAACACCTACGAGCACGAGGGCTCGATGCAGTACCTGTTCAATGCCCCGGAGGATCCGGTCTACTCGCCGAACCGCCACGCCAAGGGCGGCGGCTACATGGACGGCGATGAGAACCTGCGCTTCAAGGAGCAGGAGACCACCACCGCTCCGGACCTCTACGTGAACCCGGATCCGGCCGGCATCGACTTGGTTCGTGCGCCCTACGTCCGCCACGCCGAGGATAATGACACCGTTCAGGCCACTGACCTGTACGAGAACGTCTACGACGACGGTGCCAAGGAGCGCCTCGCAGACAACATCACCAACGCTATGGCTGGCGTGTCCCCGGAGACCGAGGAGCGCGTCTACGCCTACTGGGATGCTGTCTCCCCGCAGCTGGGCAAGCGCGTGCGCGAGCTCTTCGCGGAGAAGAAGTAATTAACGCATACGCGTTAATTACGTAACCTCAGTAGCCCCGCTAGTGACCGAAGAACACGGTACTGGCGGGGCTTTTCCGCGCGCCTGACCGCTTTTTCCCAGCGTGAACGATAGTTTCTTTTACATGACCTCACGCCTAGCCAGTCCTGCTGACGCCAACCGGAAGGTTGGCACCCGCGCTCTGATTCTCACCCTCGTGCTCATCGTGCCGCTCATTGTCGGTGCGGTCGTCGCCGCCGTGTCCGAGTGGCAGCCGGCCGAAACCTGGTCGCAGGAACAGGCCGGGGCTCCCAGCGATGGCACCATCGATCCGGCTGAGCTTTACGACGTCTCCCGTGCCCTCTCGGAAGCCAATGCCCAAGCCGGCTTTTTGGCCAACGGCACGAAGCAGCTCGCAGACGGCACAGGGGAGCTCCAGGATGGCGCTGATGAGCTCGGCGGTGGAGTAGACCAGCTGGCCGGCGGCTCGCAGGAGCTTTATGACGGGCTCGTGCAGCTGCAGTCCGGCACCGCCCAGCTGGGCAACGGCGCCACCGAGCTGGCCGACGGGGTCGGCGGAGCCGTGGATCAAGTCGTGGGCCTCGGCGTGGTTCGCGGACAGCTCTTGCAGGCAATCGACGGCACCTTAAAGGACCTAGAAGGAAACAACTCGGCGGAGGCGAAGAACATCCGCTCGCAGCTTGGTGATCTGCGCGGCCAGGTGGAGAACTTCCAATTCGACCAATCCGTTCAGGATCAATTGACGCAACTCAAGGATGGTTCGCGCGAGCTTTCCAATCAGCTGGCCGTCAGTGGTTATGCCTATCACGATGGCGTCTACCAAGCCACCGAGGGGGCGAAGCAGCTCAACGCCGGTATTGGTGAGCTCAACGCGAAGGTCGATGAGGCCTTGAAGGGCGTAGACAAGCTTGTGGAAGGAGCGGAGAAGGTCGATGGCATGGCCAAGCAGAACCGGACCAAGGTGCAGGGCGCACAGCGTGCGATGCCGACCGTCGCCGGGCCCGCCGAGGGCGGCAGCGCACCCGCCCAGCTTCTGAGCCCCATCGTCGCTATGTTGCTAGCAGCCATCGCTGCTCTTGGCGGCGGTGTTATCGGCGCACTGTTGACCCGCGTGGAGCGCCGAATCCTCACGCTCCTCGGCGGGGCGGTGCTGATTGGCGTCGTTGTGGGCTTGCTCGTGGCCCTCCTGGCTACTGGCGTGACCGCAGCCGCGGTGGCCTGGGCGGGGCTCGCGGCGGCGGGGGCCGGGGTGGCGTCGGCAAGCATTGTGTTCGCGCTTGCGCGCGGCCTTGGCGCTGGCGGCTGGGTCCTGGGCAGCGTGCTCGCCGTGGCGCAGGTTGGCATTGTGGGCTGGGCGTGGAAGGCGGCGTCGACCGGCACCGATCTCAACGCCGCGATGAGCGCGCTCGTGCATCTCTTCCCCATGCAGTGGGCCACCTCCGCCATCACCGTGGCAGGTAATGGTGGGCAGTCCCCACAGTTGTGGACTGCTCTGGCCATTTTGGGGGTAATTACGATTGCGGCCTTCGTGCTCGTGGGGGCACCTGCAGGGCGGGCAGAAAAAGAAAAAGCCTAGCTCACGGCCCTGCGTCCGGCACATCGCAGAAGTGCCACGATATGTTACTCGGTTTTCCAGATTTTGCTACCGCTGTGAATGAAAAGAGTGCTAGAGTAAAAGTCGCTCACAAAGCCTACTTAGGGGGTAGGCAAACGGTTTCTCCAATCCGTTGTGAGTGATAGGGAATAGGGGCGACGCGGCTGCTGTAGGGGCACCGCGTCGTTTCCAATTGTGGGGGTAAAGTTGGCGGCACCGACTGCTGAAGAATTGGAGTATCACCGTGACTGACTCTCGCGATATCAAACCTTTCGCCGCCAGCCGCGGCCCCAAAATAACATCGGTCGACGCCATCGTCGGTGCGGCCATGGTGGGCGGTCTGTTGCTCGGGGGAATCGGCGCGGGCGCGAGCTTGGCGGCCTTCGATGCGCCTGAACGCTCCGACTACGTCATGCAGCCCGCACAGCGTGAGGTGCAGGCTGACATCATGGACCCGGATGATGTGCTCACTCCGGAGGAGGAAGAGCGCATGCTTAGCGATGTCTCCCGGATCGCCGCCCCCGACGTGGTCCAGGGGCTGCACTACATGGTCTTTGCCAAGAACAAAGAAAACGTTAACGACTCCGTGGAGGAGTACCTGCGTGATAATCACCCGGAGCTTATCGGCAAGGATAAGTTTGCTGATGGTCAGGTCTTCGTCGGCGTAGGACTCGACCCGCGCCAGGCCTTCGTCTTTGCGGGTGAGGACGTGGCCGGGCAGATGAAGCTGCGCAAAGGTGACAGCCATTTGGAGCAGTCCATCGAAGCCATTAAGCCGGGCGTGCGGGATGACAACATTCCTGCTGGTCTCTTTGCAGGTGCGGCGGCGGCGATCGATGTGGACCGTGCTGCGGATGCCCAGTACGAGAGCGCGAAGGATGGGCGCATTGGGGCGGCCATTGGCCTCGGCGTGGCGGGCCTGGGCATCGGTGGCGCGGGCGCGGGCATTGTCGGCGGTACTCGGCGCAGCCGGCAGAAGAAGGCGCAGCAGGCGCGCGAGGATTGGGACTACGTATCGCAGACCTATACCGGTGTGGCACAGCGCCTGAGGGAGATCGATATCCGGGCGCACTCGCTGCAATCGGGTCTGGTGGATGAGCGTTTGCGTGAGGACTGGGAGGGCCTTCGCGATGACTTCCTCGCCATCGATGCCCAGGTGGGATCCCTTATGTCGATTCCAGCCGATGCGCCGGATGAACAGTTCCGTTCGCATGCCGAGCCCATCGCCCACGCGCGCGAGCTGTGTGAGCGCGTGGAAACCGCCGAAGTCAACATCGAAAAGCTGCGCCGTATCGAAGACGCTGATGCCGATGCCCGCCGCTTCGAGCTCTACGAGTTGGGCAAGGACCTAGCGCAGGCAGGCTACTTGGCGGCGGATATCGACTCGGCGCTTGAGCGTCACGCCAAGGAGCTAGAAGGTGCCGCCGTTGCACTCTCCAACGAGCCCAATCACCCGCAGTTCATGGAACGCTACTTGGAGCTCTTGGACCGCACCGCGCTACTCTCTGAGCACCTGCAGGCGCAGCTGCAGAAGCGCAACGAGGCCGACGAGCGCCCAGAGCGCACGCGTATCTATGACTCCAACTTCTTCGCCGGTTCCGGCTACCACGGCTACGTGCCCTTCTACGTTGTGAGCACCTGGGACAGCGATGCCACCACCGCCCGCGATAGCTCCTCCAGCAGCGGCGGCGTCAACAGCGGGTTTAGCTCGGGCTTTTCCGGTTCGGGTGGATCTTCGAGCTTCTAGGGCTGGTTAAAAGCCCTTAACCGTGAAACGCAAAAGAACTCGAAGCTGCCTACTGCTTGGTTCCGTTGGCAAAACCTCTCACAAGGAATTGGCTTCCTGCAGGAGATTTGTGGCAACCATGCATTTACCTGAGTGTGGCTTTCCTGACCCGTTCTAGTTTTTCCCGGTTTTCCTGACTCACATTTAGGAAGTCGATAACTGGCCTCTCGGCATAGATAATCTCTGAATGGTGGAGATCTGAGATGGATCGCCCACATAGGTGGAGTTTCGATTCATAGGTGAAAGCTCCTCGCGCAGCCGATAACTGACTCGCAAAGGGGATCCATGAATAGCGAGAATCTTCTACTAGTTGATATTCGACAGCTCGTTTTACTAAAGCGCATACCCAATCAGCAAACTGGATATTAGAAGAGAGTTTACTGTCGATGTGCATAGGCGGTTCAATCAATCGCCGCATTTCCTTATGCTCGGTAGCTCGACCCAGAATATGGGCGTACATCACAGGTAAGCGCTGGATTCGGGATTTCTCATTGATTTGATCCATTAGCACGAGCATCGATTGGTCTAACGAATGTGCATGATTCGCCAGCCTATTTAAGGATTCCCTCATTGAGGTTTCTTCTCGCTGGCGAAATTCATTTGGACCACAGTTAGTCTCTTTGGGAGTGCCTATTGGCTTTTCTTCAGCATAGTAGAAAAGGTTTCCATTCAATTGCCTAAGTTTGGAAATCAGACTTCCAAGCAGTCTTAAATTTTGGGGACGTTCATCGTACGCCTTGGCGAACAGTAAATCTGCGCCTTTTCTTTCCCATCGACCAGGATCGACGTTGTCTGGAATATCATTTTGGAAGAATTGTTTCTTTCGTTCCGCGAAGAAGGCGCCAAATTGCCGAGCATTATCTTCGGGAATTACAAAGCCGCCATAACCAAAAGCGGGGCTATCAGAGAACTTCTTGTGTGAAGGATGGACAAAGGCCCCAGGGGAACCAATTTCGTCGAGGTATGCGAGCAGCAAATTGAACTCCGTGACTCCGGAAAATGGCACGAGAGCCGATGCTAAGCATCGGCTCTCGGAGTTGTTGCCCGGGGTATTCTTGCCTCGCGGCTCAACGCCTGGCGTACTTCTGTGAGTATATATGTGTATTTACGCGTCGGCAATTGGTGGCTTTCTACTGATGCGGTACCTTCAATCGCGGAAGAGGGGGATGTGCCCTCGGCATTTGCCCTGAGGAGGTCTAGGCTGACCTAACTGTGACCCGGTGCTCCAACTGCTGCACTGTTCGTCTTGGTCCTGGTGCGGTGCGCTCTCAGTACGAAGAATAAACCTGGTCATGTTTGCAGAGCTAGCCGAACTTACCAATCTCATTGGCTTCGGTCACGATGTTGGTCAGGGAAGAAATCTCGGACGCGGTATGTCCCGGTCGATGGGGTGCAGCGCGTCACGTTGTTTACGCTTCTCCTTAACCCCTCTTTTAGAGGTGAAAACGAAAAAGAACCCGCAGTTTCCTGCGGGTTGAGTCTTTTGCGAAACTACCCACCCACCTGCAACGACCCGAACCACAGCTATGGTTTCCGTCGGTTTCCGTTCCCGGTTCCGTCGGCAGGTGGGCCGGGGCGGTGTCGGAGGTGGGGGCACACCACGTGGTTCGTCCCCAGTCCTAGCCCCTATCCGCGAGAGGGACAGGATAACGCCACGACCGGAGACACACCCCGCCGCCAAAGTCACAAGCAAGTTTATGTTGCTGGAGGTCTACGCGACGTGCTTAGCGCATACGCTGTGACAGCCCATAGCGCGGAGCCAAAACCACCGCGCCCCTTGTTTAAGGAAGAGCCTGATTACTCGGGGATCTCGCTGAGTTGGGCCTCAATCCGATCCAACCGCTCGGTGATGTTGCGTAGATGCTCCACGATGAGTTGGTTGGAACCATCGATCGCCGTCGCCGTTTCGCGTCGTGCGCTGGTGACGGTGCGTACCACCCAGACGGTAAGAGCAACGAAGATCGCGAGTGGTAATGCGGCGGCGAGGATGACAAGAAATACGGTAGCGGTAAGTGTCACGAAGATTCCCTTTTCTGTTCTTGATTAATCAGGTGCCTAATGTGGTCTGGAGTTACTTCAAGCTGAAACGGAGCGACCCAGTAGTGCTTCCTCACTCGGCTCTCTCCGAGCTGTTCCAGGCCACTCTCGATGAGTCCAGCAGCTTCCAAGCGGTTGAGGTGCTGGTAGAGCAGTGGCCGAGACATCCCGAGTCGGCGGGCCAGCTCACTGACATGGGTCGAATCCGTCTCTAGGGAGGCGATAATTCGCAACCGAGGCTCACTTCCAAGAGCACTGAGCATCTGAGCGAGCCGTGCTGCGTCCATCATCCCTCCGTATCGTAATCGAACGATGTCAGGTGTAAGTATATGCTTACAGTCAGCGGTGCGCAAGTTCTGCCGGGTCTGGCGGAGACGCTGCCCGACTTAAGACGTGGCCGGTGTCCCATCACGTCCCCTCTTCACCCTCCCCAAGAAGAAACCCAGCCGCAGCACACACCACAGCTGGGTTCCTTCATGGCTTACAGCGTAGCCAGCAGCTACAGCCGCTCGATGTCTACATCGCCATCGAGAATCCTCGGCTCTACCTCCATGTGGATCCCGCGGTAGGGAAGTAGTGCGCGGATAATGTCGTGGGTGATGTCGATGCCTGGAGATGGTTCGTCCCGCAAAAGGTGGTACAGGCTAGGGCAGTAGTCCACGCCGGGAAACTCGTCCTTTGCTTCGGGAACGCACCCGTCCGGGTCAAAAGTCGTGCAGCGAATGATCAGGTCGTCGTGGACACTATTGGGCAGATTGATGGTGAGTCCTGGTGTGGTGGCAGACATGTCTGCAACCGTGGCCTCGTTTACAGACCGGGTAAGCGCCCTAATCCGGGAAGAACCGTCGAGGATATCGTGGCGTGTAGCGGAGCGATTCGTGATGCGTTACGTGTGGAGGATGTGACTGTTACCCCACGTGGACGTGGTCGAGCGACGGTGACTGCCTTTCTTGAGGACCCGATTCCCGCTGCGTATGAGAATGCTGAGTTTTTTGAGGAACCCGTTGGTAAGAAGCTTCCCATCGGCAGGGACGACCGGGGCGAGGTTTGTTACGTGAATCTCGGACACACGCTGGTTGTGGGGGCTTCGGGGTCTGGAAAAGGATCCTTACTGTGGCGCTATCTGATAAGTGTATTCGATGCCTATGGGTATCTTTCTGGAGGTGCTCAATTCTGGGGAATCGACCCGAAGCGTGCGGAGCTCGCGGGTGTGGTGGACGGAGCATTTGAGCGGGTGGCTTTTGACTTGGCGGATATTGAGTCCTTGCTGCTCGACCTGGTCGCTGAGATGAAGCGACGGCAGGAAACCGGAGAGAGGCAGTTTGAGCAACGGGAAGGACGTCCACTAATCATCCTGGTAGTAGATGAGCTTAACGCCTTGGGGACGATGGGGGACCGCAAATGGCAAAGCTCAGTGAGAGCCTCGATGCAGCAAATTTTGTCGCAGGGGCGGTCGGCCGGGATCTATGTCGTAGCAGCCGCGCAGCAGCCGCAAAAGGAGAATTTAGGGCCGTACAGAGCGCATTTCATGAATCGTATTTGTCTGCGGGTGGAGTCGGCGCAGGAGGTCGATCTGGTGCTCGGAAGTGGGGCGGCTGCCCTAGGGGCTGCGGCTCATGAGATTTCTCCGGCGACGGAGACGAACGGTTACGCGACCGCTGGTGTTGGGTACGTGCGGGCGGATGGTGAACCGGCGCCGGTTCGGTTTCGGGCACCGTACGTCGATGACGACGAGATCGGCATCTGGGCCTGGGAAGTGCAGTCGCTGAAAGAGGATGAAAACGTCTAAGGCGCTATCTAGCTACGGTCCGGTGCTGACCCCCAGTGAGGTCGCGGAAATATTGTCGGTGTCGAGGTCGACGCTCTCGGCCTGGAAGGCTTTGACGAATCCGCCGCTTGAGCCGGTTATTGCGCAGGGACGCGTCGTGCGATATGCACGGGCTGACGTGCGTCGGCTGCTGGAGAGCCGATAGTTATGGCTCGGCAACGAGGAAGTCGTTGGCCGGGGCTCGTCAAAATTCGAGGTCAGCAGGTGTCGCGGACGTTCGCGACTGAGGCTGAGGCCAAAGCCTGGGAAGATCGGGAGCGGTTGAAGTACGCCGATTCCACGTTCTCCGCGAGGCTTGGCAGGGTCTCGGTGCAGACGGCGGCGGATGTGTGGCTCGAAGTTCGAAAGGACGACGTGGCGGCTTCTACGTATGCGACGGACTCTGTGGTCATCGGCATTCTTCCATCGGGACTCCTCAAACGGCAGATTCGGGGAATTAAGCCCCAAGATTTACAACTGCTGGTGGATTCGTGGCGTGCAGAGAAGTCGGCGGCGACGGTGCGACGTTATTGCGACTGCCTGTGCGCCTTCTTTAAGTGGTCGGCACGACGCGGCTATGTGGTGAGTGACCCCATGAAGGCTGTAGAAATCCCACGCCGGAAGAAGACTATGCACGCCATTAGCCCACTGACTGAAGGCCAGATTGAAGCAATGGCTAAAGGTCTGAGGGACTTTGATGCTGCTGTCGTACGAGTATTGGCTTATAGCGGGGTGCGCTGGGGAGAAGCTCGTGCGCTCCGTGTTGCGGATGTGCAGCTTACGTCTAATCCACCGCATATCCAGGTGAAAAGGTCACAGCCTGAAGGGAAACCTGAAAAGGCTCCTAAATCGGGCCGCATGCGAGTGGTCCCGCTAGCGAAGGTACTTGTCCCTGTCGTGGAAGAGCTCTCACGAGGCAAGACTGGTGATGACTATCTGCTCTCGCGGAACGGTAAAAGCCAGATTTGGCGTGGGCGATTTACTCGCTCGACAAAGTGGGAAGAAATTTCTGGAGGGCGCACGATTCACGATCTCCGGCATAGCGCCGCATGCAACTGGTTACGGCGGGGAGTCCCGGTGAATGTGGTCCAATCGTGGCTTGGCCATGCGGACTTGGAAACAACAGCAATCTATACGACGTATCTGGGTATGGGGATTGACCTTGCGGCGTATGAACGAATGAACGGGTGACAAAGCGGTGACAAACAAAGCACAAAAGAAACGGGCCGAATCACTGCATTTGAAGTAAGTGCAGGTCATCGACCCGTTGAGGTGGTCGGGATAACAGGATTTGAACCTGCGACCTCTTCGTCCCGAACGAAGCGCGCTACCAAGCTGCGCCATATCCCGGTGTCTCGCTCTAAGCGGTACCGGATTACTGTAACGCACCCCGGTCTGAAAGGACAAAACGGCAGCGTGGAGGGGGTATCCCTAGGCGGTCTTCTCAGTGATACGCAGGAGCGTGGCCGACGGGCGGCAGAAGACTCGGAAGGGAACGAACTTCGAGGTACCCAACCCGTTGGAGACATGCATGTACATCTCTCCGAACCGGTGCAGGCCCTGGGCGCGGACGCGGTCGATGCCGCAGTTGGTCACGATGGAGCGCGAGCCCAACACCTTAAACGGCAGGCACAACTGGCCGCCGTGCGTGTGTCCAGACAAGGACAGCTGGTAGCCGTCGGCGGCGAACTTCTCCAAGACGCGGGGTTCCGGGGAATGCAGGAGCGCCAAGGAAAGGTCGGCATCCTCGTTCGGGGCGCCGGCGATTTCCGAGTAGTCATCCAGATCATGGTGTGGGTCGTCCACACCGGCGGCAGCCAGGCGAACATCGCCCACCTTGAATTCCACGCGAGCCTGGTTGGCATCGTGCCAGCCGTGCTCAAGGAAGGCCGCGCGCATGCCCTTCCACGGCAGGTTCACATAAGAGGGCTCGTTCTTCTTCCCAATCAGGTAGTTGAAGGGATTCGGGATGCGCGGCGCCCAGTAATCATTGGTGCCAAAGCAGAACATCCCCGGGCGGCTCAGCAGCGGGCCAAGCGCGCGGAGGACCTCGGGGACGCCGCGCTCGTCGGAAAGATTGTCACCGGTGTTGATCACCAGGTGCGGGTCGAGGGCTTCGAGGCCTGAGACCCACTCGATTTTGGCGCGCTGGCCCGGAATCATGTGGAGGTCGGACACGTGCAGGATGCGGAACTCGGACTCCTCGCGCAGCGTGCCGGGCTCCAGCAGCGGCAGGGTGTACTCCTTGAGCTCGAACTTGGTGAGCTCTGAGTGCGCCCATGCGGCGGTGCCCAGGCCGGCGGCGGCGAGTCCGCCAAGGACAGGGAAAATCTTCACCCTCACCACACTACCTGGCCGGCTGGCGTAGATTGAAGGGCATGAGTGAGTTGAAAGAAACTATCCGCGCTGACCTTAAGACCTCGATGAAGGCCAAGGATAAGGCCCGTACGAGCGCCATCCGTTCTCTGCTGTCTGCCATCCAGGCGGAGGAAACTTCCGGTTCTCGCCACGAGATCACCGATGAGGACATCCTCAAGGTCATCGCTCGTGAGATTAAAAAGCGCCGCGAGTCCGCAGAGGTTTACGCGGAGAATGGCCGCCCGGAGTTGGCGGAGGCGGAGCTTGCCGACGTCCCCTTCTTCGAGGCCTACCAGCCGGAGCAGCTTGACGACGACTCCCTGAACGCCCTCGTTAAAGAATCCATCGCCGAGGTTGAGAAGGACTCCGGTGAGCCGGCGACCATCAAGCAGATGGGTAACGTCATGAAGGTGGCCACCGCCAAGGCTGCCGGACGCGCGGACGGCAAGCGCCTGTCCACTGCAGTGAAGGCTGCCCTCAACTAAAGCGCTAAAGCCCGAAGAAGCTCCGCACGTCATTCGTGAAGCGGTCAACATCTTCTTGAGTGAATAGTGGCTCGGACTGGCCGCCTCCCGGCTCGCCGCCGCTCGGTGCGGACGGAGAGCCCGAGTTGGAGTCCCAGACTATGGGGTTCGTGCTCGCAGAATCAGAAGAATCGCTCGCGGAGCCGTCGGAAAGCTGGAGCGTGACCTCCGCGCCCTTCTTCGCGCCGGATGGACCGGTGATGACGCGAACTACCTTGCCATAGCCCACGCCGGGCGCGGGGACCTCGGCGGTCCTGACTTTGTATCCGGCTTTCTCCAGCGCGGAACGGGCTTGGCTTTCGGACTTGCCCTTCACGCCGTCGATAAGCGGCGAAACCTTGCCGGAGTCGTAGGCCCGGTCATAATCGGGCACCGTGCCCTTCTGCGCCTCGGGTACGCGCGCGGCCATTGTGTAGAACGTCGCCGCCGGCTCCTTGCCACCGAAGAGGTTGCCGCTGGAGCACTGGCGTACCGGGCCGGTGCACAGCGGGCTCGTGGTGGTCCCGTCGTTGTAGATGTACGGTGCGGCAGCGACTGCCGAGTTGAATCCAAGGAAAGCCGAGGACTGGTTGGACTCGGTGGTACCGGTCTTGGCGGCGGCCTGGCCACTGAAGCCGGCAGCGCGTGCAGAGTCGGAGGCGGTGCCCTTTTCGGTATCGGCGGTCATGTTGTTTTCCAGCGCCTTCGCCACTTCCTTGTCCACTGCGCGTTCGCACGGCGTGTGTTTGAGGTAGACCTCGTTGCCGTGGGAGTCCGTGACTTCCTCGATGGGGTTGGGCTCGCACCACATGCCTTGCGACGCCACCGTCGCGCCCACGTTAGACAGCTCCAGTGCATTCACTGCTGTCGGGCCGAGCGTGAAGGAGCCGAGATTGGATTCCTTAATGTGGTCGGCGATGGAGGACTCGCCGTCGTAGCTGCCGGGTTCTTCATAAGAACGCAGGCCGAGCTTGACGGCGATGTCGACCAGGCGCTCGACGCCAAGTTGCTCGGTGAGCTGGATGAAGGGGGTGTTGGGGGAGTAGGCCAGTGTGTCCTGCATGGTCATCGTGGAGGCGTAGTTGCCGGAGTTTTCCACGCAGTACTTGTTGGGCGGGCAGTTAGCTGCGCCGCCGTATCCCAGGCCTTCCGCTTCGTAGCGATTGGGCACGGCCAGCTTGTCCTTGATGCCGTAGCCCGCCTCCAGGGCGGCCGCGGCGGTAAAGAGTTTGAACACGGAGCCTGCGCCGTTGCCCACCAAAGAATTGGGCTGGGGCAGAAGGGTTTCATTGTTGTTCAGGTCGAGCCCATAGGTGCGCGACGACACCATGGCTAGGACCTTGCGGGAATCGGTGCCCGGCTTGATAACGTTCATGACCTCCGCCACGCCCGCCGCATCCGGGGCGGTGTTGCTTCGCACTGCGTTGAGCGCTTGGTCTTGGACGTCGGGGTCAAGCGTGGTCTTAACGGTCAGACCGCCACGCGCAAGGTGCTCGCGGTCGATGCCTTTTTCGTTGAGGTATTCCAGCACATAGTCGCAGAAGAAGCCGCGATCGCCCGCGCCGATGCAGCCGTTAGCCAAGGTTGCAGGGCTGTCCAACACGCCGAGCGGCTGCTGGGAAAAGGCGTCGGCGTCCTCCTGGGAAAGGGAGCCGTTGTCAACCATGGCTTGGAGCACCACGTTGCGGCGCTCAGTTACGCCTTCCTCGTTGGTATAGGGGTTGAGGTATTCCGAGGATTGCACCATGCCGGCGAGCATCGCAGCCTGCGGCACGGTGAGGTGCGCGGCATCGGTTCCGAAGTAGGTGCGGCTAGCGGCCTCAACGCCGAAGGAGTGGTTTCCAAAGGGGACGAGGTTGAGATAGTTGGTGAGGATCTCATCCTTGGAGAGCCGGGCATCGATGTCCGTAGCCATGCGCATTTCGCGCAGCTTACGGGCCACGGATTGTTCGGTCGCGGCCTGACGTTCTTCGTCGGTAGTCGCGTTGACCAAAAGGAGGTAATTCTTTACGTACTGCTGGTCAAGCGTGGATGCGCCCTGGGAGACACCGCCCGCAACCAGGTTGGTCCACAACGCACGGACATTGCCCTGCAAGTCGACGCCCTCGTGCTCATAGAAACGGCGGTCCTCGATAGCCACCACTGCCTTCTTCATGGCGTCCGAGATCTCATCCGGTTTCACTGGATGGCGGCGCTGCTCATAGATATACGCAAGGGGGTTGCCCTTGGCATCCAAGATGGTGCTCACGCCGGGGGTATCACCGTTGGTGAGATCCTGGACGTCTGATTGCATCGTCTCATTGGTCCTGGCCACGGCGACACCGCTGACGCCAGCGACGGGGGCGATGGCCAGCGCGATGAGGATGCCGACCAGTGCTGTGGACAGGACGAGCTTTCCCAGGGATTTGATCACAGTCACCCTCCACACACTAGTGGTTTAGGAGGATATCCGGGAGACCCCCCTAAAGTGTGACCTGTTAGACAGGTATACCGGTCTGTGAATAGACTTACCAAGGGTACATAATATTCCGTCGGGTAGAGGGTTATTCATGATCTTTGAGCTCGACGGGGGTGAGCTTGGAAGGAGTTACCTAGCCATGGCAGTCAGTGTCAAAGGTGCAGGACGGTCCGCAATGGTAAAGAATGCCTCGTTAACCACAGAGCGTGGTGAGTGGGTTACCCAAGCTAAGTGCCGCAACGGTGATCCTGATGCACTCTTTGTACGAGGAGCTGAGCAGCGTAAAGCTGCAGTAATCTGCCGCCATTGCCCGGTGCTCAATGAGTGCCGCGCGGATGCGCTTGATAATCGCGTGGAGTTCGGCGTGTGGGGCGGCCTCACGGAGCGTCAGCGCCGCGCCCTTCTGCGCAAGAACCCGCACATCACGAGCTGGGCCCATTACCTCGCTGAGGGTGGCGAACTCATCGGTATTTAGTAGCATTGAGCCCATGACTAAATGGGAATATGCCACTGCGCCGGTTCTTACGCACGCGACGAAACAAATCCTCGATTCCTGGGGTGAGGACGGCTGGGAGCTCGTCACCATCACCCCGGGTATGAACCCGGAGAATGTTGTCGCCTATTTCAAGCGTCCTGTGGAGGAGTCCTAATGGGTGCGCTTGCCCGCCTTGAAGAGCTCGGCGTCGAGCTGCCTTCTGTCGCTGTCCCCCTCGCGTCCTATATCCCAGCTACCCGCGCGGGAAACCAGGTGTGGACCTCTGGCCAGCTGCCCGTTGTGGGCGGTGAATTGCCGGCTTCCGGCAAGGTCGGCGCAGAGGTTAGCCTAGAAAAGGCGCAAGAATTGGCACGCGTGGCCGTGCTGAACGCTTTGGCTGCAATCGATGGTCTCGTAGGCCTTGACCACGTAACCCGCGTGGTGAAGGTGGTTGGATTCGTGGCTTCGGACCCCTCCTTTACTGAGCAAGCTGCGGTCATCAATGGTGCTTCCGACTTCTTGGGTGAGGTCTTCGGAGACGCCGGAATCCACGCGCGTTCCGCGGTGGGGGTAGCGGTCCTACCGAAAGATTCCCCCGTTGAGATCGAAGTCATCGTAGAAATCGCTGAGTAATCGGATAGGGTTAGAACCATGGAGCATCCTGCATATAGCCAACTGCGTCCCGTGAGCCAGTCCGTCGGTGTCGTGCTGTGCGATAATCCCAGTTACACCGCTTTGGAGGGCACCAATACGTGGATCATCCGCGCTGGGGAAGATTCCCGCGCCATTGTGGTTGATCCGGGCCCGGAGGATGAAGGTCATCTCAACGTCGTGACCGCGAAGGCGGGCGAGGTTGCGCTGATCCTTCTTACCCACCGCCACGATGATCACGCATCAGGCGCCCAGCGCCTGCGTCAGCTCACCGGCGCTCCCATCCGCTCTTTCGATCCGAATTACTGCAATGGAGGCGACGCGCTTGTCGACGGAGAAGTGATCACCGTCGACGGCATCACCCCGCAGCTTGAGGTCGTTCACACCCCGGGGCACACCGCAGATTCCACCTGTTTCTTTGTGTGGTCCGCGGAAGCGAAGAACTCCACCCTGGAGGGCATCCTGACCGGTGACACCATCGCAGGTCGCCACACCGTGCTGTTGTCTGAGACGGATGGCGACTTGGCTGATTACCTGAAGACCCTGGATCTTCTGGAAGAACGCGGCAAGGATGTGGCGCTCTTCCCGGGCCACGGCCCGGACTTGGAGGACACCTCCGCGGTTGCCCGCAAGTACATTGACCGCCGTCACCACCGCCTGGACCAGATCAAGGAAGTCCGTGGGCGCTTGGGTGAGGACGTCGACGTCAAGACTCTCGTTGATGAGATGTATGACGATGTCGATCCGGTCCTGCGTCACGCAGCTGAGCAGTCGACGCGCACCGCGCTGAAGTACCTCGCGGCTCAGAACTAAAGCACTACATAGGAAAATCCCCCGAGAAATTCTCGGGGGATTTTGCGTTAGGACAAGCCTCAGGCCGAGGACCGCACAGGCGGGCTCGGCCTTTAAGGCCTAGCGTGCGCGGCGGGCCAAGTGCTCGGTATCGACGATGAGCACCGACTTGCCCTCCAAGCGGATCCAGCCGCGGTGAGCGAAGGTAGCCAGAGCCTTGTTCACGGTCTCACGGGAAGCGCCGACGAGCTGGGCGATCTCTTCCTGGGTGAGGTCGTGGTTCACGCGCAGCGCGCCGCCCTCCTGCACACCGAAGCGGTTAGCCAGCTGCAGCAGGGTCTTGGCCACGCGGCCTGGCACGTCGGTGAAGATGAGGTCCGCCAGGTTGGCGTTGGTGCGGCGCAGACGGCGCGCCAGCACGCGCAGCAGCTGCTGGGCAATCGCCGGGTGATCGGCAACCCACTGCTTGAGCATCTCAGAGTTCATCGTGGCTGCGGTGACCTCGGTGACGCACACTGCGGAAGAGGTACGCGGGCCCGGATCGAAGATGGAGAGCTCACCGAACATGTCGGACGGGCCCATCACGGTCAGCAGGTTCTCGCGGCCATCCGGGGCGTGGCGGGCGAGCTTAATCTTGCCCGAGGTGATGATGTAGAGGCGGTCTCCCGGCTCACCTTCCTCGAAAATGGTGGTGCCGCGCGGGAAACGGACGGTTTCCATCTGCTCAATAAGGTTCTGTACTGCTACCGGATCGACGCCCTGGAAAATGCCAGCGCGGGAGAGAATGTCCTGTACGCCTTCCACTGTTACTCCTTAAAGCCTGCGCAGCCCGGAAAACACTGGGACACAAGCTGGTTTGGTTTGATTTGACGCACCTAGTCTCCAGTGCGCCACGAGGCACTGCACAATATCATACAGTGTAATTAGTCACTATTTCCACCAACGTGAAAAATAATCACACGCCTTGAATGGGCTATTTAGTTTTCGAAGGCCGTCGCCTCAAGTTTCTCCATGAGGATGGCAAACAGCGCGAGGCACAGCGGCACAAAGATGACGAGCGAAATCATGCTTCCCATTCTAGCCGCCGTCACTAAGATCTCTTTTATGTCCCCTGACCTTCCCGTGCACCACGATGACGCTGACGAGGCCGCTCGCATCGTTCATATTCGTACCGCCTTGGCGGATGAATACCCCGACGCCGATTGCGAGCTAGATTTCACCACGCCGCTCGAGCTACTTATTGCTACGGTGCTCTCCGCACAGTGCACGGATGCCCGCGTCAACCAGGTCACCCCGGAGCTCTTTGCTACCTATACCTCCGCGCCGGACTATGCGGCCGCGAACCGCGCTGACCTCGAGCGCATCCTCCGCCCGCTCGGATTCCAACGCACGAAGGCCGGCCACCTGTTAGGCATCGGAGAAAAGCTCGTCGCGGACTTCGATGGGCAGGTGCCCCGCGGCATCGACGAGCTCACCTCCCTGCCCGGCGTCGGGCGCAAGACCGCGCTGGTGGTGCGCGGCAATGCCTTCGGCCTGCCGGGGATCACGGTGGATACCCACGTCACGCGCCTGAGCCGGCGTCTTGGATTGACCGAGGCGAAGACCCCGAGGGCGATTGAGAAGGACGTCGCTAAGCGCGTGCCCGAAGCTGAACAAACCGTGTTTTCGCACCGCCTCATTCTCCATGGACGGCGCGTGTGCACCGCGCGGAAGCCGCAGTGCGCGGCCTGCGTCCTCGCCCCATGGTGCCCCTCGCGAGGTTAAGGTGGAGCAATGAGCCAATATTCTCGGTGGCCCGGATACGTGAAGGCGAGCATCGCTGCCATTATCGCGCTGGCGGCGCTCGCATTCGTCGGCGTGGTGAACCTGCTTGAGAATGATGAACCGGAGGTCGCCCTCCCCGAGGCACAGGAGCAAGAGGTGGCCAAGCGCCCCAAATGCCCCGAGGGACCGCTTGCGGGTGTGGACCTTCCGTGCTTGGGTGCGGCCGGTACTGCGGCGGCCAAGAACGTCCAGATCGTCACTGTGTGGGCGTGGTGGTGCGAACCGTGCCGCACGGAGCTGCCCTTCTTCGAAGACCTTGCGCGAGCGCACCCGACGTGGAATGTCGTTGGCGTGCATGCGGATGCGAACGCTGCCAACGGGGCCGCTCTTCTCAGCGATCTGCAGGTTGATATCCCCAGCTACCAAGACGATGACGGCGCCTTCGCAGGTGAGCTCGGGTTGCCGGGCGTTATCCCCATCACCCTGGTGGTGCGCGATGGCACGGTGGAGGAGAAGTTTGTGAAGCCGTTCGACTCCGCAGAAGATTTGGAGGAGGCCGTCGAGGAGGTTCTCAAGTGAGCCGCCTCTTTCCTGCTCATGCCCCGGAGTGGCTGCGCCCGGCGCTCGGGGTTGATACAGACAAGGTCCAAGAACGTCTCATTCGGCATGTCCCGGCCGCTAAGCGCCGGCGTGAATCGGCAGTGTTGGTGCTGCTGAAGGGCACCAGTTTTGAGGATGGTGAGGTGCTGCTCACGCACCGCTCGCCGTCGATGCGCTCGCACTCCGGCCAAATTGCCTTTCCCGGCGGGCGTAGGGAGGAGGGGGACGCCTCGCTTGTCGACGTCGCCCTGCGCGAAGCCGAGGAAGAAACCGGCCTCGACCGCTCCACGGTCACCCCTCTTGAGCAGTGGGGCAAGCTGGACATCCGGGCTACCGGCAACACCGTGAGCCCGGTCCTGGCGTATTGGCATGAACCGGGCACCGTGTGGCCGGCGAGCCCGGCGGAGACCGATGATGTCTTCACCGTCCCGCTGCGCGAGCTGGCGGATCCGGCCAACCGCATGATGGTGGGGTTTAGCCGCTGGAAGGGGCCGGCCTTCCGGGCACGGGGATACGTGGTGTGGGGGTTTACCGCGGGAGTGCTCTCCGGGCTGATGGACCATGCGGGCTGGAGCGTGGAATGGGATAAGAATATGGTTCATGATCTGCGTGACTCACTCAATCGCTCTTTGAATAATGAGAAGATAGGCTAGTTTCTGCCCTTTAGCCCTTAAGAAAGTAATTCCTCTGTGTCCCTAGCTGTTGACATCCTTATCGTTATTGCCGTGCTCCTCGCCGTGCGCGTGGGCTGGCGGCAGGGCGCTTTAGCGGCGGTCCTCGCAGCGGTGGGAATCATTGCGGGGTTGGTCTTAGGAACCGTGGTTGCCCCGCTGGTGATGGGGCTGACGGACCAGGCGGCCGTGCGCTTTTTGCTGGCTGTCGGCGTGCTGATTTTGCTGGTGGGGCTGGGGCAGCTGGTGGGGACGTCGCTTGGCATGGCTCTGCGGGACCGCATGCGAACCCGCTCGGGGCAGCGCGTGGATTCGTCGATTGGCGCGGTCTTCCAAGCCGCGGCGGCCATCGTGGTGATTTGGCTGGTGTCCTTGCCCTTGGCCTCCAACCTGGGCGGCCAGCCGGGGCAGGCGCTGCGTGAATCGCGTGTGCTGAGCTCGCTGAATGCGGTGGCGCCTTCGCGCCTGGCGGCGCTGCCGAATGGCTTGGCTGCGCTCCTCAACGAGTCCGGGTTGCCGCCGTTGGTATCGCCCTGGCAGCGATCTGGCGCCGATGTCGAGGTGGATGCGCCGGCGGTAAACATTGGGGATCCCAAACTTGCAGAACGCGTGCGGCCTTCCGTCATTCACGTGCTGGGTGATGCTGAGGCATGCTCGCGCCGCCTCATGGGCTCGGGCTTTGTGACGGAGCCGGACTACGTCATCACGAACGCCCACGTTGTGGCGGGCACGGATAAGGTTCGCCTGGATACGGTCCTTGGCCTCAAGGAAGCGGACGTGGTGTATTACAACTCGGACGTAGACATTGCTGTGCTGCATAGCCCGGGCCTGGGATTGGATCCTTTGCCGTGGGCGGAACAAGCGGCTGCTACCGGGGACGATGCCATCGTCTTGGGCTTCCCGCAGTCGGGGCCGTTTACTGCGGAGCCGGCGCGCGTGCGGGATCGCCTGACCATTGCTGGTCCGGATATCTACTCCACGGGCCGCGTGGAGCGCGATGCCTACACGGTGCGCGGTAGCATCCGGCAGGGCAATTCCGGCGGTCCGATGATCAACCCGGAGGGTCAGGTACTGGGCGTTGTGTTTGGTGCCTCCGTTGAGGATTCCGATACGGGCTATGCGCTTACCGCGGACGAGGTGCGCGGCCACGTGGGTGACGTCACGCAGCTTGTCGACGCCACCCCAACCGGCTCCTGCGTAGGCTAAGACCAGGTAGTTTCTTCTTCCGGTTGCGGGGCCTACGGTGCTGTTTTAGTCTCTGTGCTCATGGGGGATATCGAAACCTACATCCGCCTTCGCAATTCGGGGATTGCGCTGGTGGAAAACATTCCTGGCTCACCCGACGAGCTCCGCGCACTCGGCGCTTCTGCTTCCGATGCCGCCGAGCTTGCAAACCTTAACCAGGTGTACTTCGGCCCCACCCGCTTCAGAGGCAAACAACGCAAAGCCCGGACCGCAGCACTTCAACAACGCCACAGCCTCGGCACCCTCACACTCATCGAGTCCTACACCGCGAAGGTGAAGAAAACCCTCGACGCCTGGAACCTGCGAATCAAACTCGCAGGAACACCCGCACACCGCATCCCCACCGTCGCCGCCACACGACTGAAAGAACTCCGCTCCAAACGCATAGCCAAACCAGGCGTGCGCATCACCTACCGCGCACAAGGCCCCAACACCCTTTCCATAACTGACGATGCCACCACGATCGCCAACATGCGCGGCGTCTTAGAATCCACCAACA